>JBAXPF010000177.1:0-8475 GCA_037132955.1 Verrucomicrobiota bacterium | reverse complement strand
CGTTCTCGCGGGTGACGGTGGCCGACAAATACATCGCCATCACCTTTGACGATGGCCCGCATCCGCAAAACACCCCGCGGTTGCTCGATATGCTGCGCGCCCGCAACATCAAGGCCACCTTCTACATGGTGGGCAGCAACGTGGAGCTGTATCCGCAGGTCGTCCGCCGCGTCGTAGCCGAAGGTCATGAAATCGGCAATCACAGCTACAGCCACCGCCTTCTGTCCAAACTGAGTGACTCCGAGGTGCGGTCGGAACTGACCCGCACCCGCGACGCCATCGTCCGCGCCGCCGGGGTGTCGCCCCGCAGTCTGCGTCCGCCCTACGGCGGCATGCTGCAACGCCAGCGTGAGTGGGTGAACGCGGAATTCGGCTATCCGATCATTCTGTGGTCGGTCGATCCGCTGGATTGGAAACGACCGGGGCCCGCGGCGGTCAGTTCGCGCATCCTTGCCGGCACGACCTCCGGCAGCATCATTCTGGCCCACGACCTGCATGCGCAGACCGTGGATGCGATGCCGGCCACGCTGGACGGGTTGTTGCGGCGGGGATTCAAGTTTGTGACGGTTTCCCAATTGTTGGCGATGAAAGGCGAGGTGGCCGCTGCACAAGCGGCAGCTCCAACCCCGGCGCCCTAACCCTTTTCCCGCGCATTGTATGTTTGGCGAGCGTCACTTCGCGATCCGCGAGCGCTTGTTCGAGGTGATGGCCGGTGTCGCGGTGCTGGCGGCAGACACCGGCACGGAGTTGGCCGAGTCCTTGCCGCACGCCGCGGTGGAGATGGGTTCGCCGTTTTTGTTTGTGGTTTGCGGTGAGGTCAACGCAGGCAAGTCCACCTTTCTCAACGGCTTGTTCGGGTGCGAAGTGTGCAAGGTCAATGTCTTGCCGGAAACCAAGCAGGTGCTGTGGTATCGCCATGGCGCTGCCAGCCGCGAGGTGCCCGTCACCCCGTTGCTCGAAGAACGGTACCGTCCGCTGGCGTTCTTGCGCGACTTCAACTTGGTGGACACTCCCGGCACCAATTCCGCGGTCGCCGGTCACGCCCCGGTCATCGCGCGGATCCTGCCTGAGGCCGATTTGATATTTTGCGTGTTTCCGGCATCCAACCCATGGGCGGCGGCCACCTGGAACTTCATCTCGCGCTTGCCAACCGACACTCTCGGGCGGCTTGTCCTCATCATCCAGCAAATCGATCAATGCGCTCCTGCCGACGTCGGGGTGATCCTGGGGCATATGCGAGACCTCGCCTTCAAGCGCCTTGGCCAGGCGCCGCCGATGTTTGCAGTGTCCGGGAAACTCGCCTGTGAAGCAAAACTCGCCGCGCCGTTTGCCGCGCAACAATTTGTCGCCAGTGGCTACCCCGCGCTCGAGGACTTCATTTCCAAAAATATTTGCGATGCGCCAGCCCGCAATGATTTGTTAGAAAAGTGGCGGGCCCAGGCGGCGGCGGCCTTGCGCCGTGTCGAGGACCGGCTGGAGAATCAAACCAACGGGATCGGGGCGCAGGGCAACTTCCTCGCTGCCATCGAAAGTGAGATCGACGCGATGCGTGAGCAACTGCTCGCCCGTCTGCCGCTGCATCTAACGGGCGTTGCGGAAGTTTTCCAAAGCGAGGCGGTGGGGGTGACCCGGTTGCTGGGCAAGCGGCTCGGCGTGACGCGCTCGGTTTTCCGGCTGTTTGTGGGTGACCGCACCGGCCAGGAAATGGAAGCGGTGTTCATTGAGCGCCTGCAAGCGGCAGTGGAGACCGTGGCCGAAGCCGACGGCGAGAAAGTCGTGGAGGCCTGCCGCAAGCATTGGAACCAGCTTGGCGAGCGCGTGCGGCAGATGATGGGCGTGGACTTGGGCGATCCGGGCCGGCTCGATGCCACGCTGGCCACCGCCCGCCGCCGTTTCGTGCAACGCCTCGGTTGCGCGGCCCGCCAGGGGATCGGCGATTTGAAAGTGCGCAACCAACTCGGCAAGGATCTGCGCCGCCGCAACGTCGCCTTGAAATCATTCACCTTCATGATGTTGTCACTGTTGGGGGCCGGAGCCACCTGCGGCGCGTGCGCGGTGCCGTGGGCCCCGCCCGTGTTGTGTGGCCTGTCCGCGTTGTTTTGCCTGGCCGGGTTGCTCATCGGGTGGCTGACCCGCAGGGCACTCGTCGCGGATTTCAAGCAACGTTTGTTAGATACCTGTGGCGCGTTTGCCACCACCCTCAGCGCGGATTATGAGGAAGCTTTGCGCATCGTCTTTCAGGACTATGTGGATTGCCTCGGGGCCATCCGCAGGCACCTTGCGGAAGAGAAGCAGGCGATCGAGCCGCACCAGCGGCGCTGGAACAAGTGGTTTCTCACCCTCAAGGCAATCGAGCAGGATCTGTGAGGCCGGGATGCCTCACACCGCGAACCATCCGGTGGGCTCGTGCGGGCAGGCGCAGTGGATCTCGGTGTGGTGGTGGCCGAGGGTTGTCAGACACTCGCGCAGCAGGTTGAGCGCCAGTTGCGGGACATTGCAATCCGCGCTCAGATGCCCGAGAACCACGCGTGCCAAGGCCGGGTGGGCGATTTCCCTAACCAGCTCCGTCACCTGCGTGTTAGACAAATGGCCATGGCGCGAGCGGATGCGTTGTTTGGTCGGCCACGGGCGCTTGGTGTCCGCTTCGAGCAAATCATCGTCATAGTTGGCCTCGATAAACAGGCCGTTCAATTCGCGCAGGTTTTCCGTCATGCTGCGGGTGACAAAGCCGGCGTCCGAGAGCAATCCCAGACGCTTGGCTTGATGGTGGATGACGAAGCCGACCGGATCCACCGCATCGTGTTGGATTGCGAACGAATCAATGGTCACCTCGCCGATAGCAAACGTCCGGCCGGCTTCAAACAATTTCCACTGGCCGCCGTCGATGCCCGCTTCACGGACCACCCGCGAGGTGGCCGCCGTGGCGAACACCGGCAGTGGGTTTTGTTTGAGAAAGACTTTAAGCCCGCGGACGTGATCGCCGTGCTCATGGGTGAGCAGAATGCCATCGAGCGAGGCGGGCGCCACGCCCACTTGCGCAAGGCGCAGGGTGAGTTGTTTGGCACTCAGTCCGGCATCAATCATGAGACGCAGCCCGCCGCACTCGACGAGCGCCGCGTTGCCACTGCTTCCACTTCCAAGGATGACAAAGCGCATCAGGCCGCAGACGATGGGCCGTGTGCATGCTACTGGCAAGGACTACCCGCCCAATACTGTCAGGCGAGCACAGGGATCTGTTACTGAAGGCTCCGGGCAGAATGCCCGCCGCCTCTTTGCGCTCCCGCAGTCGCATTGGCAAAACTCACAGCACTGGACTACCCGCAGGGTGGCGGCAGTCGCTGTGCGTCGAGCGTTTTTTCCGGTTCTTGGAGTCCGGCGCGGTCCCAGCAGGCGGTGAAGCCCGAGGAGAAATCCGCCGGGCGGCTGGCGACCCAAGCCCGGACCTCGGGCAGCGGCAACCAGAGGGCGGCTTCGACCTCCGCACAGGGGAAGAGCAACGGTCCATCGTGGCGGGCTTGATAGATCCTGACGTGTTCCCAGCCGGTGGACTCGGCGGCGCTGATGCGGGCGATTTCCTCCGGAATCACCCCGCGGATGCCCATTTCCTCATCGAGTTCGCGGATGGCAGCCGTGGCGTAATCCTCACCGGCATCGAGATGGCCTGACACGCTGGAACCCCACAGACCCGGATGCACATCCTTGAGGCGGGACCGCTGTTGGAGCAAAAGCTCGCCGCGCTTGTTGAATACCATCACATGCACCGCGCGGTGCAGCAAGTTCCCGGCATGCACATCCGCCCGGGTGGCCGTGCCAATGACCTGATCGCTGGCATCAACCACATCAAACATTTCCCCGGCCCGCTGCGGGCAATTTTTGAGCGGGTGCGGGTCGTAGGAGTGGGTGAGTTCGATCCACTGGGCCAGGGTGAGTTGCTCGCCCCGCACGGTGGCGGACAGGCCGAGGGTGGCGGCGAGGGGTTCCCACGCCGGCGCGGGCGGCAGTTGTTTTTTGAGCTGCTTGCGGCGTTGGGCAAAGCCGCGGCGAATCAATTCATCAAACAGCCGCGCGTCAAAGGCCGGCAGGTCGCCGGTGCGGGGCCGCAACACCGCCACGCTGGAGTCGATCGTCGGACGCGGATAAAACGCTTCGGGCGGCACGCTGCGCAGCGGCGTGACATGCCAATTCGCCTGCGTGCGCAACGACAGCACGCCGTAGTCCTTGGTGCCGGGACCGGCGGCGAGGCGGTCGATGACTTCCTTTTGCAACATGATGACCGCCCGCGCGAAGGGATGCGGGCGCCCCAACAGGTTTTTCAAGATCGCGCCGCCCGACGAATAGGGCAGGTTGCCGAGGAATTTGAGCGGGCGATGTTTGAACAGCACCCGGCCGTCGAACTTCGCGCCATCCGCGTGATGCACCTCCACACTCGCCTCATCGCGGTAGCGCTCGCGCAGCGCGGCCGCCAGCCGGGCGTCGAATTCAATGAGAATGAGGCGCCGGACTTTGCCCACCAAGTGCTCGCTGAGCGAACCGGTGCCGGGACCGACCTCCACCACGGCCTCATCGGCGGTGGCTTCGAGTTGCGCCACGATCCAGCGCGCCATGTTAGGATCGATCAAAAAATTCTGGCCGAGTTGTTTGCTTGGCAGCACTTGCGCCGCGTCAAGCGCATCACGAATTTCCCGTCCGGTCATCGGCAGCGTTCATGAGGCATTGCCGGGCGCGCTGCAATCCAAAGTCGCGGCCAGGCGCGAAAAGTTTTGTGGCGGGCACCAGTTCAAAACAAGGCGGCGAGCTTGGTGACGTTGGTGTCTTTTCCTAACAGCACAAACACCCGCTCATCGTCGCCCCACCGTGCCACGGCCCAGTCGCCGCATTGCGCGAACGCGGGTGACTGGCGCTGGGGGAGATCGCCGAGCACATCCTCGCGACGGAAAATCACGAGGTTGATGATGCCGTTTTCCGGGCTGTTGAAGCAAATGAGCGAACCGCTCTTGCCATCGATGACGAGTTCGCGGCAGCCGAGGCCCTTCGCCTGATTCAAGCCGCGCGGCAGGCAGCACGGGCACGGCAGCTTGCGCTCTTTGAGACGGTTGATGAGCGCGTCGTGGTCGTCGAGCTTTTCATCCAGGCGGAACTGTGGGGACTCATAGGCACGGATAAACCCCGCTTCCACAAATTCCACCGGCACTGAGCGGTTCTGCGCCACCCGCAACAGCGGCTCAGTGCGCCGGGTGATGAAAAGTGCCAGGCCAATGCCGGCGGCGGCCGCCAAGGGCATGGCCACACGCCGCCACAACGAGGGTCGTGGCCGCGCGCTGCGCGCCATGGCCGCGAGCAATTCGGCACGCAGCGCTGGCGGCGGCTGAATTGAGGCGAGTGCACCGATCATGGAGGAATCCATGGCGTCGGCGGCTTGGGGCAAATCGCCGCGCTCAATGGCGAGGCCTGCGAGGATATTCTTGCACAACTCCACCGGTAGCTTCACCTCGGCCAAGGCCGCGGCAAACGCTGCGTCAAAGGTGCGTTCACTGGCCAGCCACTGGCCAAGCTCCAGATCCTGATGGGCCAGTTTGAGTGCTTCGGCAAATTCAGGGTCCGAGCAATCCGACCCATCGGGGCGGAAGCTGCGCAGGACGAAACGTGCTTGTTCCTTATCCACGGCGTTGGTGCACAGCCTCCCGTTGGAGTTGTAGCACGTTTTTCGGCACACTGGATGGGGTCGTCGTCATCTGGCGCCGCAGGATTTCTTTGCCGCGGGACAACCGCGACATGACCGTGCCAATCGGGATGTCCAGAATTTCCGCGATTTCCTTATAGCTGTGCTGTTGCAGATAGAACAGGCTCATCGGTGCGCGGAAGGCCTCATCAAGCGACCCTAATAATTCGAGGGCGCGGTGCGCGTCCATCTGGCGGTCCGCGTCGTCTTCCGGCGCGGACGTGGCGGCGGTGCGTTCGTCGAGTTCTTCTTCGGGAAACCGTTCCGCGTGCCGGCGTTGCCCGAGAAACTCGCGGTGCAGGGTGGTGAAGAGCCAGGTTTTCGCCTTGCTGTGGTCGCGCAACTGGCTGCCCTTGGCGGCCCAGATGCAAAACGTTTCTTGCACCAGATCGGCGGCCCGATCCGCATCCCGGGTCAACGACACCGCAAAGCGGAACAGCCCCTGATAATGCGCATCAACCAGTTCAGCAAATTCACTCATAACCAAGGTGGGAGGATTCAACCCTGGCATCTATTCCAGAAAATGCGCAACAGGTTGCAATCCACTGCGGGAAACCTGGCGCGGTTTGCTAGGGAGGTCTAGCGAAATTCTGTTGGCGGGTTGGATTTTCTCCAGCCACGGCCATTGACACCCCGCGGGTTGCGCCCCATGCTTGCAGCCATGCAACGCTTTGCAAACAAGACGGTCGTGGTCACGGGAGGTGGCCGCGGGATCGGCCAGGAAATCGCCCGCGCCTTCGCTGCCGAGGGGGCCCAAGTGGCCCTCGTTAGCCGCAGTGCCGCGAGTTGTGGCAAGGCCGCCGATGAAATCAACGCCGACTATCCGGGGGCGGCCACCGCCTATGCGGTGGACGTGGCGGATCACGCCGCCGTGCAGGAGTTGGCCAAGCGCATCGGCGAGGAACTCGGCACGGTCAATATTTTGGTCAACAATGCCGGCGTCACCCGTGACGGGTTGCTCATGCGGATGAAAGAGGAGGATTGGGACACGGTGCTGGACACCAACCTCAAGGGGGCTTTCAACACGGTCAAAGCCTTTATGCGCGTCCTGATGAAAGCCGAGGACCCGCGCATCATCAACATCGCCTCCGTCATCGGCCTCATCGGCAATGCCGGTCAGGCCAACTATTCCGCCAGCAAGGCCGGCCTCATCGGCTTCACCAAGGCGGTCGCCCGCGAACTCGCCGGACGCGCCGTCACCTGCAACGCCGTGGCTCCCGGCTTCATTACCACCGACATGACCGCGGATCTCCCGTTGGCGATCCGCGAGGCCGTGCTGCAAAAAATCCCGCTCGGCAGCTTCGGGGAATCCTCGGATATTGCCGCCATGGTCACTTTTCTCGCCAGCCCCGCCGCCCGCTACATCACTGGCCAGGTCATCGCCGTCGATGGCGGCATGACGATGTGAGCGCACGGCGTATCTCAAATTTCAAATTTTCCATGGAACTCATTCTCCTGCGCCACGGCAAAGCCGAGGACCATCATCCGCAAGGCGATAGTGCCCGTGCCTTGGTGGAAAAAGGTCGCCATCAAGCGCGCCGCGCCGGTCGTGTCCTGCAAGCCGCTGGCCTCACCCCGGAAATCGTCCTCACCAGCCCTCTGGTGCGTGCCCTGCAAACCGCCGAGGAATTTTGTCAGGCCGCGGGCCTTCCCGGACCGGTGGTCCAAGGCTGGCTGGCCTGCGGATGCGCCCCGGAAACCGCCCTGGCGGAATTGGCCGCGTTCCCTGATTTCGCCCGCGTGGCCATCGTCGGTCATGAACCGGATCTCTCGCGCATCATCCAATGGTGCATTGGCGCCTACGGTGCCGCCATCCACATGAAAAAAGGTGCCCTCGCCTGTCTCCGCCTCGAGCCCCCAAGCCGTTACGGCACCCTGGTCTATCTCGTGCCGCCCAAACTCACCGGGGACTTGGATCTGTAAAGGCTGGAAAGAGCTCACAGCTCCCCAGCGATCAGATCGTCCAGGGCTTGCCGTTTTCTAACAAGTGTGGCGGTGCCGCCCTCCACCAACACCTCGGCCGGCAACGGGCGCGAGTTGTAATTCGAGGCCATGGCAAAGCCATAGGCTCCGGCGGACATCAGCGCCACGCACTCGCCCGGATGGAAATCCGGCAGCGCCCGGTCTTGGCAGAAGAAGTCTCCGCTTTCACAGATCGGCCCGACCACATCGACCACCACGCGCTCCTCACTGGTTGGCTGGGCCAGCGGCACGATTTCATGATGCCCTTCGTAGAGTGCGGGACGGATCAGGTCATTCATTCCGGCATCGACAATCTTGAAGGTTTTGGCCGCGCCCTTTTTCTCATACAGACAGCGCGTCACCAACACTCCGGCATTGCCCACGATGAGGCGCCCCGGCTCTAACAACATCTTCAGGCCCAGATCCTTGAGCCGCGGCACAAGCTCCCTGCCATAAAGCTCGATCGTCAGCGGCAGGTCGGCGGGTTGGCGGGTTTGCCACCACGCCACCGCGCCGGATTCCTGTGAATTCCGATAGACAATGCCAATGCCGTAACCTTTTAGTCCCCCCTCACCCGCTTTCAGTTTTCTATCAAAATACAGTCAACACTGACGCAAGCACTCAACGCCCCTTAGGATATGGTCAACAATAAGTTCCGCATTTGGCTCGTCAGATTTGGGCGCACTGCGTCGTTACAAATCGCTTATGTGGCTGAGCCACACCGCACGATTTGCGCCTAGCATTGCATCCCAACTCTGACGGCCAAATGCGGAACTTATTGTTGACCATATCCT
>JBAXPF010000176.1:0-8553 GCA_037132955.1 Verrucomicrobiota bacterium | reverse complement strand
TGCCTTGGAGCAGCGGGCGGGAATCGGCGAGCTTCATGCCCGCGCCGTCCGGAATCATGGCAAAGGAGATGACGCCGGAGTGCGCGGCGTCGCCGCCATGGTCGCAGATGAGGAAGCGCCCGGCCTCGGCTTCGAGGAAGCCGGTGCCGGGATGAATGGTTAGATCTGCCGGTTCGGACGCGAGGTGGCCGGAGGGCGGAAGGACATAGGCGGGTTGGAGTTCATGCCGGAGTTCCCACATGTGCTCGTCCAGCCAGCGGGTGGGTGGGGCTTCCGACAGGCCGACCTCGCGGTAATAATCGAGCAGCGTTTGGTGCCCGATTCGCCAGCCGGAGTCGCCGCCCTCGACCAGATAGATAATGCGGGAGGCATCGCCGTGGCCGGAGTTGCCATCCACGGTGAAGGCATTGCCGAGGGCATCGAAGGCAATGCCCTTGGGGTTGCGCAGGCCGGTATGGAAGACTTCAAAGCCCGAGCCGTCCGGCTCGATGCGAAACGCGCAGCCTTCGTTAGGATATTGATAGGTTTGGCCGGCCTTGGTGGCGAGGTTCAGGCCGCGGTCGCCGATGACGCCGTAGAGGCGGCCATCCGGGCCGAGGGTCAAGCCGCCCATGTCATGGCCGCGTGGGGCAAGCCGCACGCCGAAGCCATCCTGGAGGACCTGGCGCGAAGCGGCGACGCCCTTGCCATCCGCATCGCGCAACAGCCACAGCTTGGGCGAGCAGGCAAGATAGACGCAATCTTGCACAACCAGGACCCCGGTGGCCGCGCCATCGAGCGGATCGTTGAAGCCCTCGGCAAAGACCTTGGATTCTTCGAACACGCCATCGCCATCAACATCCGCGAGGCGGCGCACCCGCCCGGAGTTTTCCGTCAGATAGTCCGGCGGGATCTTCCCCTTCCATTTTTCCAAAAGGGTGAGACGGTCGGAGGTCTTGTTAGCGGCGAGGTCGTCGAGATACCACGCGAGGTGCTGGCGCTCCGCCTTTACGTCCCGGGCATGGCGCGGGTTTTCAGTGATGAACAGCCGGCCGGCCCCATCAAAGGCGAGCGCGGTGGGAGACTCGATCTGTTGCGCCTTGGCGGAGGCGGCGAGCTTGAGGGTGGTGCCGGCGGGAATCACCGGCGCGGCCGTGGCGGGTGCCGGCGCGGGTTTCGCGGCAGGTTTGGCGGCAGCGAGGGCGCAGCCTAACAAAATGGCGGCAAGCGATGAGCAAAGGGAGCGAAGCATGGCGACTCGGGGGGTATCGGCGAGGGTGAGGGGAGGCAACAAGGTAGCGGTGACGGGCGCAAAGGAAACCAAAATCCCATGGCACGGCGGCATCAAGGAGGGGCGATCTCCGAATCGCCCACTCTTTTCCCCGCCCTCGGGAGTCGCACCGGTTCTCGGCACCGCGACGATTCAATCACCGGGCGATTCGGAGATCGCCCCTCCTTGTTAGGTCGTCACCGGCGGTCAAATGGCGCAGCCTCAGGCATCCCGAGGAAGGGGAGAAGACCGGGCGATTCGGAACCGGATCCCGCGCCTGCGGGAGAAGATGGCCTGACTGACTCATTGGAATTCACCAGGCAAATCGCCCCTCTTTGTTAGGTCGTCACCGGCGGTCAAATGCCGGAGCCAGCACCTGCCCATTGGCGTCAACCTAAGGGCAAATACTGGACCGCGACCGTCGCGGAATATGGGATGTGAATGGCAGGGATGCCTCTCCGAGGCGTCCGGTGGGGGCGGGATGACTGCGGTTTGCACTTCCATCACCCGCCCTTCAAGCGGCATTTTGAAAATTGCTAGAACCGGTCATGGAACCGCCACCCTTTGCCAGCCGGACCGTTCGAAGAACGGTCCCTACCAGGCGAAGGTCAAGCCGGTATAAACTCCGGTGCCTGCACCTTTGATTGGAGTGCCGCCCCAGGCTGCGGACGGGTTGGACAATTCGTAGTTCTGGTTGAAAACATTCTCGACGCGTGCGTGGAGTTTGATGCTGTCCGTGATTTGATAGGACCCATACACCCGTGCCAGCGTGTAGGCCGCGATGGGGTCGGCGCCCCACGAGTGGTCGGACAAATGAGCAACCCCAATGCCAATCATGGAGAGTGAAGTGGGCTTCCAATCGATGGAGGCATTGACCGCATTGCGCGGCTGATCGGCCATGCTTTTTGCCAACAGGGTCCATGCCAAACGGTATTCGATGCGGCGATCCAGCCAGCCACCTTTCATTCCGAGTTCGAGTCCCTCGGTGGTGGTGGTGCCGGGAAGGTTCACGGATTTTCCGCCCCACAACGGGTAGGGGTAGGACACATACTTGATTTGGTTTTGGATTTGGTTCCGGAACCAGGTGACTTCGAGTTGATGCTGGTCGGTGAGCTTTTGCACGATGCCCACATCCCAGCCCAAGGCGTCTTCCGCCACGAGATTGGGATTGGGATCACCCCAAGTCGAGCCATGCAGATCGAGGAAGGTGGGCGTGCGGAAGGAGGTTCCCACGCCGCCGCGGAGGGTGGTGCCGGTGGCGGGGATTTGATAGGCCGAGCCGACGCGCCAGGTCAGTTCGCTGCCGTAGGAATCGTAGTCCTCCCAGCGCAGCGCAGCGCTGGTGGTGAGTTGCGGGGTGGGACTCCATTCCAGCGCGGCCCCCGCGCCATAGCGGTTGCACGAGTCGTTGGTTCGGCTGTTAGACCAAGTGTCAGCCGACGCGCTATCGTAGATATTGCGCTGGAAGAAGGCGTTGGCCAGGAGCCTGAGTTCGTCGGTGATGGCGATGCTTTGGTCGGTGGATAGGGCGGTGGCCTGCATGTCGCTGCCGTAGGTTCCCACATGGTAATCGCTGTCATAGGACTCCTTCTGGACGCCCACCAGGAAGTGTGCCGTCCAGCGATCCGAGATGACACCGGTCGCCTGCAGGGTGGCGAGCGCCGCATGGACCCGATCATCGGATGCGGTGCCATTTTCATAATAATTTTCAAAGCCGCGGAAGGTGGTGCCGACGGTCCACACCTTGTTGACTTTGGCCTCCACCCGCAGGGCGGCATGGCTCTGGTGGAAGTCCTGGTTAGGTGCATCGTTGGCGGTTTGTTCATAGCCGCCGGCCAGGAAATAGGAAAGATCGCCGACTTCGCCCTGGTGGGTGGCATTGACGGCAAACGAGCCAAACGAGCCGCCCTCGGCAGTCAGCATGCCGTGGGGGGTGCCGGTGCCTCGCATCGTTTCCAGCCACAACACGCCGCCGACGGATTCGCCGCCATACATGGCGCCTTGCGGGCCGCGCAGAATCTCCATGCGGCCAATGTCATAGACCCGGCAGGCACTGAAAAAATTGCCAAGCGAGGATGAGGCATCGCCCAAGCGCATGCCATCGACGACCATTTGCGAATAGGCGGTGGTGGTGCCACGGATCAACAAGGCACCCACCGCGCCGGTCTGGCCGCTGGTGGAGGTGGCAATCACGCCGGGGGATTCATTCAGCGCGTCGCGCAATTGCAACAGGCCGCGGGCCTCCAGCGCTTGCGGATCCAGCACAGTCACTGCGGACGTGACGGTGGAGGCAGCCTGCGGGATGCGCAGGGCCGAAACCACCAAGGGCGATAATTCATTTTCCACTTCCGCGATCGCGGTAACGGGAAAGCACAGGGCGGCAAGTGCCAGGGCACCACAACAATCGCCTCGACGAGGCCTTTTTTGATAGGTCATTGGTTAGCATTCAATGGTCTGTAGATCGCAGACGGATGAAACGACCCCCCGGACTGGTGCTCTGGCTGTTTTTGCTGCGGTGGCAACAAAAATTCACAGTGGCGATACCGCTCCGGAATGACCGCCACCCACAGGTGTGAATGACGACGGCACCGGATTCCCCATCAATTGAGCGCCCGCGTGACGGGCCTCCCGAAGAGTTCAGCGGCTCTCCCGCTGACGCCCGCGATCCCAGCCGCCGCCGTCCGCCGTGGCAACCCCAAAGCATAAAATGCGCGGCAATTCATAAATGGTCGCCGTAGCCACTTCGCATAATCGGCTTTTTTTACCTCAGACTCTGCTATTTTGTGGACCTGCGGCTCTTTTTAGGGATTTTTCGCAGCGTGAACGCAACCTCAACCTGTGCCATGGGCACCCTCGACGCGAACGAAGCGGTGGCCTCCGTAGCTTACCGACTCAACGAATTTTTTGCCATTTATCCGATCACGCCGTCATCCGGGATGGCGGAATTCGCGGACGAATGGTCGGCTGGCGGCAGAAAAAACCTGTGGGGAGCGGTCCCCAGTGTGGTGGAAATGCAATCCGAAGGGGGTGCCGCCGGGGCCTTGCACGGAGCCCTGTTGGCGGGTTCGCTCAGCGCGTCGTTCACCGCGTCGCAAGGGTTGCTGCTGATGATTCCCAACATGTATAAGTTTGCGGGCGAACTGCTGCCGTTCTGCCTGCACGTGACGGCCCGCGCGCTGGCCACCCACGCCTTGAGCATCTTTGGCGATCACTCGGATGTGATGGCCTGCCGCCAGACGGGATTCGCGATGTTGGCGGGCGGCTCGGTGCAGGAGGCCCAGGACACGGCGGTCATTTCACAAATGGTGACGCTGCGTTCGCGGGTGCCGTTTCTGCACTTTTTCGATGGCTTCCGCACCTCGCATGAGGTTTCCAAAATCGCGCTGCTCAGCGATGATGACCTGCGCTCCCTCATCGACGAGGATAGCATCCGCGCCATCCGTGATCGCGCACTGACACCGGACCGCCCGGTCATCCGCGGCACGGCCCAAAACCCGGACGTGTTTTTCCAAGCCCGCGAAGGCTGCAATTCGTTCTACGACGCGCTCCCCGGTTTGGTTAGAGAAGCGATGGACGCGTTCGCCGCGCGCACCGGCCGCGCCTACAAACCGTTTGACTATGAGGGCGATCCGGCCGCCGAGCGGGTCATCGTCATGATGGGCTCGGGCGCGGAAGCCGCCGGTGAGGCGGTCGGTTGGCTCAATGCCAACGGCTACAAAACCGGGGTGGTGAAGGTGCGCCTGTACCGGCCGTTTTCAGTGGAAGATTTTGCGGCGGTGCTCCCCAAGACGGTCAAGTCGATTGCGGTGTTAGACCGGACGAAAGAGCCGGGTGCGGTTGGCGAGCCGTTGTTCCTTGATGTGTGTGCCGCGCTGCGCCAGGCGGAAACCCTCGGCCTGTTGCAAGACACCCACACGATCCGCATGATCGGCGGCCGCTACGGCCTCGGCTCGAAGGAATTCACCCCGTCGATGGTCAAGGCGGTGTTTGACGAACTGGCCAAAGCCGCGCCGAAAGCCACCTTCACCGTGGGCATCAACGACGATGTCACCGGCCTCTCGCTGGCCTACGATCCGGACTTTGAAGTGGTGCCGCCGGGCATGAAACAAGCGGTGTTCTTCGGCCTCGGCTCGGATGGCACGGTCGGTGCTAACAAAAACAGCATCAAGATCATCGGCGAGGGCACGGATAATTTCGCACAGGGGTATTTCGTCTATGACTCGAAGAAGGCCGGCGCGATGACTGTCTCCCATTTGCGCTTCGGCCCGGCACCGATCCGCTCGACCTATCTGATCCGCAGCGCCGAATTCGTCGCCTGCCATCGCTTTGACCTCATCAACCAGGTCAACGTGCTCGACTACGTCAAGCCCGGCGGCATCTTCCTGCTCAACTCGCCCGGCGATCCGCACGCAGTATGGGGGAGCCTGCCGCTGGACTTGCAAGAACAGATCATCCGCAAAAAACTGGTGTTTTACGCGATCGACGCCAGCACCGTGGCGCGCAACTGCGGCATGGCCGGGCGCATCAACACAATCATGCAGACGTGCTACTTCGCCATCTCCGGCGTGTTGGAGAAAGACGAAGCCATCGCCTCGATCAAATACGCGATCAAGAAAACCTACGGCAAACGTGGCGATGCCGTGGTCCAGCGCAACTATGATGCGGTGGACGGCACCCTTGCCAACCTCGTCCTCATCGAATATCCGCAAACCGCCGACTCCACCGTGCGGCTCGCACCAATCGTGCCGCCCAACGCGCCGGACTTCGTCCAACGCGTCACCGCCATCATGCTCGGCGGCAAGGGTGACATGCTGCCCGTCAGTGCGTTCCCGATTGATGGCACCTGGCCCACCGGCACCACGCAGTGGGAAAAACGCAACATCGCCGATGAAATCCCGGTGTGGGAAAGCGATATCTGCATCCAGTGCAACAAGTGCGCGATGGTCTGCCCGCACGCAGCGATCCGCCCGAAGGTGTTCATGCCCGAACATCTAACCCACGCGCCGGCCACCTTCAAGTCCACCGAGTTCAAGGTGCGCGAATACCCCGGCATGCTCTACTCGTTGCAAGTGGCCCCCGAGGATTGCACCGGTTGCCAGCTCTGCGTCAACGTCTGCCCGGCCAAGGACAAGAGCAATCCGAGCCGCAAGGCCATCAACATGGTGCCGCAAATCCCGCTGCGCGATGCCGAACGCGAAAACTATGCGTTCTTCCTCGACCTGCCGGATCCGGACCGCGCGATGTTGCGCGACGACGTCAAGACCTCGCAGTTCATGCGGCCCTTGTTTGAATACTCGGGTGCCTGCGCCGGTTGCGGCGAAACCCCGTATGTCAAACTCCTCACCCAACTTTTCGGCGACCGCCTGCTCATTGCCAATGCCACCGGTTGCTCCTCAATTTATGGCGGCAACCTGCCGACCACGCCCTACACCAAGGACGCCTGCGGCCGCGGCCCGGCCTGGGCCAACTCACTCTTCGAGGACAACGCGGAATTCGGCCTCGGCTTCCGCGCCAGCCTCGATCAAACCCGCGCCTACGCCCAGGTTTTGTTGGGCCAACAGGCCTGCTTGTTAGGCGACGACCTCGTCAGCAGCCTGCTGGCCGCCGATCAATCGAACGAAGCCGGCATCAACGCCCAGCGCGAGCGCGTCGTCGCCCTGCGCCAGGCACTCAGCGGCCAAACCAGCCGCGAAGCGGCGACGCTGGGCCAGCTGGCGGATTACCTCGTGGACAAGAGCGTGTGGATAGTCGGCGGCGATGGCTGGGCCTATGACATTGGCTTCGGCGGACTCGACCATGTGATCGCCTCCGGCCGCAACGTCAACATCCTGGTGCTCGACACCGAAGTCTACTCTAACACCGGTGGCCAGCAATCGAAGTCCACGCCGTTGGGTGCGGTTGCCAAGTTCAGCATGGCCGGCAAGGCCTTGCCGAAAAAGGACCTCGGCCTCATCGCCACCACTTATGGGTCGGTGTATGTCGCGCGGGTCGCCTTTGGTGCCAAGGACGCGCACACGGTCACCGCGTTCCGCGAGGCGGAGAGTTATGCGGGTCCCTCGCTCATCATTGCCTACAGCCATTGTGTGGCGCACGGCTACAGTCTGGCACAAGGCCTCGAGCAACAAAAACGCGCGGTGGCTTGCGGTTACTGGCCATTGTTCCGCTTCGATCCGCGCCGCACTGCGGCGGGTGAAAACCCGATGAAGCTCGATTCCGCGCCGCCCAAAGCCTCGCTGGCGGAATTCACCCGCAACGAGACCCGCTTCCAAATGTTGGAGCGCATCAACCCGGAACGCTCGGCCATGCTCCAACAGATGGCCGCCGCTTCCGTCAAGGAGCACTTCGCCCTCTATCAACAAATGGCCGCAACCACCGAGCCCATCGCCGCGACTACCGAATCCTCCAAACCAACCCTCTGATCCTCATGAATCTATCCACCACCTATCTCGGTCTGCCCTTGAAAAACCCGGTGATGCCGGGCGCCTCGCCCTTGGTTGACAAGCTCGACACCGTGCGCCGCCTTGAAGACGCGGGGGCCGCTGCGATCATGATGCACTCGTTGTTTGAAGAACAAATCACCAGCCAGCAACTGGCGGAATTCGCCCACACCGAGTTTTCCGCCGATTCGTCCTCGGAGGCCAGTTCCTATTTCCCGCAGATGAAAGACTACGCTCTCGGGCCGGACCGCTACCTCGAGCAAATCGCCAAAATAAAGGAAATGGTTGCCATCCCGGTCATCGGTTCCCTCAATGGCATCAGCATGGGCGGCTGGACCGATCACGCCCGCCTTATCCAACAAGCGGGTGCCGACGCGCTCGAACTCAACGTCTATTACGTCGCCACCAATCCGAACGAATCCGGCACCGCAGTGGAAAAGCGCACTCTCGATATCCTCGAGGCGGTCAAAGCCAGCGTCACCATCCCCGTCGCCGTCAAGCTCTCGTCGTATTTCTCCTCGCCGGGGCATTTCGCCAAACAACTCGACGCCTGCGGTGCCGCAGGCGTGGTCATGTTCAACCGCTTCTATCAGCCGGACATCAACATCGAAGAGCTGGAGGCCACCCCGCACCTCGAGTTGTCCAACTCGACGGAACTGCGCCAACGCCTGCGCTGGATCGCCATCATCCATGGCCACATCAAGGCCAGCATCGCGCTGAGCGGCGGCGTGCATTCGTTCGAGGACATCATCAAGGGTATCATGGTCGGTGCCGATGTGGTGCAGGTGGTTTCCAGCTTGCTCAAACACGGCCCCGAACACCTCGCCGGCCTGCTCGCCGATTTGTCGCGCTGGATGGAAGTCCACG
>JBAXPF010000175.1:0-8558 GCA_037132955.1 Verrucomicrobiota bacterium | reverse complement strand
GTCAGTGACCGCCGCAATGCCCATGCCGCGCCTACGCGCGGCGGCTTTCTTGGTAGGCGTGTTGGTAACAACGCGTTCTAACGAAGGCGCGGGTCTCAATGGCAGCCGCAACCACCGCCACCGTGACTGTGGCCGTGGTCACCTTCCTCGTCATGGCAACCGCATCCGCCGCCGCCGTGACCATGGCCGTGCTCCTCTTCGCCATCATGGCAGCCGCAACCACCGCCACCACCGCCGCCGCAGCAACCGCCGCCGCCGCCGGTTTCGGCGAGATCCTCGACCGTGGGGATTCGGCCCAACTCGAGGGTCAAGCCGACGTATTTGCCGATTTCCTTGCGGAGTCCCTCCAATTCGCGCTGGGCGTCCATGAAATCACAGGCGATCGGGTTATCAAACAAGGCATCCCGGGCCGCTTCAAACGCCTTGATCTCCGCCGCGGCCAGTTCAATGCCGGCATGTTGTTTTTGATGCAGTTGTTCGCCCAATTCATGGGCTCCCCGATACTGCATGCGGGCATCATCATCATCGAGGAAACTCTCGATGCGCGCTTGATATTGCAGGAAAACCGGATGCCCTGCGATTTCCGCGCAGAGTTCTTGGGTCTTGGTCAGGATGGTGGAATTGTCGGCAAGCAGTGTCATGCGCATTCCTTAACCACGGATTTTGCAGCTGGCAACGGGCATTTGGAAAAAATCCTGGCATAACGCCAAAAAAGATTCCGCATATCTTGTGAAACCCTCGCGTCAGGCGCGGATTTCGTCGGCGCGCAGATAGCATCCCGGGTCGGAGCCCCAGAGATTGCCGTAGTTGGCAAACGCCGCGCGGGTGCGGAATCCGCCACCGCAAAGGTTGAACCATTTGCATTCCGCACACGGGCCGGTCATGCGCGCCTGCCGTTCTTCGAGCGTGAGCAGACCGATCGAGCGGATCGATTCCAGAACCTCCGCAGAGGCTGCGTTTTTGCCGTCCCAAATTTCGGAAAACGCCATCTGTTTAACGTTGCCCAGCAACAAGTCCTGCCAGAACTGGTCGGGGTGGACGTCGCCGCGGGTGTCGATATTGGCGATGCCGCGGCCGGAGCTGTTAGCACCGCCGCCATTCCACGCCAGCAAGCGACGGGCTTCCTCGAGATTGGGATGGTTTTCCCGCGCCATCCGCACCAACAGATAGGGTCCGTCCGCGGGCTGGGTCACGGTCAGGAGCTCACGTTCGATCCCCTGTTTGTGCCAGGCTTCCACGCGGGCGATCAAGGTGTCGATGGCATGCCGGGCCTCCCCCGGTTCTAACATTTGCAGCTCACTGCCGCGGCCGGCCGGCACGAGGTGATAGAAACACACCCGCTGGATTTCCTGGTCCTCGATGAAATCCAGGATTTGTTCGATGTTCTCGACGTTGTGGCGGGTGAGCGTGAGGCGCAGGCCCGTCTTTTGGTTCACCGCATGGCAATTTTTGAAACCACGCACCGCGGCGTCGAAGGCCCCCTCCTTGCGGCGGAATTCATCGTGCACCGCGCCGATGCCATCAAGGGAAATGCCGACGTAGGCGACATTGGCGGCTTTGAGCAAGGCCGCCTTCTCGGGCGTGATCAAGGTGCCATTGGTGGAAATGGTGAGCTTGAGGCCGGCGGCGGATGCCAAATCCACCAGATCGAAAAACCGCGGATGGATCATCGGTTCGCCGCCGGAAAACAACAACGATGGAACCTGATAGGCTGCGAGATCCGCGACCACTGCTTGCATCTGTTCCCAATCCAACTCGCCGGGATATTGCTCCGCGTTGGAATCCGAGTAACAATGCACACAGCGCAAATTGCAGGTGCGCGTGATGTTCCATACCACGATCGGCTTGCGACCCCGGGCCGCCACCTGCGCGTTTGCGCCATGTCCATACCGCAGCCCGTCGGCGGGCTGCGCCACGCCGGTCCATAATTTTGTTAGATTGATCATCGGTTTAGTTGGGAGGAGAGGGGATTCAACAGGCGGCGTGCGGATGGCCGTGTGGCTGATGGTTGCAGGCGGGATCGGCGGCGAACGGGTCGCCATAAATGCCGTAGGCGCGGGCGCGGGAGCCGCCGCAAACGCTGCGGTATTCACACAGGCCGCACTTGCCACCGAGCGCATCGTTGTCGCGCAGGGAAACAAACAACGGGTTGTGGCGGTAAATTTCCGCCGGGTGCAACTGGCGCACGTTGCCGCAATCAATCGGCAGGAAACCCGAGGGGGAGACCACTCCGGTGTGGGAAATGAACATGACACCCCGACCATCGCGAATGCCTTGTGGCGAGCGCATGCCTTGCATGGCACGGCCTTTGGTCCCCATTTTTTGAATCAGGACCCTGCGGAAATGGTGGCCTTCGGTGGTTTTTACGGCGAAGGGTGCGTTGCCGACCAAGCCCGCCATGTCTTCAAAAATGCGTTCGAGGTCGGCGGCATCCGGCAGTTCGGCCAGGCCGGCACGACCTGTGGGCACTAACAGAAATACGCTCCACATGGCCGGTTTGAGCTCGAACATGAGGTTTTTGAATGCCTCGTATTCGCTCAGATTGCTGCGGGTGAGGGTGGTGTTGATTTGCAGGCTCAGCCCTGCGGCGTGGGCCCGATGGATGGCTTCGATGGTGCGATCAAAGGTGCCGCCGACACCGCGGAAGGCGTCGTGGGTTTCGCGGGTGGCTCCGTCCAGACTCAGCGACATGCGTTGCACCCCGGCCGCCTTGATTTCCGCAAAGTCCGCCTTCATCAACAACTCGGTGGCCGACGGGCTGAGGCCCACGTGCAGACCGGAGGCGGTGGCCTCGCGGACGAGGTCGAGCGCATCGCGGCGCATCAGCGGGTCGCCACCGGTGATGACGAGCATCGGCGGTGCCAATTCCTTGAGCTGGCTGATCAGATGTTTGGCTTCCGCAAAATCCAGTTCGTCCGGGTGGCGGCGTGGCATGGCTTCAGCCCGGCAATGGCTGCAGGCCAGCGCGCAGGACCGCGTGATCTCCCAAAATACCAGAAACGGTCGCTCGTTGAAATCGTAGGCGGCCATTGCCGGACGCCCGGCGGATGGGGGTGGGGTCTCGTGAATCATGGGGTGGGTGGGGTCGATTGCGGGTCAATCACGCTGCACCGCGCGGCCGAAAGGCGGCGCAATCTCGGCCAATCGCCGCCATCCGTCAACCCCGGATTCAAAAACAAAATCCGCCGCTTGGCGCCAAGCCAAACGGCGGGTTGAGGGATGGAGCAGGCGAATTACGCGCTGGCAGCCGCTTTGGCTTCGAGTGCCTTTTTCGCTTGGGCGATGATGGCCGAGAAGGCCGGGGCATCTTGAATCGCGATATCGGAGAGGATCTTGCGATCCGCTTCGATGCCGGCGGCTTTCAGACCTTCAATGAAGCGCGAGTAGGTCATGTCCTCGGCGCGGACCGCGGCGTTGATGCGCTGCGTCCACAAGCGGCGGAACTGGCCTTTGCGCCGCTTGCGGTCGCGATATTCGTAGGTTTGCGCCTTGCGGACAGCGTCCTTGGCATAACGGAAGAGTTTCGAGCGGAATCCGCGGAAACCCTTGGCTCGGAGCAGCACGCGCTTGCGACGCTTGCGGCTGGCCGGTGAATTTGTGGCACGTGGCATGTTCTATTGTTGGTTGTGATCGGGCCGTTGTTGTCATTTCCTTCCGCAGTCTCGCCTGATCGTGTCTCCCTTGCGGGATCTGGCTGCGTAAAGGCCGTCCGATTCGCGGACGGGGGCGTATTTGCGTCGTTGTTACTTCAAAGTTAGGCGAAGGGAAGATTCTCTCTGACGTTGCGGAGGTCGGCGGCGGAAACCAGTGTCACTTTCCCAAGATTGCGCTTGCGTTTGCGATTTTTGCATTGCGCCAAATGGCGTTTGCCCTGTTTCCGACGTAGTATCTTCCCCGTACCCGTAACTTTGAAGCGCTTGGCGACGGCTTTCCGTGTCTTTGCTTTTCCTGAAACTCTTGGCATGGGGGGAGCAACCTAGAGACCCCAGCCAGCTTGGCAAGCTAAAATTCTGCATTTTTCGCCGATCGGCCGATTTGGCGGCAAAAATCGTCAATTCGGGACCGGTCTTGAAGGGTGGCTGCGGCGTCTCGCCGCAGGCCGTGGTTGCGCCGTCACGGCGCAACACCTCTACCCCCGGCCGTCGAGCGCCGGTCTTGTCAAACGGGTTCGATGATCACCGCAGTGCCGTAGCAGAGGACTTCCGCCGCTCCGCTCATCGGCCCTGTGTCGTAGCGCACCGCGATCACCGCGTTGGCGCCGATTTGCTCCGCGTGTTCGATCATGACTTGGTAGGACTCGGCACGTGCCTTTTCGCACAGATTGCTGAAGATGACGGACCTGCCGCCCAGAAGCATCGCGAGCCCGCCCAGAATGGTGAGGGGCAGCGAGCGCGTCCGCACGGTGATGCCGCGCACCATGCCGAGCGTGTTGACGATTTTCTGCCCGTCGAGTGAGAAAGCGGTCGTGGTGATCATGCTGGCATTGAAGCGATATCGGCAGCGCGGGCCAAGCAGAATCGCCGGGAAATCATGCTGCAAAGGCGGCTTGTGTGGTCCCTGACCGTGGTGGATGAAAATCACGGGCGGGCCGACCCATACTGACAGGTTAGGGGTTTCTGATAGGAAACCAGGCGTCCCGCCTCTGAGGGAAGCCCATCGGCCATGACAGGCAGGATGCCCGCACCAGGGAAAGCTGCGCGCGAGTCTTTGGGCGCGGGACGAAAAATTCGGGCCCGTGAAAAAATGGTGATAGAAGCAGGAAATGGGAAGGACTCCGGGTGACTTCGGGTGGCGCACGCTTCCAGCGTGCATCCTCCCGCATCCTTGCGGGAGGTCTGCCCATACTTTTCCCCCACCTCTCCCCAAGTCTCGAGGTCTTCCCCGCGCGGGGGCAAGTCCGTCTCCAGGTTCACATTGGCGTGTGTGGGAGGATTCTTGGAAGGACGATTCCGGGGCGGGAAGACCGTTCCGCAGGATGCGGAACGGAACACGCAGGATGCGTGTGCCACCCTGTGGCCCCTCACAGCCGGGCCAGCGTGCCTTCGGTGACGCCGAGCTTCTCCAGCGCCTGGACTTGCTCAAGGAGTGCGCCGGCCTCGAGGGTACCACCGAGCAGCGCCTGATAGGCTTGGATGGTGGTGGCGGCCGCGGCCGCGGTTTCATCTAACAACTCGACGCGGAACCGTGACAACCCGGCGTCGCGAAGGGCCTGATAGTAGCGGGCGCCGGTTTGGGCCTTGCCATTGAACAGGGTGTTGCGGCAACCCACATCCGCCTGCAAGCGGTGCAGCAGCCCGACCCGGTCGCGCAAATGGACGACGTGATGCTCGCACGGGCGGCCGCAATCCAGATAGGTGGTGCCGCTGCTGAGGAAGGCGCAAAAGACGCAGTGCTCCATGTGAAAGAGCGGCATGTGTTGATGGAGAGTCAGTTCAAACCATTGCGGCGGGGCGGCTTGCAGAAGATCGAGCACCTGGCCGACGTTCAGGTCATAGGAAACGGTGAGAAGATCGAGACGGGCGGATTCCATGAGCAACTTGGCCGTGATCGGGTTGGCCACGTTGAGGGAAAAATCACCGGTCTTGGTCAAGTCGCCACGATCTTTGTAGAAGTGCAGCGCGCCGAGGTTGCGCAACAACAAACCGTCCGGCTCGGCGTGCTCGATGAGCTTGAGGTAGCCGGGCTCGCCGGGCTTGAGGATGCGCGGCGTGGCCAGATGAATGGTGGGCTGATAGGTGCTGGTGGCGGTTGATCTAACGACTCCCACGGCTGCACGGTAACTGCGCGGGTCCTCGAAGTCGCAGTAAATGATAGAGATATGGTTCTCGAGGGCGGCAGTGACTTGCTCGAGGGTGCGGCAAAGGACGGCAAGCCGGGGTGGGGGAGGCGGGCCGGGGGCGGCGCTGCGGACAGGTGACAGGACCGAGATTTGGGACTGTTGGGGAGGCGCGGGCGGGTCAACCCCTTGGCTCCCGGCGGCCGCCACCTGCTTGACGAGGTCGCGCCGGAGTTGATTGAGGACGGACAGCGCGAGATGGCAGGCGCCTTCGAGTTGGTTGTCGAGCGCGGCCAGTTCGTAATCCGAATCGCCGAGACGGCCGAGTTGGTTTGTTAGGGATGCGGTGGTGAGAGCATGCTTGGCGGCGGGCTCCAACGGGACCGGCGAGAAAACCGCCGCGAGGTGTTGGAGGGCACCGTGCAGGGTGGAAGCGGCGCTGACCGTGAGCGGCGCGCCGGGCTGGCCGGTGACTGTTAGATGCAGCGGTGTCTTTGTTTCCGCGGGTCGGGCGTTTTGCCAGAACCGGCGGATTTCGGATTCGAGCTTCGGGTCGGACGTTTTGTAGAGTGTGTGACCGGGCTTGATGCGCTCGAAGTTGATGCCGCTGTAGGTGCGGTGAAACACGAGAATGCCGTCCTCGATTTTCCAGACGCGGGCACCTTGTTCGAGGTCGCGGTTTTCCCCGGCATCAAAGACCACCCCGTCGCCCGGCGCGATCGGCACCCCGGTGGTGGCACCCAGTTTGATCCAACCGGGGCCACAGGCGGCGATGGTGCCTAACAAGGGACCGCGCTTTTTGCCAAACCGGCCGTGTGTCAGATACGGATGGTTTTCCCCGGCGAGCCAGCCGGTGCTCAGACCGCGCGAAAACGTCATTTCCAAGGCATAGCGGTCGGCCGCGGTGATCGGGGAGGGTGCGTCAGGTTTGTTAGATTCTGCGGCGCAGGCCTCCAGCGCCTTGCGATAGACGCGGGTGACCGCGGCGACGTATTCGGCGGATTTGAGCCGGCCTTCGATTTTGAACGAGCGCACGCCGGCACGCACCAAGTCCGGGATGAGATCGACCGCCGCAAGGTCTTGCGGGCTGAGCAGGTAGCGGATTTCACCAAGGTCGCGGGTGATGCCATCGACCACGATTTCATAAGGCATGCGGCACGCTTGGGCGCACTCGCCGCGGTTGGCGCTGCGTTGGCCGAGGGCTTCGCTGGTGAGGCATTGGCCGGAGTAGGCGACGCATAGCGCGCCGTGGACGAAGACCTCCAGCGGTGTGGTTAGATCGAGTGCCGACGCTTGGAAGCGTTGGATTTCCTTGATCGAGAGTTCGCGGGCGAGGATGACGCGGCCGAGCGGGACGAGGGCTTCGACGAAGGCCAGGCCCTCGGGCGAGGTGACCGTCATTTGGGTGGAAGCGTGGATTTCCACGTGGGGCACCACCGCATGGGCGAGTTGGGCCAGTCCCAGATCCTGGATGATGAGGGCGTCCACCCCGGCGGCCGCGACTCTCCGGAGTTGGGCTTCCGCCGCAGCCAGTTCACGGGTGAAAACCAGCGTGTTCATCGTGAGATACCCCCGCAACCCATAGCGGTGCAGGTATTCCATCAACTCGGGCAAATCCGCATCGATAAAATTGTCTGCCCGTAGCCGGGCGTTGAATTGCGGCAGGCCGAAGTAGATCGCATCCGCTCCCGCCGCCACCGCCGCGCGGGCGCAATCCCAATTGCCCGCAGGGGCAAGCAGTTCGGTTCTCGAATCTCTCTCGGAGCGTGGCATGCCCGGACTAAAGCAGAGCAGGCCACGGAAAAACAGCGGGATTTTGCAATCCGCAATCCCTTTGCCGTTCCTATGGGTGGGCATTTCAAGGAGCGGCGATTTGCCTGATGTATTCCAATGAGTCAGTCAGGCCATCTTCGCTACGCTCCGGTTCCGAATCGCCGTTGCCCATGTGGAGTGAATGAATAGAGAGAATCCGCTGCCTATCGCTTCCCCATGGACGAAGGGCGATTCGGAGATCGCCCCTCCTTGGTGCCAGGGCGATTCGGAACCGGACTTCCTTGGAGGCAATCCGCTTCCCATTACACCTTTATGGTCGAGGCAGTTTGCCTTTGCGTTGGGCGGTCAGAGGTGGCAGGTTTCCGCCCATGACCCGTCCGCTCTATCCGTTTTTCGGTCTCGGCTTGCTCGCCCTGCTGGCTTCCTGCGCCGGGCCGGTGGCAAGTTCGTCGGGCCGCGATGCCTGGGGTCATCGGCCGGGCCCGCGCGGCTTCACCACGGTCATCATCGATGCGGGCCACGGCGGCAAGGATTCCGGTGCACCTAGCAAAACTACCGGCCAACAGGAAAAAGACCTAACACTTGATATGGCCAAGCGCATCCGTGCGCAACTCAGCGGCAACTTCCATACCATCCTCATGCGCAGTGACGACACCTTCGTCGATCTCGATGACCGTGTCGCCCGCGCCAATCAATACGGCGACGCCATTCTTGTCAGCATGCATTTCAACAGCGGACCCAGGCAATTGCACGGGCCGGAAACCTATTATTGGCGGGTCGATAGCCATGGCCTTGCCGTCCGCTTGCAACGCGCCATGGTGCAGGCTAGCCCCGCGGAACATTCCAATCGTGGGTTGGTGCGCCGCCGCCTCCGCCTGACTCGCAACCCGGAAATTCCCTGCGTGCTCATGGCAGGCGGCTACCTGAGCCACCCGGCCGCAGCCCGTCTCATCTGCTGCCCCGACTACCGCCAGCGGCCCGCCGTCGCCATCTCCTCGGCCCTCCGCAC
>JBAXPF010000174.1:0-8561 GCA_037132955.1 Verrucomicrobiota bacterium | reverse complement strand
CAGACCGGCGAGACCGGTGACGAACTCCACGCCGGGACGTTCCCCCGTGCCGAGTTGCGCGGTTTTCGTGCCGGGCGTGTCGGCCCCATCGATGTAGGGCGTGTTGATGCGGGCCTTGGTGCCTTCATCGAGCACGGCCCATGCCAGCGCCCCGGACGATGAGCCGATTGCCACTTTGCTGGCGCGCACCAGACTCGTGGCGGGAGCCTGGTCCCCCAAAGTGCCCCTGCCCCAGAGGGTCACCGGAGACGGCGGCGCCTGACTCGCGAAAGTCGCTTGGCGGGCCGCCACCGGATCGGGATGGGACACCAGCCACGCGCGGAACTTGGCGTTCTTGGCCTCGGTTTCGTAGTCCGCCGTTTTCGGTGGGGCGGTGGCCTTGATCTCTAACGACTCCCACACACCCGTGATCTGCGGGTTGGCAATTTTTTCATCGAGGATGTTGGCGCGGGCGGTGACGCGCTGGTCCGGGCCGGCGCTGCGCTGAAGTTCACCGAGCGCCAGAACCAACGCCAACCGGGCATTGGCCCGCGCCGTGGCCATCGCCTCACCCTGCGTTGCCGTTCTTAGCGAGATGCTCGACAGCGACAACAACCCGACCGCGAGCACCGTGACCAACACCATCAGCGCCAGCGTCACCACCAGAGCAAAACCATTGGAACGGGGGAATTTGGCACAAGCACTCATGAGGCGGAAACGATCAAAATGCCGGGCAGATTCAGCACCCCGACCCGGCACCGTGCGTCGAACTCGCTTGAAATTTCCGTGCTGCGCGGCAAAGCACTGCGGGTGAACCTACGGATGAAAAGACACCTGCGCAAGGTGGTATTCAAATGACGCGGCGGGTGGGAACAGCGGGCAGGAGCATTGCCGCAATCTCTCGTCTAAAATTGTTTCACAACGGCTCGATACTTGAATATCACCCCCCCTTGAGCGGGATCATTGGTTAGGGATTTGAATTGGTTTTCATCCAAAGGCTTGATTTTAGCACGGTCCCTTTTGCGGTTGAAAACATGATTGCGCCACTGATAGACTTCATCCAGTTTTTGTCTGAAACTGTACGAATGGTCGTGCTCATTGTAGTAGTCATCGAATTTGTCACGCCCCAGGTAAATCGAATTGGACCCTTCGTAGCCGGTCTTTTGGCAAGTGATCGGATCCGGATTCAAAAAATAGGCCCAATCCCCTGGGATGAAATTATCAGAGGCCACCTCCTCAATGAGGCAAACAAGTTTCCCCTCCCGCGCACGATCCTCGCCTGGGTAATCATCCTCGAAAAACCACATTTTGGCAGGTTCAATGTAGGTCAATGGCTCGCCATCAGCCATTAACGCCGCTTCAATCCTAGCCAGCGTTTTGCCATCCTGCTTGATTCGGGAGTAATAATCCAGAACCCCGTGGACCATGGAAAGTTTGGTGGCCGTATAACAACCAATCACATAAAGTTTCTGGTGCAGAAAGGCATCGCGAAAGACCGTCGGCAAGGCATGACCAGGAACCGGAGTGCCGCGATTCCAATACACTTTATTCCAACTGGCCGCGCCACCGTTAGGCCAGCGCCACTCCAGATATTGCACCCAGGCCACGATGTTCTGCCGGATTCCCACGTGATCCTTAAAGCTTTCCATATTGCAATTTTCACCAGCAAATACCGTGGTGCGTCCATGCTGCATGAGCGCCAACACGATTTCCTTTTTAGAAACCGTTGATACAGACCGAAGCGGTCCTTTCGCCGTTGGCAGTTTCACCCAGTCATCCTTGATGTCAAATTCGGGCCGTTTTGCCAAATCCAGGGTTTTGGTTTCACCGGGGGGCGTGGTGAGGGTGAAGATAAGGCTGTTTGACTTGGGGTATGCGGTGGCCGCCGCCAAGCCAGGTTTGATGTTGAGACTCACGAATAATTCGTTCATCTCTTCCAGGATTTTGGCATGCGCGTCTTCGGTGCCAATAAATTGCACTCCCAAGCCAGCCGGCCCAGGGGCAATTGCAGGGGCTTGGTTTACCGTCAGGCTTATGGGTTGCGCCATGGCTTGGGAAAAAACCAGCCATGCGGTCACGAGCCCGATGATCATATTAAAAGCACCCGTCGATTTCATAGGCATCTTCTAGCCACCGATCTTTTAAGTGTTTGAAACTTGATCGGGCGTGAGGAGTGGGGAGGCCCCGATCTTTGGCCTCAGGTTGACTGCACCGCAAGATTTGCGCGACCGGATGGCAAGTCAATGATTTATTGCAGGATGATTTATGGTATTGCGCTAATCCTGAAAACCGAAGTTCAACCCTGTATTCGGTTAGACCAACCACGGGTTGAAACAGGTTTCATTTGCAACGTCTCCGAAGTTGCAAATGAAAATCCGTGCAATCCGTGGTTTCAAGATCGAAATCACTGATTTCAACTTCGGAGTTCGGGTTAATCCGCCGCAGCCACAGATGACTAATGCTTGTCAGACCAGCGGCGGCAAGGTAAAGGTCGGACATGCATATCCCACTCGTGATGACGGTGATTGGCAAGGATCGGCCTGGCTTGATAGAAACGGTGGCGCGCCTGGTGGCAGAGCACGGCGGCAATTGGGTCGAAAGCCGGATGTGCCGCTTGGGCGGCGAGTTTGCCGGCATCCTGCGCGTCCACATCGCCAGGGCCCAACAAGCCGCCTTGGAAACCGCCTTGCATGGCTTGGGCCAACAGGGTCTGGTTGTCACCTTGCAGGTGGATCGCGGCTCGGACGCCACGCCCCCACAACGTCTGGCCCGGCTCGAGATCGTCGGTCAGGACCGGCCCGGCATTGTCCAACAAATCTCCGCCGCGCTCGCGGTGCATGGCGTCAACGTCGAGGACTTCAGCAGCGCCTGCACCCATGCGCCGATGTCCGGGGAAATGCTCTTTCACGCCACCATCACGCTGCACATCCCCGACAGTTGCGCCCTGGCCGACTTGCGCCGGGAAGTGGAAAAACTGGCCAACGATCTGATGGTGGATGCCGCGTTCGAGGGGCTGGACTGATCGCCCTACTTGCCCCAACGCTCCCGCAGGGTGCTGGCCATGACGCTGGGGGTTTCCGCCACAGCGATGCCGCACTCGGCGAGAATGCGTTTTTTGGCGCGGGCGGTGTCTTCCTCGCCGCCGACGATGGCTCCGGCGTGCCCCATGCGCCGACCGGTGGGCGCGGTGGCCCCGGCGATGAAACCGGCGATGGGTTTCTTGCAATGCTCCTTGGCCCAGCGCGCGGCTTCCGCCTCGGCATTGCCGCCGATCTCCCCGATCATGATGATGGCTTCCGTCTCCGGATCGTCGTTGAAAAGTTGCAACACATCCAAGTGCGACGTGCCGTTGATCGGATCGCCGCCGATGCCTACGCAGGTGCTCTGGCCGTAGCCAAGTTGGGTCAACTGCCAGACCGCCTCGTAGGTGAGCGTGCCGGAGCGGGACACCACCCCGACATTGCCGCGCTTGTGAATGTAGCCGGGGGAAATCCCGATGCGGCAACCACCGTGGCTTTTCTCGCCGCGGCCCGGCGTGACAATCCCCGGGCAGTTAGGCCCGACCAGTCGGGTCTTGGAGCCGGCCATCATGGCGCGCACCCGCATCATGTCCATGACCGGGATGCCCTCGGTGATACACACCACCAAATCCAGCCCGGCATCCACCGCTTCCAGAATCGCATCACCCGAATACACACAGGGCACGAAAATGACCGAGACCGTGGCCCCGGTTTCCCTAACAGCCGCAGCCACCGTGTCGAATACCGGAATTTTCTTGCCGCTATGTTCAAAGGTCTGACCGCCTTTGGCCGGGGTGACGCCGGCCACAATCTGCGTGCCGTAATCAATGCTGAGTTGCGTGTGGCGGGCGCCAAAGCTGCCGGTGATGCCTTGGACCAAGACCTTGGTGTTTTCGTCAACGAGAATGGACATGGGGAAATAAGTTAGATGTTGGGATGGTGGAGAACGCGCCGCGTCACTTGACTGCGGCAACGATTTTCTGGGCGGCATCCGCCATGGTATCGGCGGTAATGAGGGCCACGCCGGCATTGGCGAGGGTCTGGCGGGCGGCATCGACGTTATTGCCTTCCAGGCGCACCACCAACGGCAGGCTCAAGCCCACTTCGCGGGTGGCCTCGACGATACCGTTGGCAATCACATCGCAATCCATGATGCCGCCGAAGATATTGACCAGGATGCCCTGCACCTTCGCGTCGCCCATGATGATTTTGAAAGCGGCCACCACTTGGTCCTTGGTGGCACCACCGCCCACATCGAGGAAATTGGCCGGATCGCCGCCGTAGTATTTGATGATATCCATGGTGGCCATGGCCAGCCCGGCACCATTGACCAGACAGGCGATGTTGCCGTCCAGCCCGATGTAGTTGAGCCCGAACTCGGAGGCGGCCACTTCGCGCGGGTCCTCTTCCTCCGGATCGCGCATCGCCAAAATCTCCGGATGGCGGAACAACGCGTTGTCATCAAAATTGAATTTCGCGTCCAGCGCATAGACATGGTCGTCGCTGGTCACCACCACCGGGTTGATCTCCACCATCGAGCAATCGCATTCGATGAACAACTTGTAGAGCGCATGCAGCAGGCGCCCGAACTGGCGCGCCGTGGTGTTGAAGCCGAGCGCGTCGCAGAGTTTGCGCACTTGATAGGCTTGCAATCCCGCCAGCGGATTGACCGACTCATGGATGATTTTCTCCGGGGTTTTGGCGGCCACTTCCTCAATGTCCATGCCGCCTTCGGTGGACGCGATGATCACCGGCCGGCGCGACTCCCGATCCATCAGAATCGCCAGATAGATTTCCCGCTCAATGCTCACCGCCTCGGTCACCATCACCTTGCGGACGAGCCGTCCAGCCTCGCCGGTTTGTTTGGTGACCAGCACTTCACCAAGCATCTTGGTGGCCACTTTGCGCGCTTCCTCGGGCGAACCCACCACTTGGACACCGCCCTTGAAGCCGTTCTTGAACACCCCCTTGCCGCGCCCTCCGGCATGCACCTGAGCCTTGACCACCAGGTGTTTCACGGCCAGCCATTTGGCGGCGTCGTAGGCTTCCTTGGGTGTGGCGGCGGCCTTCCCTTGCGGGCTGGGCACGCCAAATCGATCAAACAGCTCCTTGGCTTGGTATTCGTGGATATTCATAATAGCGGTGGCGACACAATGGATGATTGCACTCGGGGCATCCTAATGCGCGGCGACGCTAAGCACAGCGCCGCCGCCGGGTCAAGGCCTGCTTCCACGGATTTTAAACAATTTGTGCAATCAGGAGGTGCAATCAGGGGGGGCCGTGGGGACCTCCAGCACCCGGCTGCAGGCAACTCCGTCGCTAAACTTGGTTTGCAGCAGGTCGCCGGGGTGCAGCGCCGCGGCGGAGCGTGCAATCCGCCCGTCTGGACCCAGCGTGATGGAAAACCCCCGTTGAAAAGCGCTTTCCGGCCCTAAAGTCCGCAGCAACCCGCGCAGACGCACCAAGCGCTCGCCTTGCCGTTGCAGCGTGGCCTGCATCAGCCGCTCGAGGCGCCCGCGCTGGCTGGCGAGATGCTCCAGGCGGCGTTCGAGCACCCGTGCCGGATGTTGCGCCGCGTGGCGCAAGCGCAGTTGGTTGACGCGCACCGCGGCGGATCCCATGGCGCCGCGCAGCCCTTGAACCAGCCGCCCCCGCAGCGTGTCGAGTCGCTGCATCGGCTCGCGCAATAACTTCTCACCTCCGCGCTGGAGCACGCCGCGCTTCATCCCGTCGATGGCAATTTGGGATTGGGCCAGACGTCCTGCCGCCAAGCGTGCCAGCCGCCGGCGGGTTTGGACCAGCCTCCCTAACAACTCAGCCCCATCCGGCACCGCCAGCTCGGCCGCGGCACTCGGTGTCGGCGCCCGCAGATCGGCCACAAAATCAGCGATGGTGAAATCAATCTCATGCCCGACGGCGGAAATGACCGGCAACGGACACGCCGCAATCGCCCGCGCCACGATTTCCTCATTGAAGCACCACAAATCTTCCAGCGAGCCGCCCCCGCGACCGACGATCAACACGTCGCAATGCGGGTAACCGAACGCCTCGGCGCGGCCTAACTTGTCGATGGCCCGGGCGATTTCCAGTTCCGCCCCCCGCCCTTGGACGCGCACCGGCAACAACACCGGCTGCACCCACGGCGCACGCCGTTGCAGCACATTGAGAATATCCCGGATCGCCGCGCCGGTGTCCGAGGTGACGATGCCAATGACCTTGGGAAACACCGGCAACGCCCGCTTGCGGGCCACCTCAAACAACCCCTCAGCCTGCAGTTTCCGCTTCAAGGCTTCAAACCGCGCCGCCAAATCCCCCTGGCCCGCCCCTTCGGCCTTGAGCACGATGAGTTGGAGCTGGCCGCGCGCCTCATACACGCTGGCTTCCGCCAACACCCGCACCTGCGCCCCGTCCGCCAGCGCCGCCGCCCCCGGCCGTTTGCCCGCCCCAAACATCGCACATTGGATCTGCGCCCCTGCATCTTTGAGCGAAAAATACCAGTGCCCGCTCCCCTGTTTCTTCAGATTGGAAACCTCCCCCTCCACCCACACCTCGCCCACCGTTGATTCTAACAAATTTTTCACGCGCCGCAACAATTGCGTCACGGACAGCGCCTGAGGCGCGGGGGCTTGGCGTTGCGAAATCAGGTCCACACCCGAACCGTGACCGCTCCGCCTGAAAAATTCGAGCCGCAAATCCAACAAATTTTCCGCTTGCGCAATATCCTGTTGCGCGGGTCGGCTCCCCATGTAGGCTCCCGCGGATGGAAATTCCGACGACCCTACGCGCCGCAAGCGGCTGGCTTGAACTGGGCCTGCCTGACGATGCCCTGCAGGAATTGCGCGGGTTGCCCCATGACCAGCAAGCCCATCCCCACGTGCTGAAATTGAAATTGCACGCCCAGATGGAATGCGCCGCATGGAATGCCGCCGCCGATACCGCCCGTCTCCTGTGTGCCAAGGCTCCCGGCGTGCCGGACTTCTTCCTCAGCGCCGCCTATTGCCTGCACGAAACCGGCGATACCCTGGCCGCCCGCAACCAACTGCTGCGCGGCCCCAAGGCGCTGTTTGAAATGCCGGTGTTTCATTACAACCTCGCCTGCTACCTCTGGACCCTCGGCCAACAAACCAGCGCCCGCAGCCACCTCAGCCAGGCCATCGCCATGGATGCGTCCTATCGCAGCGAAGCCCTCGCCGACCGCGACCTCGCCGGCATCGGCCCGCTGCCCTGACTCGTGGTAGGCACGCTCGTTAGAACGCGGGAGATGGGGATGAAGCGGGCCAAATCGGCAACTGCGTCCGCGAGATCGTGCAACAAGTGTTAGTGCCGGATGTCCCGATATTCCCTTCGCCTACCGCTCCAACCCGGTGGTGTCGCTGCGCTCAACCACCGGCTACAGGCTGTTATCCCCCCGGGAGGGAAGATGCCGTTTCTCGTGGAAATACGCAGGGTCTCCGGCAGTGGGTTCGCGCATTACCCTCATCATGCGCGACTATCCGACGCTGGGGGTTGGCACCATTGATCGGATGGTGGAAGCTGGCGCCCGATCGTTTTCCATCCATCACACCGCTCCCGATGCAAGCCGCCCCACCCTGTCCCATTTGTAAGATCCCAACGCTAAAGTCAGTATCCGGGAATCCTACGACCATGAGCTGGAAACAACTGACTGTCACATTTCTGTTAGCTCTCGGCAGCGTCCGCGCCGAATCCTTCTTCCCGTTTTGCATCGACACGCACGACGCCAAACACCGCACTCTCGAGCAGCAGGCCACCATGCTCAAGGATCTTGGCTTCGATGGAGTCGGCCACCTCTGGCTCGACAAGGTGGATGAGCGGATCAAAGCCCTCGATGCGGCGGGGCTGAAACTCTACCAAATTGCGATGCTGGTGGATCTAACACCTGGCAAGCCGCCCTACGACGCGCAGAAGTTCAAGGATGTTCTGGCGTTGGTCAAAGGCCGCCAGGTCCAGTTCTGTCTGTTAGTCTCCGGTGGCAAGCCCTCCGATCCGGTGTTGGATGCCGATGCGGTTAAGATCCTCCATGAAATGTCCGATAGCGCTCGCGAATCCGGCGCGCAGTTGGTGCTTTATCCACATGCCGACATGTGGCTCGAACGCATTGAGGACGCCATGCGCGTGGCTGGCAAAGCGGAGTTGCCGAATGTCGGCGTGATGTTCAACCTCTGCCACTGGCTGCGTGTCAGCAGCGACCGGAACTATAAACCGCTCCTCCAACAAGCGATGCCACGCCTCTGGGCGGTCTCGATCAACGGCGCCGACGACCACGACAACAACCCCGGATTCGGCCGCTACATCCAACCGCTCGATGTCGGAACTTTCGACGTCGCCACCTTCCTGAAAACCTTGCGCGAACTCGGCTACCAAGGATTGATCGGCCTTCAGTGCTACGGCATCGGCGGCGATGTCCGCGAGCACCTCACCCGCTCCCTCACCGCGTGGCGAAAACTCTCCGCCGCCTCCGCCAAGCCCTCCTTCACAGTAACTGGCAAACAATATCAGTTTGATACCGGCACCTTGCGCGGCACGCTGCACACCGGGGGCAAG
>JBAXPF010000173.1:0-8579 GCA_037132955.1 Verrucomicrobiota bacterium | reverse complement strand
AATTCGGCAAAAAGCAGGCCCTTTCTTCGACCAGAGGGTGGGAATTCACAGATAATGGAGCGTTTATCGTACGACATGCGGCATTTGCCCTCGTTATACCGCACGCTGCTTAAAGATGGCCAGCGGCATGCCGAGCCACCTCTTCCCAAAAACATCTAACTGAAATAACACCGGAGCTTGCGCCGTCCTCACCTTGCCGCGGCGTCGGCGGCAAGGGCGAGGATCATCCAGGCGGCGTGGGGGATCCATTGTTCCTTCCAGCGCCAACTCCAGTCGGCGCGGCGGCCGAAGGGTGGCGGCTGAAACGCAATGTCCTGCTCGTCGTTCACGCCCGAAGTAATGCCGTTGCAAATTCCGCCCGGTGGGTTGGGCGCGCCAGCCTCGTAATCGCCCGGGTTGTTGCGACCCTTGCCTTGCAGCATGCACATGTCATACGGGTTGAGGCCCAGGATCCAATTGACCTGGTTGCCGGCATACGTGCGCAGCTCCGCGGCCACCTCCGGTGCGGCCAACCGACTGCCTAACAAAGCGGCCGCGGCCAGCGACGCCACCCGCGCGTTTTCGCCCAGCCACCAATAACCGGTCTCATTGCGGTGGGGCATGAAGAACGCGCCGCGTTTGCCATCGGGGTCCTTGATGTATTGGCGGGCGTAGCCGTAGGGATTGGCCACCTCCTTGGTGATGTCCAATTCGAATTGCAGCGAGGCGCGCACCGTCTTCTCAGCGGCGGCCTTGCGTCCGGCATCGGTCTCGACCTGCAGGTAGCGCAACAGTGCCACCACCGGCAACCCGGCATCGACCGCATGGAAAAACGGCCAGGTGCCGTCATCGTCGGCCCGCCACCAACCGATGTATTTGTCATCATTGGCCAGGCGTTGCATCAGCGACCCGGCGCGGGCGCGCGCCGCCTCCTGATAGACAGGCTGCTTGGTGGCGTTGAAAAGCTCAGTGGCGGCCAGCAGCGCGCAGTAATCGTCCAAAATGGTTTCCTTGTGATTGGGCAGGTATTCGAGGTTGTGCACTTGCAAGTGCTTGAAGCCCAACTCCGCTGCAGCCAGATAGCGCTCAGGCGGATAGTCGCCGCTTTGTTTGAGGGTGCTGATGCGTGCCAGCGCGGCAATGGCCATGCCGCCGCCTTCGCGGTAACCAGCTTGGATCTCATTGTTTTTCGGGTGGCTCAGTCCCTTGAACGAGCATATCTCGCGCTGCCTGGGGTCTTTTGAGCACCCGTCAAACACCGAGGTGTAGAAATATCCGCTAGGGTCCTGCATGCGCACCACGAAATCCGCGCCATACAACGCCTCCTCGGTGAGCATCGGAATCAACGCCCGCAGCGACCCGCTCTTCTGCTTGCGCAACAACTCCGCTGCTTCGAGGAAATTCCACACCGCCATCGGCGACTCCTGGCCGCTCATGAAGTTGCCCTCGTTGAGGCATCCGATGTATTTCGACACGTCGCCCGACGCATCATACCACCCGCCATGCACATCCGCCCGCGGCCGCTTCGGGTCGCCGAAAAACGGGATACTGCGGTCGGCCCTGTCGTAGATGCCGGAACTGCGCTGGATGCGGAAATAATACAGCATGTCGGATAGACAGGCTTCGGGAAGCACCCGCTCACCCAGCACAAACATCTCCGAGCGCTGGTCTTTGACCTGAATCCGATACTTGCCGGGCTTCACCAATCCCGAAAAATCCCCCTGCTGATAGAAGCGGCCTTTCCACCCCGGCACCTGCCCGACACTTTTCAACGGTGCCTCGAAGGCCACCTGCCCCTGGCTGTCGAGCACTTGGAACTGCCCGAGATCCATTGCTTCGGCGCTTTGCACCACGACGTTCTTGCTGCCCCGCGAGTCGTAGCCGACATGATTGACCATAATGTCGATTGCCGCGGCACTCAGGGTCTGGCAGCAGACACACGCCAGGACCAAGATGCTTGTTAGTGTGATGGATCGGTTCGTTTTCATGATTGGCTGTGGTTGGTTTGGCGGTTATGGGGCTTATGGGTCATTCTGAGGTGCCTTCCGGCTTGGAATAGATGCACGCATCAATCACTGAAAGAACCTCTTCCAAAAATTCCTTTGGAGCGCTTCCGATGCGCTTGAGGTCTCTCGCGCGGAAGTCGACGGACTTCATTTGTTCACACATGACAAAACCTGAAAGACCTGACCCGACCGGAACACCCACATGGAAGGGCGTCTTCCGATCTGTGTTCGTGATGGGACAGCAAAATGCAAGACCAGTTGCACGATTGAATCCGGATACACTGACCACGAATGCTGGACGGTGACCCTTTTGCTCGTGGCCCGCCTGTGGATCAAACGTGATCGTCACAAAATCCCCTTGCAATGGAATATTGCCACGCATCACCAAGCCTCCTTCCCGGCCGCCTTACCCCAGTTGTATACGCCATCAAATGCCTTCGGTGAACTCTTGGCAATAAGATCTTCAATGCGATGCCGCCCACGGACCGAACGCGATACCGTTGTTGGCGTAATCGTGATCTGTGCACTGTCCTTTGAGATCTCCACAATCACCGAAGCACCAACCGCAATCCCGAGTGATTCAATGATTGATTTTGAGAGTCGCACCCCCTGGCTGTTCCCCCAACGCTGTAATGTTGTCTGCATGGCGGTAAGTATAGCCATGGGATATACCTGGTCAAGGAAAAAATTTCCGGCCCACTCCTTCATATCCACTGATGACCAAGTCAAGACAATGGAGGGTTGATGCGGCGGCGTCAGTCCCCATAAGACAGTCACTTGCTATCTCCACTCCAGCCGCACCGGACCTAACAATCCTGACGGTGGCAGATCGGTTTCACCCATCTCGTGGTAGCCGGAGCCGCCCTCCGGATAGATCGCGGGATTAGCCTTGCCAAGCCGCTCTTGCAATTCGGCAGGCACCTCCGGCGGTTGCTTGAGTCCGCTGACATAGTTGATAAGTGCGTTGGTCACCTTAACAACAAGCGTGTTCTTGCCGGTGCGCAGCGCCCCGGTGATATCCAACCGATAGGGCACCATCCAAGCAACCCCCAGCGCCCGGCCATTCACCTCGACTTCCGCCAGATTGCCGACCTGTCCCAGATCAAGCACGGCCCGGGTATTCTCCGGCACGCGCCCGGCCGGCACATCAATCTCGATTTCATAGCGTCCGGTGCCGGAAAAATGCCGGGTCCGCAGCGCATCGGTCCACGACCCGAGCGTCTCACAGCTCGTCTCATACGTTTCAAACCCGAAGCCCTCGAGCTTCATCTTCCACGGGCCAGCCACCACCAGCGGTTCAGACACCGGCTCATGGGCCGCCTGCGGTTTGATAGCTTCCGCCACCCGCCCGCCCGGCACAAACATGAAGAACGCCGACTCCCACGGTTCCATCTCCAGCGCCAACGCGGTGCCGTCCGGCACCAGGCGGAATTCCCTAACATCCTCCGTCTTGCCCGTCCGCGCGTCCCAGCGCTGCGGCGCCTTGCCGGTGACGCGGAAGGTGACTTCGGTGGCACTGCGCTGGGCTTGCAGGTTGCTCACGAAATAGATATCCACATCCCCCACCCGCTTGTGGATAAACGTCAACCCGTCACTCTGGGCGCGCCCGGCCAGGGCGAAATCCGGGGCCGTGAGCGTTGCTAACACATCGAGCAGGCGGCGCTGGGCCGGATTGAGCGGAGCGGTGGGCGCGGCGGCCTGCCGGCCCGGATTGAACGGTTTGCGCTCGATCTTGTATTCCGGCAAAAACACCCCACCGGTTAGACGCGACGCCTCACTGCTGAACAGGGCCTCCGTGATTTGCTTCAGCTCGCGGTCGTTCGCCTCATGATCTTGCAGGCCCGCCGCGGTGACCGGCAATTCGTCGAGCGCCACAATCGTGCCGCCTGCCTTGGCAAAATCGCGCATCGCCCGCAGGGTTGCGATCGGCACCACCGTGGCGCGCGGCAAGATCAACAGGCGATAGGTATGGCTGTTGATTTCTATCCGCCCGTCGCGAAACTCCGCGTGATGCTGCAACAAATCGTCGTTGACGATATCGAAGTCATAACCGTTGGCCACGAGGGTTTTTGCCAGATTGCCGTAGGGCATCACGCGGCGCGCACTCCCCCACACCGCGCGTTCACTCCAAGCGGTCGCCTGCGGCGAGTAGATGAGCACATCGGCGACCAAGCGACCCTGCCGCAACACGGCACAACACCGTGCCACGTATTCCGCCACATAATGATAGTGTTGCCACCAGGTGTTCCAATGGTCGATGCGATTGGCCCACGGAAAATCCCGGGTTGGGGCCACGTGCGCTTCCGGCGACCCAAAGTAACCATGGTTGTAAAACTGCGTGATGCCGTCGCGCAAAAACGCGTCGGTCGCAATCTTGAGATCCTGCAGGTTGGTCCGGTAACGTGCCGGATGAATGAAGGTGTAGGCTTCGGCGGACACAATCTCGCGCCCGTAGAAGCGTGCCCCGGAAGCGGTCGCCTTGCGCGGGTCCGCGACCGGTTCGAAGCGGGCGGTGGTCACTTCGGTCTCAGGCCGCGCGGTGGCGCCAGCACCTTGGACCAATTCCTCGCTGAACCGGTAGTGGGGTTGGATGCGGGCCTGGACATGATGCGCGTCGCACCAGGCGTTGAACGGCTTGAAGAACGCCTCCAACCCGCGCTGATTCAGATAGTCACCCAGATCGTAGCGGATGCGCGCGGTGAGCGGGCCCGCGTCAAACCAGAGTGCCGGCAAGTATTTAGTTAGATCATAGCCGGTGTGGTGTTCGAAGCCGGCCAATGTGTCGGTGCTCCACAACAGCGCGTTGGACAAAGGCCAAAACTCAAAGCTGTCGCAAAAGAACGAATCGACAGTGTGCCCGAATTCCCCGCCGATGGCTTTTTCAAATTCCCCGCCCAAATGCTCGCAATACCGCTGGACCGCGCCTTGGTTCATGTGATCGATGACCATCGGCGGCGGCTGGAAACTCTGCGCCGAACATACCTGCCCGGTGAATTCCAACCAGAAAACCATCAGCCGCCACTGGCCCGCTGGCACGTCCCAATCCACGGCGGATTCCGCCGCCTTCACCGTTTTTGTTAGATCAACGAGTGAACCGGGGTCGAGTTGATTGTTAGGTGCAATGCGTCCCGCCACCACGGCAACGACGGTGCCGGGCGGGCCCGCTGCGGAGACCTCCGCACTGCGCACGCCTTTAAGATCCGGTTGCGGCAAGGCCCCGCCGAATCTCGTACCACCCTCCACATCCTTGCTGGCCATGCACAGCACCTTGCTCTGATCTTGCTGGGGCACCCAAGCGCCGCCAAATCCCCAACCGGGGCTGAAAGTAATCGCCACCTCCATGTCCAGCCGCTTGGCCTCGGTGACCGCGTGTTTGACCAACCCGAGAAACTCGGGTGTTAGATACTCGACGTTGCCCTTCTCATACATCTTCCACAGACTCATGATCTCCACCCCGCCGATCCCCTGCCCTGCCATCCCTTCAAGCTGGCGGGTGATGTCCGCCTTGCCCAACGCATTGCCAGGCCACCACCAACGGGTGTGCGGCTTGTGCGTCCGCGCCGGCTTGTCCCATGCCGCCTTCAACGTCGCCAGCGAGACCCCGCCACACGGCCCGCCGGAAGCTAGCCCCCCCCCCGGCAGCTTGTCTGGCCCTGCGACCAACATGCCGGCATACGGCACATCGAGAAAACCCGCAATCCCCGCTGTGGTAGTCCTCAAAAATGCCCGTCGGTTCAAGTTCATGTGGGTCTTCGTCGGTTAGAGTCGGTCACCGAGTGTGCCAGCGGCCCAGGTGTCGAGGAGTTTTGCCATAGCGGAAAACGCCGCAGAGCGCCCGCTGCGGACGAAATGCCCGCTGGCACAGTTGCCCGCCAGCAACATCCCCGCGTCATCGAACCCGCGCAACGCGGCGGACAGGCAGCCGGCGCCAAAATTATCCCCAGCCCCGGTCGAGATGAGCGGCTCACGGCAATAGGGACCCGGCACATAGACGGTGCCGGCGGCACTGGCGCAGGCGGCCCCGTCATTAGGGTGAATGATCACGTGATCGACGTCGATGCGCGCCCGAAGGATGGTGGCGAGTTCCGCCACCGCGTCGGCATCCATGCGTCCATGATAGGTTTCGCCGAAAACCTCGCCCATTTGCCAGGCCTCCTTCAGGTTGAAACTGAGCAGGGTCCGGCACTGCCGGGTGATCGGCCCCAAGCGGGCGAGCAAGTTCTCCCGGTCGGTGGTCGGGCGCGTCTCAAACTCTGCCAGATCCATGAAGAACAACACCTCCTTGGCAGACACTCCAAGGGCGCTTAGGCGTCCTGCCAGGTTACTCCAGATGGTGGCGGCATGGGGCAGCTTGCCCCAGTTGACCGCGCTGATGAAGCGCGCGGCCTTGAGTTGCTCATCGAGCGTGGCCTGACCGACACATTCCAGCAGGCGCTCCCAGGTCACCTCCCCGCACGCGGCCATATCGCAGAGCATCACCTTGCCGTCGGTGAACTCAAGGCAGGTGGTGTGGGCGGGATCGGCCAACGTATAGAGGTGTTTGATTTTATCGCCCAGCGCATCCTGATAGATAGGCAGCACCTCACCGCGGCCCATGGCTCCGATGTAGGTGACGTCGATCGCACCACCGTGGATATCATGCATCGCGGCCGCAAACAACGGCCCATTGCCGCCAAACTTGTCGCCCAGATGCCGCACCGGATAGGAGGCGGCGATGCCTGCGGCCGCCGCGACCTTGGGACCGAACTCGGCCATTGAGGCAACCGGCGCTTGCAGGCGCACAAACGTGTCAATAAATCCATCGAAGCCGCACAGGCCGGCGCACCGGGACTGGACAACTTCGGCACGGACTTTGAATTCCTCAATGACTGCGGCGAGCGCAGCGACGTTGCGATAGATCGTGATCGGGGTGGCCATAAGAGACTGAGGGGGTGACGGAGCGGTTACTCCAAGCGCCCACTATGTGCCGTGGCAGACGAATCCGCAACCGTTGCGTGCGGAAAAAACCAAACAAGCAGGTCCGGCTAATCGAACCAGTCCTTTGGTATTTGCACTTTCCGAATTTTCGAAGAGTGCCCCGCTCTGGATTCATGGCATCAATTCTCCATGTCTTTTGGTGTTAGATATGCAACCAAAGCGGCGTGACGCCACCCTTCCCACCGCAATCCTTGCCACGGCTTGTCCAGCGCCTCTTCGGGAAAGAATTCCGGCGAAAGAATTCCTTGGCAAGGTGGGGCGGATGACTATGTTTGCCCTGCGAACCGGGCGCACCTACCTCCGGCTTTCTTTTGAAAGGATTAATACCATGACGCCTCCTAACGTATCCTCTGCAATGGTGAATTTCGACACCAAAATTCCCGGTCTGGACCCTGCGTCCGTGCATAAGGTCACGCTGGCTGGCGGGGCCGTGATGCCGGTGGCAGCGTTTGGCACCTTCCATTCCGACTGGGCCCAAAACTACATGAAGGACGCGACGGTGGAGGCGATCCGGGTCGGCTGGCGGCATATCGACACGGCGCGGGCCTACGAGAATGAAGAGGTGGTCGGCGAGGCGATTCGCGAGGCGATAGCCAAAGGATACATTGCCTCGCGCGACGAGTTGTTCATCACCGCCAAGCTGTGGAATGGGCACATGAGCAAGCAGGACGTCGAACCTGCACTCAACCATACCCTTAGCGCGTTGGGCGTGGAAAAGGTGGACATGTATCTCAACCACTGGCCCTGGCCCAACGTGCACACCCCCGGCTGCGCCGGCGACCACCGCAATCCCGACGCGGTCCCCTACATTCATGAATGTTTCATGGAAACATGGGGGGAGATCGTGCGGCTTAAAAAGGCCGGCAAGATCGTGGACATCGGCACCTCCAACCACACCGAAGCGGATTTGAAATTGCTGCTGCGGGACACTGACAGTTTTTCGCAGCCGCTGCTCAATCAGATGGAAATGCATCCGCTGTTCCAACAGACCGGGCTGCGCCGCTACATGGAAAGCCAGGGCATCGTGTGCACCGGCTACATGTCGCTCGGCTCGCCCAACCGGCCCGGACGCGACCGCTTCAAGGAACACCGCGCCGACATGACCGACCCGCTCATCCAGTCGATCGCCGCGCAAAACGCCATGTCCCCCGCCAAGGTCTGCCTCAACTGGGCCTATCAACGCGAAAACAAATCCGGCGGCTATGTGGCCATGGCGACGCGCACCGACTGGATCGTGGACAACCTCAGCGCCGCCACCAAGGATTTTCTAACACCCTCGCAGATGCTGGCGATTTCCGGCGATGACACGCCCGAACATCCCGGCATTGACGCCAACAACCGGCTCATCTGGGGCCAGGTGTTCCTGTGGCCGGAAGCCCTGGGTGATTGGCGGGTGCTGTGGGACGACAGCCAGGTGTTTGAGACGAGAGCCGCCTATGCCAAGTTCAAGCAGTCGTTCCAGAATCACCATCAAGTCTGGCAGGAGACCGCGGTGAACGCACCCCTTTGAATATTATGAAACAAGCCATCATGACCTCGCCCGGCATCATCGAATATCGTGATGTCGAGGCCCCCGGAAAATTGGGACCTGACGAAGTTCTGCTCAAAATCCAACGT
>JBAXPF010000172.1:0-8582 GCA_037132955.1 Verrucomicrobiota bacterium | reverse complement strand
TGGAGGAGATTTTTCACGTTGTCCTCAAAGGAAATGCAACCGGATGCCGCCACCTCGCCCCAACCGAGGAGCAAGAGCATCGACTCCAACACCATAAAGCGCAAGCCACAGCCGAGTTTGGCAAAGCAGGCCGCGCTGAGCGCGAACAGCAGACCAATCGTTCCAAGCAGCAGTGGCCAGTAAGTCCATAAGACCAAGTCCCGCAACCAGATCGGGTAGCCGCCGGCATTCGTCCAGAACACATGATTTTCGCGCAATAGGGCAAACCAAACCAGCAGCAGGCCAGCACCAATGGCCAGCAGCGTTGTGACCACCAACCCGGCGCTGACCAGGATGGCCTTGTCACGTTCATAGCTATCCGGGGCGGGGGGGGTCATGCCAAGCGTGGTGATGCGCGGACGGGCCGCAACGCTACAAAATGCCGCTTGTCGTGCAATGCTTATTATCCGACATGCTTATGAGATTTGACACCCATGACCCCATGGTTATCCTCGAACTGCACAAGGTTGGCACCCCCAATCGCTGCAACCCGCAATCCGTAATGAACAAAGCCGCGCAAGTCTCCCTCGTCTTCTGGGTCATGAAGATCTGCGCGACCACGCTGGGTGAGACGTCCTTGGGAGCGCTGGCATTGTCGCCCGCGGAGATGAGCACATCCGGGCAATAGCACAGGCACATCAGCGGCGTGAAACCCTTTTGGAGCATCGGCTTGCTCACCCGGTCATCAAAGGCTATCAAACCCTTGCCAGTTGCGGCGGAACCAGTGAAAGAAGCTCAGCCACCTCCCTGTAACCGCCAGTCATGCTTCTTGCCAACCCATTCGTCACTTTGGCTGCTGGCTTCATCGCTGTTGTGGCCACCACAACTCTAACGCCATTGCGGGCCGCTCCAGAGACTGCGGTCACACCGGTCGCTTTCGACAAGGTGCGCCCCGGCGAGGGGTTTTGGGCTTCCAGGATCAAGGTTTGCCACGAGGTCACCATCCCCTACTGTTTCAAGCAGTGCGAGAAATCCGGACGCATCGATAACTTCGCCATCGCCGCCGGCCTCAAGCAAGGCACGCACCTCGGCGCTCCTTACAACGACTCCGACGTGTACAAAATCATCGAGGGCACCGTCTACAGCCTCCAATCCCATCCGGATCCCACTCTCGAACCATACCTCGACGGGGTGATCGCCACCGTCACCGCCGCCCAACAAAGCGACGGCTATCTCTTCACTTACTACACCCCGGACAACTCCGACCAGCGCTTCAAGCACATCTCCCCAGGCCCGAAACACGAACTTTATTGCATGGGCCATTTCATCGAGGCCGCCGTCGCCCACTTCAACTCGACCGGAAAACGCACCCTCTTGGACGCCGCCGTCAGGCTCGCCGATCACATCGACTCGATCTTCGGCCCCGGCAAACGCAACAACGTGCCCCACCACCCGGAACTGGAATCCGCTCTGATCAAACTCCATCAAGTCACCCACCAACCCCGCTACCTCGAATTGGCCCGGTTCTTCATCGACCAGCGCGGCCACACCGACGCCCGCCCCTCCGTCACGTTCTATGGCCAGGACCATCTGCCGCTCCGTCAACAAAGCGAAATTGTCGGCCACGCTGTTAGAGCGATGTATAACTGCGTCAACCTGACCGCCCTCTATCAGGAAACCGGCGACCCGCAACTGCTGGCCGCGGCGCGGCGCCTGTGGGAGAGCGCCACCCAACGCAAGCTGTATGTCACCGGCGGGATCGGCGCGCTCGGCCGCGGTGAGTCGTTCGGCAACGACTATCAATTACCCAACGCGTCCGCCTACTCCGAAACCTGTGCCGCCATCGGCCTGGTGTTTTTCGCACACCGGATGTGGCAGATCCAACCTGATGCCGAGTATATCGATGTGCTGGAGCGCGCGCTCTACAATGCCGTGCTCGACGGGGTTTCGCTTGCCGGCACCGAGTTTTTCTATCCTAACAAACTGCTCACCGCCGGCGAGGGCGGTTGGGGGGCGGTGCGCCGGAGTTGGTATGATTGCGCGTGCTGCCCGTCCAACATTTGCCGCTTCATCCCGGCGGTGCCGGGTTACCTCTACGGCCAGCACGGCGACGATATCTATATCAATTCCTTCATGGCCGGAACCGCCACCATCAACACCGGCCACCAGACGGTATCCATCACCCAGCAAACCGCCTATCCATGGGATGGATCGGTCATCATCACAGTCGCACCGGTTGTGGCAGTCGAATTCACCCTCAGGGTGCGCATCCCCGGTTGGGCTCGCAATCACCCCTCGCCCGGTGACCTGTATCGCTACGCGGATACCGCGCCGAATGAACCGGTCCGGCTGCAAGTCAACGGGCAGGACGCCAGCCTCGATCTCGAGCATGGCTATGCGGTCCTCAAGCGGACCTGGCATCCCGGCGATGTCATCCAGCTGTCCCTGCCGATGCCGGTGCGCCGCGTTTTGGCTCACGACAAGGTTCTCGCCGACGTCGGCCGGGTGGCCATCGAGCGCGGCCCCATCGTCTATTGCGTGGAATCCCCGGACAACGGCGGCAATGTGTTAGATATCACCTTGGATGATGCAGTGGTGCTGCATGCCGAACCCCGCAAGGACTTGCTCGGCGGCGTGACCGTGGTGACCGGCACCCTCACGGATGGCAGGAAGCTGATCGCCATTCCCTACTACGCCCATGCCAACCGCGGCCGCGGCGAAATGAATGTCTGGCTGGCACGCAGCGAGGCGGCGGCCAGGCGGACTGCGGCAGGGCCGTTTCCCGAGGATTGGGAGTCATGGGGGCCGCTCAAGGCTTCCCATGTCTATCCTCCAGACCAGTTGGCCGCACTAACCGATGGAAAAATCCCCACCGGTCCGGACGACCGCGGCGTCCCGTGTTTCACCTGGCTCTATCATGTCGGGGTGCCCGAGTGGGTCCAACAGACGTTCCCGCATCCCACAACGGTTTCCGCCGTCGCAGTCTACTGGCTCGACGAGGCCGCGACTGCCGGTCCATGCCGCGTCCCGAAATCCTGGCGCGTGCTCTACCGCAACGGCGAGAAATGGCAACCGGTGGAAAACGCCACCCCCTGCGGCACCGACTCCGGCACATTCAATCAGACGACATTCAACCCGGTCACCACCACCGCCATCCGAGTCGAGGCGGCACTTCAGGACGATTTTTCGGCCGGCATTTTTGAATGGAGCGTCACAACCGGGAAGACCACACACGACAACTCTAACAAGGCGAATGAATCCCACTAAAATACAAAAAGTCCTTGGCAAGGCGACAGCAAGGGTTATGCCTCGCTGCCGAAGCTTCGGTTAGCAAGATAATCCCATGGCCGCAACCGGGATGCGTATGGGTGGATTCTCCCTCGCACGAGCGTTTGGGTTTGCGGCATTTCAGCTTTACCCGCTTCCCGCATCGACCTAACTGCTTCCCTCAACATGTCTGCCCCTCCCCCTCCGGCCCACCGGCTGCGCGCTGCGACGGCTGAAGACCTCGCGTTTCAAGCGCAGCTATATGCCAGTACCCGCCACGAGGAATTGGATGCCGCCCAATTCCCCGCCGAGATGCGCGAGGCCTTCGTGGCGATGCAGTTCGCCGCCCAGACAACCCACTATACGCAGCATTACCCGGCCGCCCGCTGGTCCATCATTGAGTGCAACGGCGCACCGGCGGGACGCCTCATTGTGCATCTCGCCGAGGATCACTTCAACGTCATCGACATCGCCCTGATGCCCGAGTATCGCGGCCTCGGCATTGGCACGCTGTTGTTGCAGGAAGTGATTGCCGAAGCCGCGGCACAGCAGCTCCCGATCCGGCTCTTTGCCTTCAGCGGTGAACGCGCGATCCAACTCTATCACCGTCTCGGGTTTGCCGATGTGCAGGATGACGGGTTGCACACCGAGTTGGTGTGGCGGCCGCTGGCACCCCTTGACAAACCCACGCCTGCTGGCACATTGCCCTCCTGATGCCCGATCCCCCCAAGGCCGCACGGCTGCCGCTGTCTTTCGACCCCGCCGGGTTGCAGTCGGATCTCGCCGTGCTCGGGGCCGGGGAGTGGATCGCCCATTTCAACACCCAATTCTTCACCGGGGACTGGAGCGGGGCGGCACTGCGCAGTGTTGCGGGTTCTAACAATCCGATGTATGGCGACGCGAGTCACACGGACTTCGCCGACACCGACTTGCTCCAGCAGTGCCAGCACCTGCGCGCGGTGGTCGAGGCGTTTGCCTGCCCCTTGAGATCGGTTAGATTATTGCGACTCACGGCGGGATCGGTGATTCGAGAGCATCGGGATTATGACCTCGGCTACGAGCTGGGCGAAGTGCGCATTCACGTTCCGGTCATCACCAATCCCGGCGTCCAGTTCTATCTGGAAAACCGCCGCATCATCATGCAGGAAGGGGAATGTTGGTATCTGGATTTGAACCTGTCGCACCGCGTGCAGAACCTCGGCAGCACCGACCGTGTCCATCTGGTGATCGACTGCCAGATCAACGACTGGCTGCGCGCCCTCATCGCCAACGGCACGCCCAGCGAGGGCTCCGAGTCCGACTACGAACCGTTCCGCCGCCTCGTGCTCAACGACACCGCGCTGCAGGGACAACTCGCGGGTCTCACTGACCGCGCTGCATTCATCACCCGCACAGTGGATCTCGGCCGGCAGTACGGGTTTCAATTTGAACCAAGCGACGTGGATGGAGCGATCCAAGCCGCACGCCGCGCGTGGATGGAGCGCTGGATCGTATGAACCACTCCCCCGATCTTCGCGGCTGGCTGCCCGTCAGCATCAGCAAGCATACGGCAGAACCCATCGTCGAGTGGTGTCGCTTCGGCACGCGGCGCTTCACCGAGGCGTTCTTCGATCACACCGTGCAGAACGCGATGCGCGAGCCGTTCAACCTGCTGTTCCGCCATCAAACGCCGCTCGATGCGCTGCTGGATTGGCAAAGGCACAGCCCGGGACTGCAACCTAGCGGGTTGATTTTTCACATGTCGCGTTGCGGGTCCACGCTCGCTGCGCAGATGCTTGCCGCGTTGCCCGGGCACATCGTTCTATCCGAACCACCGCCGCTTGATGCCATTCTGCGCTGCGACCGCCGCGGCGCGTCCGACGACCAACGCATCGCCTGGCTGCGGGCCTGGATGAGCGCCATCAGCCAGCCGCGCAACGGCGAGCAACGACTCTTTGTGAAACTCGATGCCTGGCACACCTTTGACCTGCCCCTGCTGCGCCGCGCCTTCCCGGACACGCCTTGGATCTTTCTCTATCGCAACCCGATTGAAGTCATGGTTTCCGCAATGAAGGCGCCCGGCATGCACCTCGTGCCCAACCTCATCGACATGAACCTATCCGGCATCGATCCGGCCGCCGCACAGCACATGCCGCAGGCTGAATACATCGCGCGGGTGCTCGCCGCCCTGTTGCGTTGCGCCCTGCGACACATCGCCCCCCTCGGCGGCAAGGCGTTCGCATACTCGCACCTGCCGGATGCGGTGGCCAGCGACATTGCGCCGCATTTCCATCTCACGCTCAGCGCTGAACAAATCGCCGTGATGCAGGCGAAGACCCCCTTTCACGCGAAGACGCCGCAATTGTTCTTCGAGCCCGACACGCAGAGCAAACAACAGGAAGCCAGCGCCGAAGCGCGCGCGCTCAGCGCTGCAATGCTCGACCCGCTGTATGCGCAGTTGCTGGCGCTGTGAGGCAGCGCGGGCGAAGCGGAATCGCGGGGGAGGATCAGCCCAACCCTACGGCAGCGTCACTTTCAGACGCATGTAGCGTTGCGGGTGGGCAGGATCGCTTATCGGATAGATATCACCCACGGTGACCGCGCGGCTGTTGCCTGAGCCAGTTTCGGTCAGGATCGCGGCGCCGTTGATCAGAGTGAAGGCTGCGCCATTCACACTTTGTGCCAGGTCGGTCCAGGAGTTAGGCAGGGTGTCACCGGCCTGCACGGTTAGAGTGAGATCGGTGCGGTCCAGGTAACGGGCGAAGGCGAGTTGCAGGTGGTTGGTGCTGCTGCGCGAGACTTGGGGCAGGATGCTCATTCCGGTGGTGGTGCCAAGGGGATCACCGCTTTGCGAGTATTCGAGCAAGTTGCTCAGGCCATTGTGGTTCGGGTCCGCATCGTTGGCGGCGTTGCCAGCGTTGTCAGCCGTTGCAAACACAACCAACCGCCAACGGTCAATGGCGCTATGCGCGTATGAATAAACCACACCATTGCTGCTAGGGGTGGCGTTCTCGCTGTCGCCGCCGGCCACAATTGTCCAACTGCCGGCGGCCGCCAGCAGGTTCCTGGAGAGTAGCATGTCGTTGTTATGAGCAGCTCCGTCAAGCACCGTGGACTCTTGAAGCACCCCCGCCGCCGAGAACCGGCTGATCAGAATGTTGGCTTTGTTCGTGGCATCGGCGAGGGTGCCCGCCGCGATGATATCCGAACCTAACATATGGGTGGCGAAAAAGGCGGTGGTGGCCTCGAGGGTGGTGCTGGTTCCACTAAGCGAATTGGACCAGGTCACTGCGCCACTCACCCCCGCGAGCTTGGCAATGGCGGCCGCCTGACCATGGGTGGTGTCGCGCAGCATGCCTGCGGCAACGATGTCGGTGCCGTCGTTGGTGAGATCAAAAGCCACGTCACTGCCGCTGGCAGTCCCATTGATTTCGCGCAGCCAAGCCGGACTGCCGCCAACCGCCGCGTAGCGCGCCACCGCGAAGTTTTGGCCGCCGCTGGCACCGGTCACAAACCCGCCGACGGCGACATCGCCATTGGCAAACACCGTGATGGCATTCCACGCATCATTCGCATTGCCCGCACCGTTGTAGGTTTGCGCCCAGTTCACGACTCCCGCGCTCGACAGACTGATCGCGTAGGCATCGAGCCCAATGCGACCGGCAGCAATCACGTTGCCGCTGGCATCGCATCCGACGCACAGCGCATCCGTGTCGTCCAATGGGCTGGTGTAATTCCAGATCGGCGCCCCGGTGACGGCATTGATTTTGGTCACCCGCAACCGGCTTTGTCCGCTGCTGGCATTGGTTTCCATGCCGACGACGGCAAGCTGCCCATCCGAGGTCATGGCGAGCGCCCTGGGTTCATCATTCCCTGGGGTGCTGTAGGTGAAGGAACCACCCCAACTCAGCGCGCCATCAGCCCCATTGACCTTGAACACGAGCCAATCCAAGCCATTGGCGGCGGTCGCGGCCCGTGCCGCGACGTAGGTGTCGCCCGATGCCGGGACGAGGGTGATGGCCACGGCGTCATCGGCCGTTCCGGCGTTGCCGAAATCGCTGGACCAGACGACCGCGCCAGCGACGGCGGCGAAGCGCCGGACACGAATCTGCGCCGCAGTGCCCGAGCCGATTTGCGAGGCGGTGATCACGTCGCCATGGGTCGTTACGCCAACGGCTTTGGTGCGGTCGGCGATGGCAGTTCCGGAGTCCACCGTTGCGCTCCAGTTGAAGATGGGAGTGGCTCTGGCCACGGTCAGCGTGAGCAGCAGGGTGGCCAGGAGTCGGTATCGGCGGTGGGAGAGTGGCAGTGGCGGGAGGCTCATGAGTGGCAATTGGGTTGGGGGTTGGCGTTTGGGCCGGGCGGCAGCCACTCAGTTGCGGGATGGGAAAATACCTTCCAAGGCGATGATGAAGTTGACACAAACGTAGGGCTGCAGGTTGCCATGGGACTGCCCCCCGCCGCCGCTGGCGGTGGCGGCACCGCCGAGACTCACGGTGGCCGCGGGCCCGTAGGTCAACCCGCCATCCGTGGGCACGGCAAAGACACGCCCTGCCGGATCCGTCTCGGTGGCCGGGTGGCCGCTCGCTCGCGTGGCGGGCACGGTATGCGAGTGCGCCGGAATTTGCGGCAACGTCAGCGTCACGTTCTCGCTGCCGCCGACCTGTCCGAGGCTGCGATTGGACATCCCGCCTCCTTGTCCCATGTGCACGGGCACCCGTCCGCGCAGATCCGGCAAGGCAAAGGTGGTCTGACCATCGCCACCAAACGTGGTGCCGAGTAACGCGAACAGGGCGTTGTTGAGACTGATGGCAACCAGCTGGCCGCTGCAGAAGGCATAGCCGCGGGGTGCAAAGTTGCCAGCGAACATTTTGATTTCACCGAGGAAGGGTTGTGCCATAGGGGGGGAAGTTAGGGTGCAGGGGTGTGAAACTCAGGCCGGACGAGGCGCGAAGTTGATGACCGCCTCGCCTTTCTGTTGCTCGCCATGAAGGATCGCCGAGCCAACCGAGGTGATGAACAGTTCCAGTCTGCCGAGCGCGGGGTGATCCAGTTGGTAAATGCGGCTTTCGAATGGATGCCCTGCGGGAGCGGTGAAGCGCAGCGAAAACTGCTCGGCCACTCCGGGCCGGTGATGCTTCAGAGGTTCCGCTTTGGCCAGCACCAAGGCCAGCGCAGGCTGCGAAGCCGTGGCTGCGGCAACAAAAGTGCAACCCGTGAGCGGCACAAAACACTCCAAGCCATGCACGGGGGCACTCGGCCACCCGGCCTTCGCGACCGGCGCGATGCCTTGCCGCTGCGGTCTCATCAGCACGCCAAGGGTCAACGGCACGATGCCAAGGATGGCGGCACGGGTC
>JBAXPF010000171.1:0-8620 GCA_037132955.1 Verrucomicrobiota bacterium | reverse complement strand
CTTCTTCGCGGGCCTTGGCGGCGGCGATGACTTCCTCGGCGATGTTGCGCGGGCAAGGTGAGTAATGCAGGAACTCCATGGAGAATTGGCCACGGCCGGAGGTCATGGTGCGGAGGTCGCCGATGTAGCCGAACATGGAGCTGAGCGGGGCCTCGGCCTTGATGCGCACGCCATGATGCACGGTGTCCTGACTCTTGATCATGCCGCGGCGGCGGTTGAGGTCGCCGATGACGTCACCCACCTGTGCCTCCGGGGTGAAGACATCGATTTTCATGATGGGCTCGAGGATTTGCGGGGCGGCCTTGGGCATGGTCTGGCGATAGGCGGCCTTGGCGGCGATTTCAAAGGCGATGGACGAGGAGTCCACCGCGTGGTAGCCACCATCGGTGAGGGTGACCTTGAAATCGAGGCAGGGATAACCGGCCAGCGGGCCTTTGAAGATCGAGGTGCGGAAACCTTTTTCCACAGCGGGGATGTATTCCTTGGGCACGTTGCCCCCGACCACAGCGGATTCAAACACGAACCCGGAACCCGCTTCGAGCGGTTCGATGGTGTATTCAATCTTGGCAAATTGGCCGGAACCACCGGATTGCTTCTTGTGGGTGTAGTGATCGGTCACCGCCTTGGTGATGGTTTCGCGATAGGCCACCTGGGGCGCACCAACATTGACCTCCACCTTGTGGGTGCGCTTGAGAATATCGATTTTGATGTCGAGGTGGAGTTCGCCCATGCCTTTGAGGATCAACTCATTGGTTTCATCGTCGGTTTCGACATGGAACGACGGGTCTTCCTTGACCATTTTGCTGATGGCGATGCCAAGCTTTTCGGCATTGGCGCGGTCCTTGGGTGCCACCGCAATGGATATGACCGGCTCAGGGAAGACCATCGGCTCCAGCGTGGCGGGATTGTCGATATCACACAGCGTGTGGCCGGTCTGCACGTTTTTGAGGCCGACGATGGCGATGATATCGCCGGCTTGGGCGATGTCGATCTCGGTGCGGTCATTGGCGTGCATTTCGACCATGCGGCCGACACGCTCGGTTTTGCCGGTGAAGGTGTTGAGGACGGTGGTGCCTTTTTTGAGGGTACCAGAATAGATGCGGGTGAAGGTGAGGGCACCGAACTTATCGTCCATGATTTTGAATGCCAGCGCGCGAAACGGTTTGGTGGCATCCACGTAGGCATACTCGCCGGTCGGATGGCCTTCGAGGTCCACTTCGGGTTGAGGCCGGACTTCCGTCGGGCAAGGCAGGAAGTCCACGACGGCATCGAGAATGTTTTGGACACCCTTATTCTTGAATGACGATCCGCAATAGGTCGGGAAAAAATCCATCTTGATGGTCCCTTCGCGAATGCAGCGCTTGAGGGTGTCGATGTCCGGTTGGTGACCGTCGAGATATTTCTCCATGACCCCGTCGTCTTGTTCGATGGCGAGTTCGACGAGTTTGGCGCGGAATTCCTCGACTTTGTCCACCATGTCGGCGGGAACTTCCCCAATCGAGAAATGATCGGGCAGGCCGGAATCGTCCCAGATATAGGATTGGCGGGTGAGCAGATCGACCACGCCGGAGAAGCTGCCTTCGACGCCGATAGGCAAGACCATGACCAACGGCTTGGAGCCGAGGATGTTTTGAATTTGATCCACCACGCGATAGAAATCCGCGCCGATGCGGTCCATTTTGTTGATGTAGATGATGCGCGAGACGTGGGAGTCATTGGCGTAGCGCCAGTTGGTTTCGGATTGGGGTTCGACGCCACCGGAGGCACAGAAAACCCCCACACCGCCGTCAAGGACCTTGAGGGAACGGTAAACTTCGATGGTGAAATCGACGTGGCCAGGGGTGTCGATGATATTGAACTGATAGTCATTCCAGAAACAAGTGGTGGCGGCAGACTGGATGGTGATGCCGCGCTCTTGCTCCTGTTCCATGAAGTCGGTGGTGGCAGCGCCATCGTGAACCTCGCCCATCTTGTGGATCTTGCCGGTGAGCTTGAGAATGCGTTCGGTGGTGGTGGTCTTGCCAGCATCAACGTGGGCGAAAATGCCGATGTTGCGGTATTTGGTGAGGTCTTTCATGCCAATGGAGGGAATACGGTTGTGAGGCCAACAAGACGTGGCGGGGCGCATTCCTAGTCGGAAGCCGCCATTTGGCAACCCTAGAGTCGCGATTTTTCGTGATTAGTCCGCTTTTTCAGGTAAGGAGGGGGGGGATTTACGTTCTGCGGAGGTGAATGCGTGCATGGGCCGGGGGGCGCGACTCAGGCGCAGCGGTCAATACGGTCAGGTTAGCACAGGGTTCTGTTACTGGAGGCCTCCGGACGTTCGGCGAGCTCAACCACCTATGAGATCATTCCGGCCACCTGATCTCGCAACGGAGTTAGATGATGTACCCCAGCGCCTTGAGGGTGTCGAGGATGGCGGTGATTTGGGCGCTGCGCTTCTGTGACTTGCGCCCGAAGCAGGCGGCGAGGCGTTCGGCGAGCTCAGCCGAGCCGCGTTCGGCGTCATGGCCGACGGAAGTGAGCAACTTGCGCACGGCCACCACTTGTTCGGCCATCCGTCGGAAGCCTGTCCCGTTCTGTCGCAACCTGCCCATAGAACTGTAGACGGAGCCGTTTTCTGAAGGCTCTGGGCAGCATGCCCGGACCACCGTGGCGCGGGCATTCATCCCAATGCTGTTTGGCTATCGTTCCCACCTCTTGTCGCAGTGTCTGAGGTTTCACCTCGTTATGTGCTAAGTAAACAGTATTGGGCATTCTGCCTGCCGTGTGTGAAAGACCGCATGGCAAGTGGCCGTAGCAGGTTTCGTTCACGCGCTTTGTTTCATCTTCACTCCATCCGCTCATGCACCCGCTCGCCACTCTTTCCATCGCCCTACTCGCCGCGTCCGTCCTCCACGGGCAGACGCCGGCACCTGCCGTCCCGAATGCTGCACCTGCGGTCAAGGCAACGGGTGAATGGATGTCCCTTTTCAACGGCAAGGATCTGAGCGGTTGGATGAATGCGGCCGGCGGGGACTCGAAGTGGGCCGTGGAAGAGGCAACCCTAACAGGCAAGCGGGGCACGGGCGACATTTGGACCAAGGCCCGCTTCGGCAATTTTGTGCTCGAACTCGAATTCAACACCACCGGCAACAGCGGCATTTTCATTCGCACCGATGAGCCCAAGAACTGCGTCCAGACCGGCATTGAAATCCAAGTCGAAAACCCCGGCGGCCTCGACCGTCACAGCGTCGGCGCGATCTATGACCTTGTGGCGCCAAGCAAGAACGCCGCCAAGCAAGGCGAGTGGAACAAATATGTCATCACCGTCCAAGGGGCGCACATCACGGTGGAACTCAATGGCGAAACGGTCAGCAGCATGGACCTCGACCTGTGGACAGAAGCCGGCAAAAACCCGGACGGCAGTGGCAACAAATTCAAGCGACCCCTCAAGGATTGGAAACGGGATGGCCACATCGGCTTACAGGATCACGGTGCCAAGGTTTCCTATCGGAACCTGCGCCTCAAGCCACTGCCGTGACAGACGCTGGAAACGGTGCGCCCGCGGCGATGTCTAACCGAGATGATACTCGCCGTTCTCGTCGATGCCGTGCCAGCCGAGTTTGCGGAAGGCACGCAGGATGGAGGTAAGCGGTTCGCCCTCTTCTTCGCCTTCGCCGTGCTCAATGGTCGCCGCATGTGAAACGCCGTTGACGCATTCAAGGCTGATGACGGTGCGAAATCCGTAAAGGTGAATCCAATCGCCCCAACTCTTGCTCACATGGCTGGGTTCAAAGTGAACCTTGCGCAGTGCCTCTAGCAATTGGGTGATGGTGCTGGGTGCTTCCGAGTGGGGAACGACGAGTTGGGTTTCCATGATTGAGTTCGAGAGGTGCTGTGAGTGGGCGGGGCGGCTAGCATAGCCAAAATCAGGTGGCACATGTCGAGACGCAACTGCGAAACTTTAGCACGAATTTTTTGTTTTGGGGAATGTTTTTTTGAGCACCACCAGGCCATTCACCGGCACGCCGGGACGAGAATGCATCCGAGCGGGAGGAGTCGGATCATGCGGGGGGGGATGTTGGAGGATGCAGCCCTGCGGGGTCCTTGCCAAGTCCTGTTAGAAGAGCGGCAACGCGCCACCAGAGACCGAGGCGGCTGCGCCACGGGCGGCCGGGGCGGACGATCCGCCAACCGGCCGCGCGCGCCAGAGCAGTTAGAGAAGGCGCGGGATTGACGACGGTGGCGGCTTGGCACAGCGCAAGCATGGGCAAGTCCGCACGACTGTCGGTGTAGCCGTGGGAATGGAGCAATTGGCCAGCGGTGAAGTAGCTGTCGGGCAGGAGTTGGTGCAATCGCGCGACCTTGGCCGCGCCCTTGTGGTTGTGCAGGGCGGGGAAAAACGGGCAAGTGGGAGCAGTCACCACCGGGGTGCCAAGTGCGAGATGGAAGCCGAGGGCGCGCCCGATTTCGGTGACATAAAATTCCGGGCTGGCGGAGGCAAGGATGAGCAGATGTCCCTGGCGGCGATGCTCATCTAACATTTCAAGGAGTTCGGGGTAGAAGGCCGGCCGGATACTGGCGGCGAACGCCCGCGCGTGGGTGGCGAGAGTGGCGGGCGGCATGCGCCAGAGGAAGCTGAGGAAGATGCGTTTCATGCCGCGGGCCTTGAGGAGCGGGAACAGCGGCAGGCACACCAGAAATACCGGCAACAACAAGGCGCGCCAAGGTTCGCGGCGGATTACGAAGTGGCGGAATAATAATTGGCAGTCCCATGCAATGAGCGTGCCATCCAGATCCACAAGGGCGATGCCGGGAGGCGCATCATTTGGTAGAACGGGCTTCAATGGCAGCACAAGGGGGGTTGGATCTCAGACATAGCGCAATGCAGCGGCCTTGGCATCGATAGCGGCCACATTGTCGAGCAATTCCTGAATCGGATCCCACCGGCCCGATACGAGCGCCTCACGCGCGGACTCCGGCATGGACACGGGAAAATCCAAACCTTTGGCACTGCGCACGCGCCGCGCCACCACATCGATGGTGACCACCGTGGCGGGGTCGCTCTCCACCTCGTTGCGCAAGGCGGCCAGATCGCTGGCACTGGCAATCACGCAGGGCATGGCCAGGGTGGTGGAGTTGCCGAAAAAGATCTCGGCGAAGGATTCAGCGATGACGCCATTGAAGCCGTATTTGCGGAGCGATTGCGGGGCGTGTTCGCGGGACGAGCCGCAGCCGAAATTGAGCCCGGCGAGCAGGATCGAGGCTCCGGCGAAGCGCGGATCATTGAGCGGATGGCCGGTCTTGTGGCCGTGTTCGTCAAAGCGCACATCGTAAAACGCAAACTCACCGAGGCCATCAAAGGTGATGCATTTCATGAAGCGTGCCGGAATGATGCGGTCGGTGTCAATGTCCGCACCGGGAATGTAAACAGCACGACCGGAAACTTGGGTGATGGGGGCAAGGGGCATAAGCGGGATTTTGAATTATGATTGTTAGGCGTTAGACAACGCTGGCATCTTGTTCGATGGCGAAGACTTCCCGGGCATCGGCGATGGAGCCGCGGACGGCTGCGGCGGCGACCATCAGCGGCGACATGAGCACGGTGCGACCGGTGGACGAGCCTTGGCGGCCTTTGAAATTGCGGTTGGATGAGGAGGCACAGAGTTGGTCGCCGACGAGCTTGTCAGGGTTCATGGCAAGGCACATCGAGCATCCGGCATCGCGCCACTCAAAGCCCGCATCGCGGAAGATCTGTGGCAGGCCTTCCTGTTCGCATTGGATGGCCACGATTTGGGAACCGGGAACGGCGAGCGCCGTCACGCCGGGCGCCACCTTGTGGCCGGGCAGGTATTTGGCCACCTCGCGGAAATCCGAAAGCCGGCCGTTGGTGCAGGACCCGATGAAGGCCACATCGATTCCAACGCCCTTGATCGGGGCACCCGCAGGAATCTTCATGTAGGCCAGAGCTTCCACAATGGAATCTTTTTCCCCTTGGGTCGCCGCCGCGGCGGGGTCGGGAATCATCTCGGAAATGGCAATCCCCTGATCGGGCGAGATGCCCCAGGTAACCGTCGGCTCGATCACCGCCGCATCAATGCGGACAATGTCGTCATAGCGGGCGTCCGCATCGGAGGCAAAGGCGATCCAGCGCGCGGCAGTGGCCTCAAAATCGGTCATGTCGACGTAGGGGCGGCCGCGCAGGTAAGCCACGGTCTTGGCATCGGGATTGACGTAGCCGCAGCGGGCACCGCCTTCGATCGACATGTTGCAAACCGTCATGCGTTCTTCGATCGACATGCGCTCAAAGACATCCCCGGCGTATTCATAAGCATAGCCAATGCCACCCCTCGCGCCTAACAAGCGGATGACATGCAGGATCACATCCTTGGCGTAGACGCCCGGCGGGAGTTGGCCGTTGACTTCGATGCGGCGGACCTTGAGGGTTTCGAGCGCGAGGGTTTGCGAGGCGAGAACGTCGCGCACCTGGGTGGTGCCAATGCCGAAGGCAATGGCCCCGAAAGCCCCATGGGTGGCTGTGTGGGAATCGCCGCAGGCAATCGTGGTGCCGGGTTGGGTGATTCCCTGCTCAGGACCGACGACATGGACAATGCCCTGCTTGCCGGAGGCGAGATCGAAATAGGTGATGCCGAACTCATCGGCATTGTCCCGCAGCGCCGTCATCATGGCGGCGGCGAGCGGATCTTGCGGTGCGTCCTGATTCACCGTGGGAACGATGTGGTCCACGGTGGCGAAGGTGCGCTGAGGGAATTTTACCTTGAGCCCGAGATCGCGCAACATGCCAAAGGCTTGCGGCGAGGTGACCTCATGAATGAGGTGGGTGCCGATGAAGAGTTGCGTACGGCCATCGGCCAAAGTGCCGACGCGATGATTGTCCCAGACTTTTTGAAAGAGGCTTTTTCCCATGGTGCTTGGCCCGCCGGGGGTTTGCCGGCGAGCGGCGGAACCATGAAGTGGCCACGCAAGAATGTCAAAGCCACATCGCGGAGCGACCGGAAAAAGCGCCGGAACCGCGTCCACTTAGGACCAGCGCATTTCGAGCACCAGAGCGACCATGATCCCTGCAAGTGCGAGCAAAGCGAGAATGACGAGGCCAATTTTGAGCCAATTCTTGCGCGGCAGAGCGGGCGGCATTTCGCCGTTGACCCATTCGTCCCAAGTTTCATTCCGGGAAGTCGCACGGTGGGACGCTCTCATTCCCCCCGAGTAACGCGGGCTTCCGCTATTGGCTTGCAGGCGCTTCATACGAAAGGATTGGGAAAAGGCTGGATCCCTGCGCGAATCTGATCATCCGGCTTCTCAATTCGCGCCACGGCTTTGACACACAATCACGCGCCCTCCTGTTTGTCAGAGGGCGCGGGCGAATCGTTGCCGGGCAGCCTGCAACGTTACTTCTCGGCGTGCACTTGGACCGGGACCGGGGCCGGAGTGACGGTTTCGATTTCATGGAATTTTGGCAGCGGACGCAGCGGCGGTGCGCTGGATTCACCGGTGCAGCAGCAGGACACGGAAATCAAAGCGATAGCAGAGGCACAAAGGGCAAGAAGGGAACGGATCATGGAATCAATTAGCAAAAGGTTGGGAAAAACGCCAGGGGAGCTGGTTGGGCATCCTTTTGAAGGGGGTGGCTGGTTGGACGCCACGCACCGGTCTCCGGGAGACCCTGGAATTGACAATTACTTGGAGGGCTTCACATACACATTCTTCGCCGCGGCGGGGGCCGCATTCGGGCAGCAGGAAACGGCGAACACAGAACCGACGACAGCGAGAACGGCAATTTTGACAAATTTCATATGGGGATGGGATTCGGTTTGGGGTTGTTGTCCCGCACGGCAGTCATGCGAGGTGGCGTGATGCTAGTAATCCGATGCCCGTCTGCAAGGAAAATTGCAAGAAGAGCTGCGGGAGGTTTTTCGGCGGGCGGAGTCGGCACCAGACTCACCCCCTCTCCACCGGAGTCGCTCGCCTGCAAATCATCTGTGTTGGGCATTGACGGCACCGGCATTTTGATGCAAATTCGCCGCCGAACCGTTCGATCGGAACCAACCCCACCCACCCCTTATGACCATTATCCGTCGATTTCTCACCCTTGCCATGGCCGCCTCCCTCACCTGCTGGGTTGCCGCCGAAGACGCCAAGCTCAAGATCGCCACTGTCGATATGCAGGAGCTTTTCAAGCAATATTACCGGACCAACGATGCGCAAAAGCAAATCAACCTCGAACGCGCCCGCATCCAGAAGGACAACAACGAGCGGATGACCAAAATCCGCGATATCGAAACTTCGCTCGGCAATTTGCGCAAACAGCTCGATGACCCCGCCATCAATGACTCGAAAAAACAGGCGCTCTTCAAAGACTGGCAGATGCAGCAACAGGAAGGCATCGCCTTGGACCGCGAGCGCCGGGAGTTCCTCCAACGCCGCAACCAGATGCTTAACGAGAAAATGCTCCAGCGCATGAAAGGCATCCTCGAGGAAATCCGCAAGCTGGTGGAAGAACACGCGAAAGCCGATAACTTCGATTACGTTTTCGACAAATCCGGATTGAGCACCTCACAGGTGCCGTTCCTGCTTTACACCAAGGACGCCACGGACATCACCGCCAGCCTTCTCAAGG
>JBAXPF010000170.1:0-8781 GCA_037132955.1 Verrucomicrobiota bacterium | reverse complement strand
CATGCAAACAAACCCATTATTTTGCGGTTGTCAACAACATAATGGCTGGCATTATGAATAAGAACACTGATGTCTTCGTCTCCGTCTCTGGGAACAATCCCCGTCCGTTTCATCGGTATCATCAGGGGGGGGTGCTGGTGGTTTCGCGCACGCATGGCATGCGCCCAAACTCCTAAACTCCGCAAAGGCATCGTGGAGCGGTTCGATGGCGGGAACACCGGTGGACTCACCCTGCCAGATTGCAGCGGCCGCCGTCTGCGGAGGCGCCTCATCCGCAAGGAACAAATGGCGGGCGCATCACCGATGCGCCTGGAAAACTCACAAACCAGGAGTTCGCACAAACCCGCGAATTTGGAGGAGCTGAACTTGTTCACCCCTTCGTCAAATTCGAGGCCGTTTAGTGAGGTCTGAGCCGTGTAATCCGCGGTTTCCCTCCACCATTTTAGGAATTCTACTTCGGATTCAGGTTCAGTGATCTCAGTGCCCTCAGTGCCCTCAGTGCCCTCAGTGCCCTCAGTGGTTGAAATCCTTTGGTCGAATCATCAAGGTGCCGGTCGCAAAGTTCCTGTCAGGCGTCCGATTTTGTCAGATGTGGCCACTTCCTTGCCATCGGAGAACACGCGCAGGCCCTTGCCCTTGCCGTAGTGCCCGCCGGTCTTGTCCCAGAGAATCGTCAGCAGGCGCCCGTGATACGGGACTTGGTCGAGGCAGAACCAATCCCATGTGGGCGGCACCAGAGGATTGACCACGACGCTGTTGCCCGGCTGCGGGCGCAGGCCGATGAGTCCGCTGATGACGAGGTCGCAGTAGGTCGAATGGTTGTAATCCTTGCCGCGTTCCTTGCCGCCTTTGCCGGCATCCCAGGTGCCGTTCTTCCAGGACTTGAGCCGTGTGCGCGAGAGCCAGTCGCAATTGTTAGGGTTGAGGTTTTCATCGATCCACGGCACGACCTGGCCGTCGTCGAGCTTGAGCTGGTGGGACTTGGTATAAATCTTGAGCACCTCGCAATAGTCTTTGGCGCTGATGATTGTCTGCGGGGGTCCGTTGAGCAGATTGGCGAGGCCGGTCAGGGTGACAGAGGTGGCGTATGGCCAGCTCGGGCCGTTCCATTGGCATTCATGGTTGCTGTAGGCGATCTGGAATTTCGGGTGCCGTTGTTCGGCGGTGGTCGGGCCGAAGGGAGCATAGAACCCCTTGGGATCCATGAGCTGCTTCCAAGCGACATTGAATTGCGGGTCGACCATGTTGAAATACCACGGCGTCAAACCATGTTGCTCGCGCACATCCGCCAATTTGCCAGAGTTGCCGCGCGGCAGGACTTTGAAAAATTCCGCGTCCTTGTCCCACAGCCGGTCCTGCACCAGTTGCTTGAGCGCCGCCGCCTTGGCGCGATACGCGCCTGCAATGTCCGGTTTGCCCGCCAACTCCGCAATCCGCGCGATCGCCAGCGCGTCGCCATATTGGTAGCTGTTGATCGTCGCGCGGTAGCCGCTGCCGCCGATAGACACCTCCATGCCGTCCTGTCCGTCCTCCTGCCAGAACAATCCGTTAGGATCGCGCCGGGATTTCTCCCAGCCCTCGGAATTGCGGATCAGCTCCGGCAACAGATTGATAGCCAGCCCCGTGTCGCCGGTCACAAGTGAGCGCGCCCACATTGCGTCCGCCGCCCAGAAGCTGTAGTTGCGCGGATCCCCGCCACCGCGAAACCAGAAGCACGCGTAGTCGTCGAGGAACTTCGGGTCGCGCAGCCAGCGGCCTTCGTAGATATGATGCCCCGCGGCGCAACTGATCGAATTGAATTTGCCGGCCCAGCCGACGTTCGGCAGAAACTCGTCGACAATAAATCCCGCGGGTGTTTTTTTGATGTGTTTCCGATAGGTCCACCACCGGAAATAATACGTCCGTTGGACATCCTCGTCCGGGCAGTTGAGCAACGGGATGTTGTCCTTGAGGAAATCCCACGCCGCGGAGTTCGGATAGATGTTCTTGTAAAGCTCGTCGTCGTGCGCATTGAAGGTCTCGACGTAGTGCCGGAACGACTCCGCCTTGAGCACTGGAGCGGCCGGCTTGGAATCAGTTAGATCCGGCGGCACCAACGGTGGATCCGCTGCGGCGGCGTTTTGGCCAGTCGCGACGGTCAGCATTATTCCTAACACAATTAATCCAGCTGTCATGTTCATCTTTGGTTCGGTTGTTGCATCCGGTCGGATACCCGTGAATGGATCCGGCACTCAGGCTCAGGCCAGATGCGGCGGCCGCCGTCCTGACGGGTGCAGAGTTCCCATAAACCCTTTGGATGTCGAGTATAAGGATTATTTCGGCAACAGTTTCAGCAGCCCCTTGCCCAGGGCGTCGCCGGCCAGGAAATACGTTACGGCGTTGCCGAATTCGTGGTGGCCGTGGCTGGGGTTGGGCGAATCCTCTGGCTTGCGCACAAAGCTAACGGACCCTCAGGTCGTCGCGCACGGCCCACTTGCCGTTGGCTGTCTTGAGATGCTTGAACATCGTGCCCTTGACCGGGTCATTGATGAGCGTGGCGAGCGTGGCGCGGCCCTCATTGTAATCCTTGCCGGTCAGATCCACCACTGACTGGCCTTCCGTGTTGGATTGCCCGGCCAGGATGAACACCTTCAGCGGGTTCTTGCCGGCTTGTTGGAGCGGTTGTTCAGCAGCGCTTGGCGCGGCCAGCACGGATTCACTGAGCACGGGCAGAATCCCGGCACACAGGGCGACTAACAATAATGTGGGTTTCATAAGGTATTTGGGATTGGTATCAGTGTGGATTTTCATTCTGAGCTTGAGACCGCGGCTTTCACCTTTGGGTGGAGGATGATGGTTTTCAGGGGGTGTGTGCCGGTTGCGGCCAGAGCGAGCGCCAGTAGGCCTGGTCCATGGCAAAGGGGTCAAACGGGTCTTTGGCGGGGTCGTAGGAATCGGGTAGCAGTCCGAAGCGCTTCATCTCGCGCAGATATTGGAAATTGGGTTTCCAACCGGGGGTGCCCCACGGCGGACGGGCATCATAGAGCGACTTGCCGTTGTTGATAGAGGCGAGCAGGGTGGCATAGTCAGGGTCGCTCTTGTCGGTGAAGACCGGCTTGCCACAACGCCCGTAGCCGCCCGCCGCTTTGGCAAGCGGGGCGAGGAGGAGGCTCGAGGACTCGGGTTGGGTGTAATTGACCAGCATGGCGGCATCGAACATGCGGACCGGATCGTTAGGGAGGAGGATGCGCTCGTGCTGGCCGGTAGGGCATCCTGCCAACGCGCGTTCCTTCTCACGGCGCAGGCCCCAGTCGAAGGGCAAGGCGGTTAGATTGCGCTCGGCGCTGTTGTGATGGCACTCGCCGCAGCGGCGTGCGAGAACCTCGCGGCACTCGCCGAAGATCTTGTTGCCCGCATGGCTGTAGTATTGTTGTTCCTCGGTGTTGCGCAAGGCGGCATAGCTGCCGGCGTAAGGGGTTCCGGCTTCGATCCAGAGCCAGACCCGGCGCCATTCATCAGGTGAGACACGGACTTTCTTATGCCCCCCGGCAAGCCGGCCTAACAATGGACTGGCGGCGCTGCCGATGCTGCGCGGTGGTTGGTTGCCCAGTCCGTTGCGGCCGTCCATCACCTCGCGGCGGGTGAGCAGCGCGATATAGGCGTTGGAGAAGCGCGGCGTCTGGGCGGCGATGAGATTGAGATTGCCCGCGCGGTCTTTCGGGTTGTGGCAGGTGACGCAATGGCGGTCGAGAATGGGTTGGATGTCGCGCTGGAAATCCAGCACGTCCGGCTGGCCCTCAAATTTCCGGATGACCGACGGTGTCCGCCGCAGCGCCAGCAAGGTTCCTTTGCGCTGGCCGGTGCCGGGGGCACTGGCGCGTTCCTCATGGCAGCCGATGCAGGTGTAGGTTTCACCCGGCATCACATTGGTGAAGCTCTGCATGCGTTTCACCGACAGGTCATTGGCATCCAACGAAACAAAGAACAGCGGTCGGCCTGCAGGTGCGATGAATGAGGCGCTGCCGTCCGCCTCGACGGGCACGGTGCCGAGCACGCGCTCGAGGTTGAAGGAGCCGTGGTCGGATGTTAGATCCATGCCACCGCTGAAGTTGACCTGCTTTGGCAGCGGTTCCAACACCAGGAGTTGTTTGATGTCGCCGCGTTTGACTCCGACCATGTTGCGGCCCGCATAAACGTCAGTAACCACGAACTGGCCGGTATCGGTGGCGGGTTTCAACTGGCTGGCGACGACCGGCTCACGCGGGCGGGAGTGCAGGATGCGTGGCTCGTGAACGGCCACGTCGGGATCGGTATAGACCGCCTGCTCCTTGCCGTCGCGGGTCATGAGGATGACTTGTTTGTCGCGGGCCATGAGAAAAAGATCCGGCGAGAGCGCTTGAGGGTCGCGGATGTGGCCCTTGTCGCTGAGGCGGTGCGCGGAGGGAACATCGTCCGGTCCTTGCAGCGGTGAGACGAGGGTGGCAAATCCGGCGTGTTCGTTGGCACCGTGACCGGGCGAAAAACTGGCGATGATGTCGGTGGTGCCGGGCACCGGTTGGGCATCGATCATGAGCGTCCACGAGTGCATGTTGCCATAATAGACGGTTACGGCCGTGCCGTCCGGGTTCATGGTCCAAAGATGGTGGTATTCGACCTGGGAGCGGTCGACATACTCCCAGCGCATGTAGAGGAGGCGACCGTCGGGCATGACGGCGGGGGTGTTGTCATGTTCGATGTTGGCGGAAAGCGCGGCGATGCCGGAGCCGTCCGGTTTGCAGCGGTGAAGCGTGGCGACTTGGGTGTACCAGCAGCTCACCCAGCGTTTGCAGCGGGTGGAGACAAACACCATGTCGCCGTCCGGCAGGCGACAGGGCTCGATGTCATCCCACGGGCCATCGGTGAGTTGCCTGAGCCCTGTGCCATCGGCTTGCATCTCATACAGATGATAGAAGTCGGTCCCGGCAGGGCGGTGGGAAAACAGCAGCGTGTGGCCGTCATAGTCCACATGGGGGTCGCGGATGCTGCCGCCCCGGGCGTCGAACAGCACTGTCTTCACCCGCGTGCGCAAGTTGTAACGGTAGAGGACCCCTTGGTCGGGTTGGCCATTGCCGGCATAGGCCTTCTTGCCAGAGTCATCGCAGTAATACCCGATATTGGCATACCAGTGGCCGTCGTCGTAGCGGCTGCGCGTGCAAAACACGATTTCAGGCGAGTTCTTGAGCGGTCCGGCCAGGGCGTCATCCAAAATGCCGCCGCAGACAGGGGGCGGGATGGATGTTAGAAAAACCCCCAGTGCTCCCATAAGGTGTCCTTGAAGACAACGTTGCAAAGACGGCCTTTTACGGGCGGCATCTGGGAGAGAATTGCTAGGAAATAGCCCCTGTTTCATAAGCGCAAGCGGGAATGTGGATGTCACGCCCTCCACTTAAACGGTCATTGCCAGCCCGATTCGTCAAATAGATGTCCGGCAGACACACATAAGCCGCTTTCTTCATTCGATGGTTGGAGGTTGGGAATTGCTACCCGTCTTGAGCACGCCAACAAACGGCAGGTTGCGATACTTCCCCATGTAGTCCAGCCCATAGCCCACCACAAACTCATCGCCGATTTCAAAACCCACATAATCCACCGTTACCTTCTCCGCGCGCGGCCTGTCCTTGGCCAGCAGCACTCCGATGTGCACCGCTGCCGCCCCCTCCTCCCGCAGTCGTGCGCTTACCGCATGCAGGGTCCGGCCTGTGTCCAGAATGTCATCTAACAAAAGCACGTGGCGCCCGCGCACCTCGGGGAAATGCCGGTCCAGGAAATCCACCGTGCCGCTGCTGCGGGTGGCACCATGATAGCTTGCGACGTTGAGGCATTCGATTTCGAGGGGGCGTGACACCCGCCGCAACAAATCCGCAGCAAACACCAGGGCACCCTTGAGCAAAATGATCACCACCAGTGTGCCGTCCGCAAAATCCCGCTCGATTTCCACGGCCATCGCATCCAGTCGCTTTTCGATCACCACCTCATCGATCAACACCCGCTCAATGTCATTGCGCATGCGGCTACCCTGACAAAGCCCAGGGCCTCAGCCAAGCCTCAATGCCACCGCTCTCATTGCGACTTGCGGAATTTCAGCACCCGTTCGCCCTCCCGGTAATAGTTCAGCCGGTCGCGGGCGTGAATCTCCAAATACGCCGGATCCTCCTGCAGTGCCCGGTGTTCGATTTCATAACACTCACGCTCGCTCAGCACCTCCTGCTCCCGCGCCTGCGCTTTCTCCAACTTGGTTTCAAGTTCGTTCAATTTGCGCTTCTGCGGCAGCGCCGTGGCCACCACCACGAACCCCATCGCCAGGCACGCCACCACGAACACCCCACGACCAGCCCATTGGATCACCTGGGTTCGGGCCTCCAAACGTCTCACCTTCTCTATCGCCAGCTTGCGTTTCGCCATCCGCGTGCAGCCCAGAAATCAAATAACCCCCATAATGTCAAGAAAAGTTAGCCTCCACCCGCCCCTCATTTTTCCAGCCGGCCTAACAATCGCAACAAACCCTCCAGAATGGTTAGAGGAGGCGGCGGGCAACCGGGGATGAAGAGATCGACCGGAACGATGGAACTGGCTCCGTCATGGACCTGCGGATGCCCGGCAAACGGGCCGCCGGCAATTGCGCAGGCGCCCACGGCGATGACGATTTTCGGGTCCGGCACCGCATCATAGGTTTTCTTCAGGGCGAGTTCCATGGCCTTGCTCACAGGACCGGTGATGAGCAGGCCATCGGCGTGCCGCGGCGAGGCGACGAACTGGATGCCGAAACGGCTCAGATCCCAACCGATGGTGCCGAGCACGTTGGTGTCCGCCTCGCAGGCATTGCAACCGCCGGCGCTGACTTGGCGCAAGCGCAGCGAGCGGCCGAAAAGATTGCGCAATTTCGTGTTGAGGGCGGCGGTGAGGCGGACTTGTTCGTGGCCGGTTGCGCCGAGCACGAGGTCGTCGCGGTGGCGAGCGGCCATCCGGTGGTCACCGCTGTGGGTGATGGCATGCTCTGGACAACCCTCCACGCAGGCGGCGCAGAACACACATCGCCCCAGATCCAGCGCGACGGGAAAGCCAAAATCGCGGGTGATGGCTTGGGTCGGACACAGCGCCACGCAGGCGTGGCAGCCGTCAGGGCATTTGGCACCGTCCACCTGCAGCGCACCGCCGTGGCGTGCGGGCAACGCGGGGGCCGGACCGTTCGGATAGGCCATGGTCTCACAGCCGCGGTGCAGGCGGTGCAGCAGGGTATCAGTTAGAAACATGGTGGTGGGTGCGGGTTACAGGTCGAAGCCGCAATACGAGAGGTTGAAGCTCTTGTTGCAGATGGGGAAATCCGAGATGGCGGTGCCCCGCAAGGCGAGGGCCAGGCCGCTCCAGTTGTGAAACGAGGGATCCGTGATTTTGTAACGCCGGAAGCGCCCGGCGGAATCGGTTAGAGCCACGTGGCAGACCTCGCCGCGCCAGCCTTCAACCAGGGCCACGGCCAGCGTGTCCGGCGCGGGCGGCGCCAACTCGCCGCACCGGTCGCCATCGGGAGGGGAGGGGAGTTGGGCGCTGAGAAATTCGCCCGAGCGCTGGATTTCCAACGATCGCACGCGAGCCCGGGCAAACACATCCCCTCCCGGCCACACCGTCACCGGCGCTTGGGCGAAGCGATACCAGCCGCTCGGATGATCGTAGCGCACATCGCGCACCAAACCGCAGGCGCGGGCGGCGGGACCGACCAAGCCAATCTCGGTGGCTTGGGCCGGGAAAACGCAGCCGACGTTCTCAAAGCGCGAGCGCACCGAGGCGGAATCCCACAGCCATGCGATAGCCTGCGCGGTGTCGGTCAAGGTGGGGAGCAACTTCTCTAACATTTGAGTTGCCAGCGCGGGTTCGAGGTCGTGCCGGCAGCCGCCTGGATGCACCAGTGCGCGGCCGAAGCGGTTGCCGCACAGCATGGCCGTTAGATTGAGAAAGTCGCCGCGGAGTTTGCCGCAGGCCGACGAGGTGGGCAGAAACGCGACGTCGTTGGCGAGCGCGCCGAGGTCACCGCAGTGATTGGCCAAGCGTTCGAGTCCGATCGCGATGGCCCGCAGCCATTGCGCGCGCAATGGCGCTTCAGTCCCCCCAAGTGCCTCCATCAGGGTGGCGTGGGCCGTGACGTGGGCAATCGTCGTATCCCCGGCGATGGTCTCCATCTGGATGAGGGTCGCCCGATGCGGCCCGCCACTGAGCGCCTCTTCAATGCCGCGATGTTGATAGCCGAGCGCAATCTCAAGATGCAACACTTCCTCGCCCGCACATTGGAAGCGGAAATGTCCCGGCTCGATGATACCGGCGTGGACCGGTCCGACGGCGACCTCGTGGATCTCGCCGCCAGCGACGCGGAAAAACTCACCGTTGGCGGGCGCGTCGCCAGCCGTGCGCCGCACCGGCTTGAGCCACGGATGGCCAGCGGGTGTTAGACCGTGTTGCTCCCAAATCTCGCGCTCAAACAAGTGCGCTTGCGGATGGTCCGCGGTGAGCGACGGATACGCCCCGCTCATGGGTGTGCTGCGCCCGACCGCCAGCGTGCTGTCGGTATCAAAGGCCAGTACGGCCACCAGTTGCACCGCCTCGCCCTCAGGCACGCCAAACAACGCGCACAGGCGTGCCCCGCGGGTGAGTTCGGCTCCGGTGGCCCGGATGAAATCCGCCACCGGCCACGCCGGCACCCCCGCCCACGGCAGGCTGGTGGCATTGGCTAACAGGGCAAACGGAGTGAAGGCACTCATGGCGTGGGGTAAAGTT
>JBAXPF010000169.1:0-8804 GCA_037132955.1 Verrucomicrobiota bacterium | reverse complement strand
CCGCCGCAAGCGCAATTTTCACCTGATCGCCCACCCCGCGTTCACGGTGCCCGTCACACGCTGGCAAGGCAAATTTCTTGACCGGCTTGCCAATTCGCGATAGGGAAAGAGCCCACATGAAAACCAACCTTATCTGCTGCTGTGCGGCGCTTCTGGGTGCTCTCTCAATCCCGGTTTTTGCAGCGGACGACGCCAAACGGGTGTCGTTGTTCGACGGCAAGGCGCTCGACGCGTGGGACGTGATCCAATGTGAAGCGGTCGTGCAGGACGGCAGCGTTCTCATCAAGGGGGGCAACGGAGTGGTCCAGACCAAGAAGAAATATGGGGACTTCGTGCTCGAGTTCGATTGGAAATCCCTCAAAGACGACAACTGGGACAGCGGGGTTTATTTCCATTATGACGCCATCCCTGCCAACGCGGCATGGCCGAACCGCTATCAGGTCAACCTCAGAAAAGGTGACGAGGGCAACGTCGATGGCCTCAAAGGCGCAAAAAGCCAGGGACTCTTCAAGAATGGTGAATGGAACTCATTCAAACTCACCGTGCGTGGCACCTCCATCGCATTGGAAATGAATGGCAAGCCGGCGTGGAAGGCCGACGGTCTCGAAGGGCCCAAGGAGAGTTTCATCTGCTTGCAGGCAGAAGTTCCCGGCGGTGGACAATGCCTCTTTCGCAACATCCACATCACCGAGATCAAGTAATAATCTTAGGGTTTGCACTTTGCCCGGCCGGCGGCAAGATACCGCCCACAGAGTATGCTGATGACCCCCCGGCACCCCGCTGACCCCTCGCCCCTGCCCAGACGGAGACGAGATCGTGGCTTTGCCTTGGCGGTCACACTTAGCCTGATGATTCTGCTGACCCTGTTGGCGGTCGGGTTGTTGTCGCTCTCCAGTGTGGCTCTGCGCTCCTCAACCCAAGGCGAGGCCATGGCCAACGCCCGCGCTAATGCCCGCCTCGCCCTCATGCTGGCCTTGAATGAGCTGCAGAAAGCAGCGGGAGATGACCGCAGAATCACGGTGGACGGCTCATTCCTCGATGGTGCAAAGCACCCGTATGCCGTCGGTATCTGGAAGTCATGGTCGCCCAAACTCGCGGATAATCCCACGGCGAGCGCGCCGGATTACACCAGGAAATCCCAACAATTCGTCACCTGGCTCGCCTGTGGCTGCGACTCGCGCGAACTGACCACGCTCAACTGGGTCAAGACCGGCAAGTTGGCCAAACCGATCGATTTGTTCACGGAAAAGTCCGATGGCTTTCTTCAGTCCGGATCGTCGGTGGACATCGACAATGGGGCGCGTTATGGAGGAGCACTGGCGTGGGCCATCGTGCAGGACGCCACCAAAGCCAAAATCAACGTGGGTGGACCGGAACTCGCCCAGCGCCTTGCCAACGTGGATCTGCATATCCAGCCACGACCGTCCATGGCCAAGTCCGACAGCTTCAAGCAACCCACCGCAGATTGGAACCAGCGCGCCTGCCGCGTGCTCAGCATGGGACAGGCTCAAATCGACACCGCGCTGTGGAAAGCCCGGCCCGCCATTCCGGAAGGGGCCCACTTCACTGCGAACGGGTTCGGATTGCTGACCGACAGCGTCAACGGCGGCCTCAAGACCGACCTCAGTCTCGGCTTTGAAATGTCGGATGCGGAGTTTCTCAAGGACAAGTGGGGGGCTTTCAAGAATCCTTTCCGTGCCGTGAGCTTCCCCAAGGTCACCACGCCGCCCAGCTATAAGGGCGAACGCCCCCTGTTCAAGCCGCTCACCGATTCCGGCAGCGTACATGTGGACCTGAATTTCTCCCCGGCTAACACAGTCTATGAATTTCCTGCCGCCGTCGTGCCCACCTTCACCGCCCTGCGCTCGTTCTATCGCACCCCTTATCATCTTTACAGCACAGCCGATGGGCCCACGGTTTTCGAGCGCGGGATGGACCACGTGGCACTCAAGCAACCCACGCCTATCAACGGCCAGTATGTCAGTCCTTGTGCCACGCCTCCCGCCAAAAAATCCCAGACCAGCTACCGGCCGGTGCTCGACCGCATGCTGTTTGTTCTGAGCATGGGGCTTTCCGCAGAGGGGGCCACCCAGAACGAAATCCGGCTCATTCTAACGCCTATTGTAACCCTTTGGAACCCCTACAACGTCGCCTTGGAAATCGAGGGTGCTGTCTTGTATCAATGGATGGACGCGGCTCACTATCCGAACTGGACGTTCTATCAGGATGGCAAGCAGACGGGCTCGGCCGGCTTGCATATGGCAAGTTTGCTCACCAAGCAATTTGTTTCGGTTAACCACGGCCGATCGGTCAATCCCTATTTTTTCTTTTCCATCACGCCCAACGGCACCGGCACCGCCGTCACCGGCAAATCCATCCGCTTCCAACCGGGCGAGGTCCGGGTGTTCGCGCCTGCCAGCCCGGTGGCCAAGGAACTCTTGATCGCCGAGTCGATCCGTAATCGCACCCTCTATCTGCGACCGGTGGAAAGCGTGGACCAACTCTCGTTGCGGGGCGGTTTCGCCATTCCCATGCGCAATGCGGTCTTCAATTACGGCATCACGCGGGTGCTGACACCAGCGGAATCCGTCCAGATGTCCTTCTCCGCCGCCGGGGTCTACCCATTCGGCATCGGCCTGGAAGATGCCACCCGCGCCAAATTGAGTGACCCGGGGGACGCCGATCGTGGCCAGGCGGTGACCGATGTGCAGACCGTCAACTTCACCAACTCTGGTGCCACGGAGACCCTGAACTCCAGTCAGATGTCGTTTGCCGAGGTGTCCAACCCGGCGATCCGGCAGCCCTTCGGCATGTTCGAGACCTATCACCGTGTCGCGAGTGATGCGGCCGCCTACCGCAAGGCCGATCTGGTCTTTACGACCAATCCGCGCCAAGCCCATGTCAACCGCTACCTCACCACGGGGAGTTTTTATGCCGGTCCTCACTATGAAACCCGGATGACCCAGCTCTCCAGCTTCAACCAGGTCATCCAAACCGCGAATGCGGGCAGAAACGCCTACTATGGCGCCACTAACAGCTCAGGCAGCGGCGTCACCCACCTTGCGTTTTTCGATGTCCCGCGTGCGCCGCTGCTCTCGCTGGCGGCCCTGCAGCACGCGGATTTTGCCGGCACTTCCTATTCCACGGCCAACCAGTTTGCCAACAGTTGGGCCAGCGCTTACCTGAAACGGGAAAAGGTGGCGGATAAAATTCCCACCGAAACGGTAAGCATACCGGGTGCCGCGGCGCAATACACCCGCGCCGAAATGCCGGTTTACGACTACTCGTATCTGGCCAACGAGACGCTCTGGGATTCCTTCTTTTTCAGTGGGGCTGCGCCCAAGTTGCAACCGGGCACGATCACGGGCAGCCCGACCGTCTGGGACAAGGACATCGCCGTGGTCAGCCAGGATTTAAAGACGACCCTGCAAAAATTCATTGATGATCCGGCTAACAACCCACTGCGCAACCCGCGCATGCGGTTTCACTCCGGCAATATCACGGCGGACGCCCTCAAGACGGACCTGCTCAGTCCCCAGGGCTGCCTGCAGATTGCCGCACACCTTCAGGTGGATGGGGCCTTCAATATTAACTCCACGAGCGAGAAGGCATGGACCGCCTTCCTGAGCGGGATGCGGGACGTTGCGTTCGATATCATCGAAAACCCGAAGACCGCGGCCAAGCCGGTGAACAAAGCCGCCGCCACGGGCAATACCCCATACCCCCGGTTACGCAACCCCGTCGGCACCGAAAACAACCGCTGGCTCGGCTTCCGCTCCCTCAGCGATACCCAGGTGGCCGACCTCGCCAAGAAGCTTGTCCTGCAGATCAAGAAACGCGGCCCGTTCCTCTCCCTTGCGGAATTTGTCAACCGGCGCATAGACACCTCCACCCTGGGTTTGAAAGGGGCCATTCAGACGGCCATCGATGACGCTGCGGTCAACAAAGCCGCGCTCTATGACACCTTCGATACCGCCGGCTATCCGGCCGAGAGCAAAGCCAACATTGTTCCCACCAACACAGGTGTCGGCATCCCCGGCTATCTAACACAAGCGGACGTGCTGCAATCCATCGCGCCGGTGATGACCCTCCGCTCCGACACTTTCACCATCCGCGGCTATGGCGAGACGAAGGATGCCTCAGGCAAGGTGGTGGCCACGGCATGGTGTGAGGCGGTGGTGCAGCGCATCCCGGAGTTTGTCGATGCCATCAATCCGGCACACACGGCCATCGCGAGCCTGAATTCAACCAACCTGTTGTTTGGCAGAAGGTTTTCAATCATGGCGTTCCGTTACCTTGCCCCATCCGAGGTGGGCCTTTGAAATCATCCTTTCATGAAGTACCCGCTGTTAGTCCCCGCCCCATGCAGCCGCCTGTGCGCGGTGATTGTCACCACGCTGTTGCTGAGCCAAGCGCTCCACGCCATTCCGCTGCGGGTGCTGGCATGGAATGATGAAATCGCCGGCCGCAAGCTGGCGATCGTCGACGCCAAGAGCAGTGTCACCATCGAGGCGATGCATCCGTCCAAGCGCACCAAACCGTATCATGTGGTGGCGGGAGACAAGCCCGTCGTGATTCAGGCACTCGACAAGACCGACAAGGATGGCAAACCCGCCGCGAGTCAAATCCTCATCCCGCCGAGTAACAAACAACCCCTGCTGTTATTATTGCCGGATGAAAAAGCCGCCACCGGCCTGCGCCTGTTCGTGTTAGATGATGACACCGCGGACTTTCCATGGGGCGGCATCCGGTTCATCAACGCGTCCGGCAAGAAGCTGGCCTTCGTGTGCGAGAAAAAAACCGTGGTCCTGCCCGCATCATGGACCCCTGTGTTAGCAAATCCCGGGGGGGCGAGCCGCAACATGGAGGCGCAGCTATTCTTCTTCGACCAACCCACGGTCCCGATCTACTCGGCCGTCTGGGAGCAGCAACAGGATGTACGGATGCTGATATTTCTCGTTCCGGGCGAGGATCCCCGGCTTGGCCCGGTGGCCATGAAAATGATCTCCGAGGACCGCAGAGTCAGCTTGGCAAAGCCCGCCACAGAGAGTAAGAAGTGACCCTGCCGTGCAACCAACCAGCTCCCAACAAATCTAACCAGATGAGATCCATGAAATTCAACTCCAGATCGGTGGTCATAACGGCAACCCTTTTTCTAACAGCATCGCTTGCGGTGGCGGGTGAGTGGCCGAATTGGCGGGGCCCGAACCATGATGGCATCAGCAAGGAAACCACCTTGGAGCCTGCCGCGGTGAGTGCGCGCAAGGTCGCATGGGAAGCGGAGGTTGGGGCCGGCTATTCCGCCGTGGCGGTGACTAACGGCAAAGCCTATACCGCGGGCAATTTCAACAAGGTGACCGATGCAGTAGTCTGTCTGGACGCGGCAACTGGCAAGCAAGTATGGCGCCATGAGTATCCGGAACCGTTGGCTCCAAAGTATTATTCGGGCGGTTGCAGCGGGACGCCTAGCGTCCATGGCGGCAAGGTTTATTTCGTTAGCAAGAGCGGCAAGGTGATTTGTCTCGATGCCGACACCGGCAAGGTGATCTGGAACAAGGAGTTGGAACGCAAGGCACCCACCTGGGGGTTTTCCAGCTCGGCTCTGATTCAGGGCCAGGCGGTCATCTTCAATGCGGGCCGTTACGGGATGGCCTATGACAAGGACACCGGGGCAGCGCTCTGGAACAGCGCGGATGACACCTGCGGATATGCGACACCGGTGCCCTTCGAGCATAACGGCAAAACCTGCCTCGCGCTCTTCGCCAAGAACAGCATCACTGCGGTGGCTCCGGCTGACGGCAAGGTGCTCTGGTCGTATCCATGGCAGACGGAACACGACGCCAATATTGCGGACCCGCTCGTCTCCGGCTCCCAGGTGCTCATCACCTCAGGATACGGCCGCGGCGCATCCGTGGTGGACTTTGCCGGCACCGAACCCAAAATGGTCTGGGAAAACAAGCTCATGCGGACTCATATGAGCGCCCCGGTTCTCATCGATGGCTTTCTCTATGGCTTCGATGACAACCGCTTGGTCTGTTTGGACTGGAAAACCGGCGCGCAAAAATGGACTGAAAAATCCCCCCAGAAAGGTGCACTGATGGCCGCTGGCAACAAGTTGATCGTGCTCGGTGAATCCGGACGTCTCGCCATCGTGGAAGCCACGCCGACCGCATATAAGGAAATTTCCGCAACCCAGGTGGCTGACGGTCGCTATTGGACCATGCCTGTCCTGAGCGACGGCCGGATCTATGTCCGCAACTCGGATGGCCATCTGGTGTGTCTGGATGTCCGGAAATAACCGGCAGCCCTGTCTAACTGCGCGTATTTTCCGATTCGCCGCGCCATCCTTGCCAGACGTGCGGAATCGGTTTGCAGGATGCGTGCACCACGCTTAGGCTTCCAAGCCACGCCATGTCTGACAAACCGTTCCACTACCAAGATCCGTTTCCACTCGGCCCCGACACCACTGAATATGAATTGCTCACCGCGGAGCATGTGTCGCCCGGCGAGTTTGAGGGCAGGCCGGTGCTCAAGGTCGCGCCGGAGGGTTTGACGTTGCTGGCCGCCGAGGCGATCAAGGCAATCAATTTCACCCTGCGCGCGTCGCACCTGGCCCAGGTGGCGGCAATCCTCGAGGACGCGGAGGCGTCGGAGAACGACCGCATGGTCGCCCTGATGATGCTCAAGAATGCCGAAATCGCGGCGCACGGGATTCTGCCATTCTGCCAGGACACGGGCACCGCCACCATCGTCGGCAAAAAAGGCCAGCAGGTGTGGACCGCGGGCGATGACGCGGAATTTCTATCAAAAGGAATCTATCAAACATACACCCGGGAAAACCTGCGCTATTCCCAAACCGCCCCGCTCAGCATGTTTGAGGAGGTCAACACCAAGACCAACCTGCCGGCGCAAATCGACATTTACGCCACCGAAGGCGCGGCCTACAAGTTTCTCTTCGTCACCAAGGGTGGCGGTTCGGCCAACAAGACCTTTCTCTATCAGGAAACCAAGGCCCTGCTCAATCCGAAGCGTTTCAAGGAGTTCTGCGTTGAAAAGATGCGCTCGCTGGGCACCGCCGCCTGCCCTCCCTATCATCTGGCGTTTGTCATCGGCGGCACCTCGGCGGAAACCTGCCTCAAGACCGTCAAGCTCGCCTCCACCCATTATTACGACGAGCTGCCGACGTCCGGCAACGAGCACGGCCGGGCGTTCCGCGATCTTGAACTGGAGAAAGAATTGTTAGTCGAGGCGCGAGACATCGGCATCGGTGCCCAGTTTGGCGGCAAGTATTTCGCGCTGGATGTGCGCGTCATCCGCTTGCCGCGGCACGGTGCCTCATGTCCGGTGGGCATCGGGGTGTCCTGTTCTGCCGACCGGCAGGCACTGGCGAAAATCACCAAGGATGGCATTTTTATCGAGAAGCTCGAGAAGAACCCCGGTCGTTTCATCCCCGAGCGGTTCCGCGACTGGAAGTTCAAGGGCGTGCCGATCAACCTCGACCTCGGCATGGAGCAAACGCTCGCCACCCTCAACAAGTACCCGGTGACCACCGCGCTTTCTCTAACAGGAACCATCATCGTCGCCCGCGATATCGCCCACGCCAAGCTCAAGGAAATCCTCGACGACACCGGCGAACTCCCGGAATATTTCAAGAAATACCCGGTCTATTACGCCGGTCCGGCCAAGACTCCGGCGGGCCTGCCGTCCGGGTCGTTCGGCCCCACCACGGCCGGGCGCATGGATAGTTATGTGGAATTGTTTCAGGCTCATGGTGGCTCAATGGTGATGCTGGCCAAGGGCAACCGTTCGCAACAAGTCACCGCTGCCTGCAAAAATCACGGTGGCTTCTATCTGGGTTCCACCGGCGGTCCTGCCGCCTTGTTAGCCCAGGATCATATCAAGTCCCAGGAAGTTGTCGCCTTCCCTGAACTCGGCATGGAGGCGGTCTGGAAAATCACCGTCGAAAATTTCCCCGCCTTCATCCTCGTCGATAACAAGGGCAACGATTTCTTCACCACGCTGAGCGCCTGTCCGGTTTCCCATTGATGCTGCCCGTCATCCACCTCCCGGATTTGATAGACTATCAGGACGCGCTGCGCCTGCAAGAGCAGGCGGTCGAGGCCATTCTCGATGGCGGCGGCGGGGAGTTGGTGTATTTGTTAGAGCATCGCCCGGTCTACACCATCGGGCGGCTCAGGGATCAATCCTCACTGCGCGATGCCACAACCCTCCCCCACCCCGTGGTTGAAACCAACCGCGGCGGCCAGGCGACCTATCACGGGCCGGGCCAGCTCGTCGGCTATCCGATTCTCGACCTCGCCTCACGCGGCCGCGACCTGCATGTGCATCTGCGCGGCATCGAGGACGCGCTGATCCTTGCCTGCGCCACTTTGGGCATCACCGCCGGGCGCCGGGATGATCTAACAGGTGTGTGGGTCGCCAACCGCAAACTCGCCTCGATCGGCGTGGGCGTGCGCAAGTGGGTGTCCATGCACGGCTTCGCCCTCAACGTCACTAACGAGTGCCTGCCGCCGTTTCTGGCCATCACCCCGTGCGGCATCGACGGCGTGGCCATGACCAGCCTGGAAGCCGAGGCCGGGCGGACCCTCCCGATGGCCGAGGCGGTGGCGGCGGTGACCCGGCAACTGCGCGGGTTATAGCGGGTGGGTTCGAGACTTATGGCAGGGACGCCTCTCCGAGGCGTCCGGTGGAGGCAAGGTCATGGCACCGTCACCTTGCCCTAGCCGGACAGTTCGGAGAACGGCTCCATCTATGGTGGTTCTTGCGGCAATCGTTGATTTCAT
>JBAXPF010000168.1:0-8904 GCA_037132955.1 Verrucomicrobiota bacterium | reverse complement strand
GGATATTGAAAATCCTGGCCGGATTGAATGTCCAACGCCCAATGTCCAATATCCAATTTCCAAGGTGAAGAGATGGCGGTACTCTGGCTGGCGCAGCCGCGTTGCCTGCTCCCTGCTTATTGCTTCGCTTTGTCGAAGGCCGCGTCGAAGGCAATGTTGCTGGACGGGAAATCCACGCTGCGGACGAACGACGACGCTTCCGCCGCGCCATGCACGCGGTCCATGCGGATGTCTTCCCATTCGACGGAAAGCGGCCCGCGATAGCCGGTGTCGTTGAGGGCGACGATGATGTCTTCAAACTCGATATCGCCGTGGCCGAGGGAACGGAAATCCCAGAACCGGCGGGCATCGCCGAAGTTGGTGTGACCCCCGAACACGCCGACCGTGCCGTCGCCGTGGCTCCACCACACATCCTTCATGTGCACATGGAAAATCCGCGTGGCAAACTCACGGATGAATTTCACGTAATCCACGCCCTGATAGCCGAGGTGCGACGGATCATAATTGAAACCAAAGCGCTTGTGGTTGCCCACAGCGGCCAGCGCGCGCTTGGCGGAGGCGATGTCGAAGGCGATTTCGGTCGGATGCACTTCGAGGGCGAAGTTCACGTTGGCCTTGTCGAAGGCGTCGAGGATTGGTAGCCAGCGCTTGGCAAAGTCGGCAAAGCCCTTGTCATAAAACTCCTGCGTGGTGGGCGGGAAGGCATAGATCGAATGCCAGATGGATGAACCGGTGAAGCCGTTGACCACAGCCGGAAAATCATCCTTGCTCTTGCGGCCGGGCTTGGCGTCAAAAAACGCACGCGCCGCCTTGCCGGTGGCGATCATCTGCTTGGCCGCGCGTTTTCTAACACCTTCGGGACTGCCATCGCCCCAGATCGCGGGCGAGAGGATCGCCTTATGGCGTTCGTCGATAAGGTCACACACCGCCTGGCCGACGAGGTGGTTGGAAATGGCGAAGCAAGTGAGGCCGTGATCGGCGAGCAACTCCCATTTTTCCTTCACGTAGGATTTCTTGGCAAGCGCGGCGTCCACATCGAAGTGGTCGCCCCAGCAGGCGAGTTCAAGACCATCATATCCCATCTCGCAGGCGAGCGGGGCGAGTTGTTCGAGCGGCAGGTCGGCCCATTGGCCGGTGAAGAGTGTGACTGGACGTGGCATGACTGGTTGGGATTGGGGTTAGGGTTGCCAGTTTGTATGCAACCGGCACACCGAACTAAAGAAAAAACTCCGGCTCAGGCAAGAATCTTGCGCCGCACTTCCGCTTCCCACAAGGCGCGGATGCGCGGGCCTATCCGGGGTTGCGGCAAGGTCCTTGCGCCAATCGCGGACACCGCCACCGGCCCACGCGTGGCGGAGGTGAGAAACACCTCGTCCGCACTCTCAAGATCCGCCTGCCGCAGCGGAACTTCCTCACACGGGATCCCATGCTGCGCGGCTAGTTCCATCACCACCTCGCGGGTGATGCCCGCCAGACAACCGGAGGCGAGGGACGGGGTTCGTAGCTCGCTATCTCTCACAATAAAAACATTGGCGGTGGCCGCCTCGCACAATTTCCCCGCGGTGTTGAAAAACACGGTTTCATCAAACCCGGCACGCCGCGCGTGATCGAGAGCTAACAGGTTTTCCGCATACGCGGCACATTTCAATCCCGCCAGCGCCCCGTGTTCATTGCGCGGCCAGGGGGACACCCCCAGCGCCTGACTCACAGGCGGCGCAGCCACCGGCGAGGCCACCATCCAGACCATGCGATCCGCACCTCTGGTCAAATCGGCGAGTGCACCCGTGCCTGCGGAAATCGCCAGGCGGAGGCGCGCGCGCCCCGTGCCATAACCTGAACACTGCAACAAGCGCTCCATCGCCCCCGGCAAATCCGCAAACTCGTTCTGCGGTGCCACCCAACCGAGCCTCGCGCAGCCCGCGCCAAGACGCGCCAGATGGCGTTCACAAAACACGACCTTTCCGTCCAATCCTAACAGAGTTTCAAACAACCCCAAACCGAGCGTCAGGCCACGATCGAGCGGTGCCGCCGGCAAGGCATCCACCCATTGGCCGTTGCACCAGAGCGTGTTCATCAGCGGTGAGTCTATCGCAGGGAGCGGGACTTGCCAAGTCCCGGGATGCGCGGCTGCTACAAACAAGGAGAGGCGATCTGGGAGAATGGCATTCCCCGCTTGGCTAACTTAAAGCATTGGACTACCCTCGTCCGCAACAAGCAACCCGCCGCCGCCTCAATCACCATGCGCTTCCAAATCTTTTTCTCCGGTCTGGCCATCCTCGCCTTGGGCTGCGCCGCCATGCAGGTGCTGGAAAAACCGGCCGCTTTTGGCTTTCTCCTCGGCGCGCTCACGCTCGGCGGCGGCCTGATCATTTGCGGCTTGTTTGCCCTGCGCAACCGCTGGCATGGCATCATCGGCGCCGGCGTGATCGCTTTGTTAGGTGCTTCCCGCGGCCTCGAAAACCTCTCCGCCCTGCCCAAATTCTGGTTCGGCGAGCGTGACCGCGGCCCGGCTCCCGTATTGGAATCCGCAGTGGCCCTGATCTGCATCCTGCAGCTCATCCTCGTGGTGCGCCTGCTGTTTGCGGAAAAACGGCGGCGGCTGTTGGCCGACGCGGAGGAGTAGTTTTCCCAGCGGTCAGGTTGCGGACAGCGCCGGCCTGTGGGCGGAGGGGCGGTTGGCTTCACCAGCCGCGTTTTCACATGCGTTAGCAGCAGGCTGCGCGCCTGAGAGCGGCAGCCGGCAGTCGCAGCCCACACCGTGCGCCGCCGCTCCACTCGCTGAAATGGCAAGGCGGATGAAATATCACCGGAGCCTCGACCGTTTGATGATTTTCCAATCTTCAACTCCTCTCAAATCATGAATCCGAATTTTTATCTGATAGCCGCGCTGATGCTTGCGGCGCAGGTGAGTGTGCCAGCGGCGGAGCCGGTGATGCGTCCGTTGTTCAATGGCAAGGATCTCACCGGTTGGACCGGTGCGGGCTATGTGGTGGAAGATGGTGCCATCGTGTGCACGCCGCAGGGCCGGAATCTGGTGACCGAGGAGACGTTTTCGAGTTTTATCCTGGATTTTGAATTTATGCTGACGCCGGGGGCCAACAACGGTCTGGGGATTCACTACCCCGGCCAGGGGGATTCCGCCTACACCGGGATGGAGTTGCAGATTCTGGACAACACGGCACCGCAATACAAGGATCTCAAGGACTATCAATTTCATGGCTCGCTCTACACGCTGGCACCGGCGGCCAAGACCGGCCTCAAGCCGGTGGGTGAGTGGAACCGCCAGCGCGTGAGTGTGATCGGGCCGGCCATTCTCGTGGAACTCAATGGCACGATCATCCTGCGCACCAACCTGGATGACATCAACAAGCAGTTTCCGGAGCACCAAGGCGCGAAGCGTCGCGCGGGACACCTTGCCTGGCTCGGCCACGGCGATCGCGTGGCCTTCCGCAACATTCAGATTGCCGAGATTCCGCCCGTGGCAAACGAGACGCAGGTCACGACCGCCGGCTTCACCCGCTTGTTTGATGGCAAATCCCTCACCGGCTGGAAGCACGGCCCGACCGACCCATCCAACTGGACCGCAGCCAATGGCATTCTCAAACACAACGGCAAAAAGGGTGAAATCAACGACTTGTGGAGTGAAAAGGACTATGGGGATTTCACCTTGGTGTTGGATTGGCGCTGGAGTGGCCGCGGTCCGCTGATGCAACGCCCGCTTATCCTCGCCGATGGCACCGACAAGAAGAAAGCCGACGGCACCGCCGAGACCGTCGAAGTGGAGGAACTCGATAGCGGCATCTATCTGCGCGGCAACTCCAAGAGCCAGGTCAATTTGTGGAACTGGCCGATTGGCTCCGGTGAGGTCTATGGCTACCGCACCGCTGGCGACAGTTCGGCGGAAACCCGTGCCGCGGTCACCCCCAAGGTCAAGGCCGACCGTCCGCTCGGCGAATGGAACCGCATGATGATCGTATGCAAGGGCGAGGTGCTCACCGTTTCACTCAACGGCCGGGTGGTCATCGACCACGCGACGCTACCCGGAGTGCCGGCCCGCGGCGCGATCGCCTTGCAGCATCACGGCGGCGCTATCGACTTCGCCAACATCTGGATCAAGCCGGAGTGAGGCTCAGTAGGTGAAGAGCTCGCCGTCCTTGAAGAAACGCCGCAATTCTTCCGCTGCCGACTCCGGGGAATCCGAGGCATGGCAGACGTTGATCATTTTGTTTTCGCCCAAATCGCCGCGAATGGTGCCGGGGGCCGCCGCTTTGGAATCCGTGGGGCCAAGCAATTCGCGCACTTTGGCGATGGCGTCTTCCCCTTGGAGGGCCACCGCCACCACCGGGGTCTGGCTCATGAAATGGATGAGTTGTGGAAAAACCGCCAGGTGGGTGATGTGGGCATAGTGCTCACGCAGGAGGTCCTCGCCAAGTTGCATCATCTTGAGGCCGCGAATTTGAAAACCAGCGGCCTGAAACCGTACGAGAACCTGACCGATCAGCCCTTTTTCAAGGGCGTCCGGCTTGAGCAAAACGAGCGAGGTCTCAATTGGCATGCCGTTGTGATAGGCCCCAGCCGCCGGTCGCACAAGCCTTTTGCAAATTTATGGATTTACTGGTAATTGAGAACTTAGGTTCTATAATACCCTCGCGTATGCGTCCCCAATCGCCCATTCGTCTCTTCCAAAGAGTCGTTGTCCTCTTCGCTTTGACTGTTGCGGCACCGGCGCTTGCGGTTGCCGGACAGCAATTGCATGGCCATGTGCCGGCGGCCGTGGCGGCCGTGCGTCCGGTGGAGCGGCTGCCCGCCGCGCAGCGCGTGAATTTGGCGATCGGGTTGCCATTGCGCAATCCGGACAAACTCAAGAGCCTCATCGCCGACCTTTATGATCCGGCCAACCCGAACTACCGCCATTATCTCACCCCGGCCCAGTTTACGGAGAGGTTTGGCCCGTCGGAGGCGGATTATCAGGCGGTCGCGGATTTCGCGCAAGCCAACGGCCTAACGGTCACGGTGACCCACCCCAATCGCCTGATCCTGGACGTGGAAGGTTCCATCGTGGATATCGAAAAAACTTTCCATGTGACGATGCGCAGCTACCCGCACCCGCGGGAAGGACGGAAGTTTTTTGCGCCCGACGCCGAACCCTCGCTCGATCTGGCTGTCCCCGTCTTGCATATCAGCGGGCTGGACAATTACTCGATCCCCAAGCCAAACCACAAAATCAAACCCCTCGGTGCCACCGCCAAGGCAACTCCCAACGCCGGATCGGCCCCAGGCGGTGCCTATGCCGGAAACGATTTCCGGGCGGCCTACGTGCCGGGCACGGCACTGACCGGCACGGGGCAGAGCGTGGGCCTGTTGCAATTTGACGGTTACTATGCCAGTGACATCACCGCCTACAAGACGCAGTTTGGTCTGCCGAACGTGCCGCTGATCAACGTGGCCGTCGATGGTGGCGTGAGCACTCCGGGCACGGGCAATGGCGAGGTCTGTCTGGATATCGAAATGGTGTTGGCCATGTCCCCGGGGGTCTCGGCCATCTATGTTTACATGGCACCCAACCCAAGCCCATGGGTGGATCTGCTCAATCGCATGGCCACCGACAACCTGTCCAAACAGCTCAGTTGTTCCTGGGGTGGTGGCGGCACCAACCCCAGCGCCGAGGCGATTTTCCAACAGATGGCCACCCAGGGCCAGTCGTTCTTCAACGCCACTGGCGATTCGGATGCCTTCACCGGTTCGATCACCTTCCCCTCGGATAGTCCGAACATCACCGAGGTGGGCGGCACCACTCTAACAACATCGGGAGCCGGCGGGGCGTTTGTCTCGGAAAAGGTCTGGAACTGGGGTTTGCAGGGCACCAGTTATGTGGGCAGCAGCGGCGGAAGCAGCACTTACTATGCAATTCCAAGTTGGCAGCAAACCACCAGCATGGCCACCAACCAGGGGTCCACAACCAAACGCAATGTTCCCGATGTGGCCCTCACCGGTGACAATGTTTATGTCACCTATCACAATGGCACCACCGCCACCACCGGCGTTTTTGGCGGCACCAGTTGCGCCGCCCCCTTGTGGGCGGGCTTCACCGCGCTGGTCAACCAACAGGCTGCGACTAACGGACGCGCCAGCGTCGGCTTTCTCAATCCCGCCCTCTATGCCATTGGCAGCGGGGCGAGTTACACCTCCACCTTTCATGACACCACCACCGGCAACAATTTCAACTCCAGCAGTCCTAGCAAGTTTTCCGCCGTCACCGGCTACGACCTCTGCACCGGTTGGGGCACACCCAACGGAACCTCCCTGATCAATGCCCTTGCCGGTGCAGTCGAAAATTTGCAGGTGTCGGCGCCCGCCTTTGCGGCGGTCGGCAACGCGGGCGGCCCGTTCACCCCGATTTCGGTTAGCTTCACGCTGACCAACAGCGGGGCCACGTCGCTGAATTGGTCGGCCGCCACCACCCAACCCTGGATGAGCCTTTCCGCGAGTTCCGGCACCCTCGCGCCGGGTGCCAACACCACGGTGGCATGGTCCATCACCAGTGACGCCAACACTCTAACTGCCGGATCTTACGCCGACACGGTGACGTTCACCAACGGCAACTCGGGCGTCGCCCAGAACTTCGGAATGAGCCTCGCGGTTACGGGCCCGCCCACCAATCTGGTCGCCGCACCGGGCAATAACACGGCCAGGTTGACCTGGAGCGCTTCCAGCGGTGCGACCGGCTATAACGTCAAACGTTCTCTAACCAGCGGGGGGCCCTACGCCACGGTTGGAACCGCCACCGGCACGAGTTATATGGATTCTGCGGTGACCAATGGCACAGCCTATTATTATGTGGTATCCGCCACCAGTAGCGGCGGCGGCGAAAGCCCTAACTCCGGCGAGGCCAGTGTCATTCCTATGGCTTTGCCATCCACCACTTCCCTGGCGTCGTCCCTTGGCACTCCTGGCACCTATGGCACCACGGTCACCTTCACCGCGACGGTGACGGGGAGCGGAAGCACGGCCACCGGAAGTATCACCTTCAAGGACGGGACCGCCGTGCTAGGCACGGCACCCCTGCTTGGCTCAGGCACCGCCACCTTCAGCACCAGCGCGCTCGCGGTGGGCGGCCATGCACTCACCGCCATCTATCCGGGAGATGTGACGTATACCGGCAGCAACTCAAGCGCCTTTGGCTACACCGTGAACCCGAAAACGGTGACCATCAGCGGGGTGACCTCGGCTAACAAAATTTATGACGCCACCCCCACCGCCGTTCTGACAGGAGGCGTGGTTTCCGGTCTGGTCGGCAGCGACGTCGTGACCGTGGTCGCTGGCAGTGGCACCTTTGCCAGCGCCAACGCGGGAAGCCAGTCGGTCTCCACCACCGGCTATGCGATTGGCGGGGCCAACGCGGTGAATTATGTGTTGTCGGCGCAACCGGTCGTGGCCAATGCCACAATCACACCGCGACCGATTCAAGTGACGGGCACACGGGCTTATGACGGGACGACTGCGGCGCCAGCGGGCAGCATGGTGGTGTCTAACAGCCTGGACGGCACCAATCTCACCGTGACCGGCAGTGCCAATCTGGCGGGCCGGAATGTTGGTTCACAGGCGGTGGCCATCGGCGCGACGCTAGCCCGGGTGCAGAGCGCCACCGGCAATACCGGGTCAAGCACTCAAACCTCGTTCAGCGTGACGCTGGGCAACACCCCGGTGGCCGGCAATACCCTGATCGCGGTGATTTCCACCCGGGGCACGAGCGCCAACCGGGTGACCGGCATCGCGCAGACCGGAACTGTGACTTGGTCGCGTGCGTCCCAGGCCACCAACACCAATGGCACGACCACGGAAATCTGGTATGCGCCCAACGTTTCAGGCGCGGGCAAGGTGGTCACTATCAGCCAGGCATCGCTGCGCTCCGCCGCAGTGGTCATCGAGTATGCCGGCATCCTCGATGCCAGCCCGCTGGATCAAACCGCAAGTGCAACCGGCAGCAGCACCGCTCCGGTCACCGGCACCACCGCCGCCACTACCCAAGCCAATGAACTGTGGATTGCGGGCATCGGCTTCATCAGCAGCACTCCCAGTTTGGGGACCTTTCTCAACAGCTTCAGCTCGGTCGCCAGTGCACAGTCCACCAGCAATCGTCCTTCTAGCAACAACGCCGAGGTGTATGCCTTGGAACGGCTCGTCAATCCGAGCGGGGCCGCTGCTTCAGGCGGCACCCTTAGCGTGTCGGCGCAGTGGTCCGGCACGCTTGCCACCTTCAGGACGGAGTTGCCATCCACCCTCGCCACCGCCGGACCGGCTGCCGGCAACTACACCGTGACCGGAATCAGCGGCGCGGTGTCCGTCACGCCCAAAGCGCTCACTGTAACGGCGGTGCCCGCATCCAAGACATACGATGGCACAACCACGGCGTCTGGCACGCCGACGCTCACGCCGACGCTTGTGAGCGGCGACACCCCGGGTGTTCTCTCACAGGCGTTTCAAACCAGCGGGGTGGGCACCGGCAACAAAGTGATCATTCCGAGCCTCGGGATCAACGACGGCAATGGCGGGGCAAACTATGCGGTCACCCCGGTGAACTGCACCACCGGCACCATCCTGCCGGCGGCAGCGGGCGTGGTTCTTGGCAACCTCGCGCCCACTTATGACGGCTCACCGAAACCGGTCGCCGTCACCACCACGCCAAGCGGTCTCGCGGTCACGGTCTCTTATGATGGCTCCGCCACTGTACCGAGTGCCACAGGCAGCTATGCGGTCGTAGCCACTGTGACCGATCCCAATTACACGGGTACTGCCGCGGGCACGCTCGTCATTCAAAAGGCCGCGGCCACCATCGGCCTGAGCGGGCTCACCCAAACCTATGACGGCGCGCCGAAAGCCGTTACTGCCACCCCCACGCCGGCC
>JBAXPF010000167.1:0-9031 GCA_037132955.1 Verrucomicrobiota bacterium | reverse complement strand
CGCTCGGCCGCATTGGCAATGGTGGACTTGCCGGACCCGGAGAGCCCATAAAGCCAAACGACAATTCCGCGCTGGCGGAGCAGCACCTCCTTGTCGTGGCGATTAAGAAAGCGGTGGAATTCTGGATGTATGTTCATAAAAACGATCTTTAATAATATGGTAGATAAAGAGGGAATTGTAAGTCAGGTAGCGCCGGAACAGCCGCCGGGGTTCCATGCAAAGCCGGTAGAGCCACTCAAGCCCCAAACGTTGGATAAGCGGCGGGGCCTGTCGGACCTCCCCCGCGTGAAAGGCAAAGGCTGCCCCGATCCCGAAATAAACCCCGGCCGGCAAGCGGTCCTTGTGACCCGCAATCCAATGCTCCTGGCGCGGACAACCCAGACCCACCCAGATGAGATTGGCCCCTGACTCACGGATTTTGTGGCAAATCCGCTCAAATTCGTCTGCAGGCCAATCGCCGAACGGAGGGGCATAGGCGCCGGCTATGACGGTGCCGGGAAACCGGGTGGCGAAGGAGGCTCTGAGTTTGGCAAGTGTGGACTCCTGTCCACCTAACAAAAAATGCCGCAACTCCCCCGCCCCGGCGCTGGCCTTGAGGGTTTCCAGCATCAAGGTGGGCCCATAAACCCGCGCGCCAAGTTGTTCCGCCGGGCCCAAGCGCGAATTGACCGACCAGACCAAAGGCATGCCATCCGGACAGATGAGATCGAAGCGCCCCATGGCTTCGCCAAAGGCGCGGTCCGTGCGAGCCAGCGCGGCCACATGGGTGTTAGCCGCTGCCACGGCGTAGGCGCGATCCCCTGCCCTGGCCCGTTCCACAGCCCAAGCCACCGCGCCCGCATAATCGGTCGCGGCAATCGGCAGGCCTATGACGGGGATGCGTTTCAAACCAAGAACTGCAGCGGCGCTCTATGAGCGTCGATGCGAAGGAGATGTGCGAGGCATGCGCCAGCGACTTTTCCCGCAGGGGAAAAGGAGTCACAGACCGCCGCTTGTTTTCAAACCCGGCAAAACGGTTCAACGGCGCGGAGTTTTTCGTTAGAAGCAAGCGCCAGCGCGCGCCGGTCCGGATCATCAAACAGATAGAGCGCATAGCCCCCGTAACCTCCCCCACAGTATTTGTGTGCCATGGCTCCGGGAATCGCCAGCAACGGCTCCATGCCCTCCTCGAGCTGCGCTTGATGATAGATGGCCATCCCTTCAGCGAGAAGCAGCCGATTGGCATGGAGAGCGCCCTCACGGGCGGTGCGGGCGGACGCGGCTATCCGCGCATAATCGCGCGGATGGTCGGCGACGCCAGGGGTGTCATGGGGGTGACCGGTCCAGAGAACGGCCAAACATCCTGCCAGAAAATCCCCGTTTTGTTTGAAGTCAAGAACCGGGGTCATGCCGGAGCGCCAGACACAGAGGCCGGTCTCACGAATGACCGCCGGATCCTGCCAGCCCACTCCCATATCAAGCTCTGAACTGACCCCATCGCGGCCGTTGAGCAACGCCCAAGCCCCGCTGCCGCCGAGACCTGCCTGTTTCTCGTAGGGCCACTCGCGAAGGGATACGAGTGGTGAAATCGCGCAGTTGACGATAAACTCGCCGGGACGCGAAAAGCGCGGGACATCCAGCCAGCCGCCGGCGAAATCAACACGCAACGGTGCCTCGGTGGGGGCCTGCACCCACCGCACGATCGAACTGGTGGAGACAGGCTCAAAGCGCGGCGGGGTCTTGGGAAGAACCGTGTATTGGGCGCCAACTTGGGCGCACAGTTCACGTTTGAGCGGACCATATTTGTCATCCTCAGTGACAATGAGAAAATCCGGCCGGAGGCGGAGGAAATCCTCCTCGAAATCCAAGCCCTCCTTGTGGCCCTGAGTGACCACCACTTCGTCTATCATACGGAGCCCTTGCAGCAAGGCCCGCTTGTGGTCGTCGGGAATCGAGGGTTTGCGGCGCTTGTGATGCCACAGCACCTCGGCGGAGGCAAACGACACGATCAGGTAATCCCCCAAGGCACGGGCCTCTTCAAAAAATTGAAGGTGGCCGGCGTGGAGGATATCATAACAACCGGAGACGAATACTTTTTTCATAAAGAATGGAGCATGGGATTCAGAGGGGGGGGGCGGCGTCCAGCCTAACACTCTGCCGTGAAAACAATCAACAATCCGCGTCATTCATCCTAAAAGCTGGCGATGGCGGCAATGACCTCGTCGAGCTGGTCGGTGGTCAATTCCGGATAGACAGGAAGACTCAACACCTCATGGGTGAGCGCTTCGGAGACTGGACAGGTTTGGATGGCGTGAGCCGGAAGGTGTTGGAAACATTCCTGCTGATGGAGGGATACCGGATAGTAAATTTCGCAACCGATGCCGCGTGCGGTGAGGTGGCTTTTGAGCGCATCGCGCTGGCCCGGTCCTGCCACGCGGAGGGTGAACTGGTTCCAGACGTGGCGGTTGTGCGGACAGGCCACCGGGAGCATGATTCTGGCAGGAGAACCGACCTCCGCGTCGCCCACCCGAACGACCCCCGGCAGCTTGGAAATACGATCCATGTAGTGCTTGGCGTTGGCCGCCCGGCCTGCAATATATCCCCCGAGGTGCCTGAGCTTCACCCGGAGCAGCGCGCACTGGAGGGCATCCATTCTGAAATTCGCCCCCACTGACGAATGATAGTAACGCGGGTGCATGCCATGATTACGGATCCGCCGAAGCTTCTCCGCAAGGTCCGCATCGTTGGTCGTGACAAGCCCGCCATCGCCAAAGCCACCCAGGTTTTTTGACGGGAAAAAACTAAAACATCCGATATCCCCGAGGGTGCCACAGCCGTGGCCATGGTAAGTGGCGCCGATCGATTGGGCCACGTCCTCAATGACCTGAAGGTTGTTTTCTGCAGCGAAAGCGCCGATGGCGTCCATCTCCGCCGCCTGACCAAACAGATGGACTGGCACAATGGCCTTGGTCCGCGACGTAAGACGGGCCTCCGCGGAGTCCAAATCGATGTTGAAGGTGACCGGGCAGACATCACAAAAAACCGGGATGGCACCCGTCCGTGCGATGCAACCAGCGGTCGCAAAAAACGTGAATGCCGGACACAGCACCTCGTCGCCAGGCCCGATACCAAGTGCCATGAACGCCGCCAGCAGGGCATCGGTGCCAGATGACATCGACACGGCATGCGCCGCTCCGATGAACGCCCCACATTCCGCTTCAAACGCTTCCACTTCCTCCCCAAGAATGAAGCGCCCTGAGCGGAGTACGCGGGTAAAAGCCTCGGTGAGTTCCAGCTCCAAGGGATGGTTCTGGGCGTTGACGTCGAGAAGTGGGACTGGCATGGGGTGACTTGTTGTTAGATTATGTTGCGGGATGATTGGAGTATTTTCCGCTCCATCGGAGCGGGCCTGGAAGGAATCGGGCGGGACACCCCCCCCCGGGATCATGAATGGGCTTGCTACCGCCCTTGGTCGATCCTTCCAGTTCTTGAAGGAAACCTGCAGTTCAAACCCGGCGATGTCTGGGAAAGCACCATTTTTTACGATCCCCCCCCGCAGGCTAGCTCACGGACCTCATGTCTTCAACCATAACAAATAAATTCACCTCGCCTACAGCGGGCAGGCAATTGACACGGCAATCAAGGGATTGGGCGCCGCGGCAGAAGGATGGAGAACAAGTCCATATCAACCGCATGCGGTTGGCCCAGAAAATCCATGAGGATTTTCACCCGCTCCGCCGCTGGCGCGATGGCCACCACCACCCCACGCATTCCCACCAGCGGCCCATAGGCCACCTCCACCTCATCGCCACATTCAATGGCGGGCGCAAGGGTCAGAATTTCCTCATCGGGCGTCACATGCCCGCGAATCTCCGCGCGCAAGATCTCGACGAACGCTTCTGGAATGGTGGGCACATCCGGCCCAAACCGCACCAGTCCGCGCACGCCCTGACAAAAGGTGACCGCCCGTTCCGCCTCCATCCGATTGAACTTCGCCAGCAGATAGCCCGGAAACAACGGCTCAACCCACCACACCGTGCCCCTCCGGGTGGCCTTGCGATACCGCAAGCGCGGGCAAAACACTTCAATACCCTCCAACTCGCGCAGGTGTCCGGCAGCAATGTGCTCCCGCTTCGTCTGCGTGCGCACGCAAAACCACGCCAAGTCATTTGCGCTGGTTCCGTTCATTCTCCAAGAAGTTTTTGCAGGACTGGAAGCACGCGTCCGCCGCTCCGCATCCATTGTTCAATCCGCGCCAGCCGTTCCGTTAGAAAAATCCGGCGTGCGGGGTTGCTTTCCGCCCGGGCCGCTTCCTCCAGACGCCCGATCTTCACTTTGCCGCTGTCCAGATGGGGGCGGATTTGCTCGCGGATGAAGCCGCCGACCAAGCGTTTCAGCTCCACAGCCGGCTCAAAATAGGTGCGGCGTTCCTCACCCACCGACGCCTCGCGCACCGCCCCGAGGCGTTTCAACGCCCGCAACCCTTGGCTGGCGGAACCCTTGCTGATGCCAAGCTGCCGCACCAAGTCATCTAACGAGAGCGGCTCTTGGGAGACAAACAACAAGCCGTATATCTCGCCGATCGACCTGGGCAGGCCCAGTACTTTCACCCCATCCACAAAAAAGTCCACAACCTGCCGCTCAAGTGCGCCAAGCTCACTCACTGCCATTTGATCATCCTCCGCCACGCGGCTCATGGCGGTGATTTTAGCCACCGGCGCGGATTGTTCAAACTTTTTTGAACATCAATTCTCAAAATACGTGTAGCCGGCCAGTCCGGCGCGATACATGTCGAGAATTTCACGGCGTTCCTTGGGCGAAATCAATCCATCCGCCACCGCCTGCTCGGCAAACGAGCGGAAACGCGTGACCAGTTCCTTGGGATCATATTCCACATACGAGAGCACGTCGGCCACGGTGTCGCCCTCCACTTCGTGGGTGTAAACCGGTTTGCCCTTTTCCAAGTGGACGCCTACGACGTTGGTATCACCAAGCAGATTGTGCAGATCGCCGAGGGTTTCCTGATAGGCTCCAACTAGAAAAACGGCGACATAATAGGGTTCGTCCGGCTTGAGCCCGTGCAGAGGCAGGACCTTGGCCACATCCTCCTTGTCGATGAAGTGATCAATTTTCCCATCGCAATCACAGGTGATATCAGCCAACACGGCGCGGTTCTTGGGCTTTTCATCCAGGCGGTGAATGGGCATGACCGGAAAGAGCTGATCAATCGCCCAGGAATCCGGCAAGGACTGGAACAAACTGAAATTGCCGTAGTAGAAATCGACAAGCGTCGAAGACAACTCGCGCAAATCCTCCGGAATATCCTCCAAATCGGCAATCAACTTCGAAATGCGGGTGATGATGTGCCAAAACCATGCCTCCGCCAATCCCCGCTCGCGCAAGGTGGCACTGCCATAGAAAAACTGCGCACGCATTTGATCCCGGTAGTATGCGGCATCGTTGAAGCACTCTTGCAGGTTCTTCTTGGTGAGCACCTTGTTCACCTCGATGAGATTGAGCAGGCTTTGCGGGGCTTGCTCGGGCACCGCAGGTGCCTTGTCGCTGCTTTGCGCGCTCGTCACATCCAGAATATTGAATACCAGCACCGAGTAGTAGGCCACCACGGCCCGTCCGCTCTCCGAAACCAGCGTCGGGTGAGCCACTCCAGCCTTGTCGCAGACTTGGGAAACCACCTCCACGATATCCATGCAGTATTCCGGAATGGAATAGTTGCACGAGGAATGGAAATTGGTGTGTGAGCCATCGTAATCGACCGCCATGCCGCCGCCGATATCAAGCACTCCCATCGGTGCCCCCTCCTTGACCAAGTCGCAATACATGCGAACCGCCTCGGTGGCTCCTTCGCGAATCGCGGCAATGTTTGGAATCTGCGACCCCTGATGGTAGTGCAGCATTTTCAAGCAATCCAGATGCCCCGCGTCTTTAAGACGATCCACCACATCGATCACTTGCGACGCATTGAGACCAAACACGGATTTGTCACCGGCACTGTCCTGCCAATGACCGGAGCCACGAGTGGAAAGTCGCACGCGAATCCCGAGGTTGGGGATTACGCCGATTTGCCGGGAGCGTTCCAAGATCAAACCAAGTTCCGAGGGCATTTCCAGCACCAACATGACCTTGAGACCCATCTTTTTCGCATGCAGCGCCAGATCAATGAACTCTTCATCCTTGTAGCCGTTGCATATGATATAGGCCTCAGGATCATGCATGTGCGCCAAAGCGGCGATGAGTTCCGGCTTGGAACCGGCCTCCAGACCGTAGTGGTATTTCTTACCAAACTCGGCGATTTCCTCGATCACCTGCCGCTGCTGGTTCACCTTGATGGGATAAACACCGCGATATTCGCCGCTGTATCCGTGTTCCTTGATCGCCTTGCGAAACGACAGGTTGATTTCCGTGATGCGGGAATGCAACAGATCCCGGAAGCGCAGCAACACCGGCAGATGGGTGCCGCGATCATGCAAGCCTTCTATCACATCGAACAGCGCCACTTCTGCCGCAGCATCTTCATCCGCCAGGCGGACGGTGACCTGCCCCTTTTTGTTCACCCCGAAAAAGCCATGTCCCCATTGCTCGACGCCGTAGAGTTCAGCGGATTTCTCGGGAGTCCAATCCTTGGCGGATTTGCGTTTGGTGGGCTTTGCGACGGGAGGGGATGGCGGAACCATGATGAATGAATCAAGTATTGAGACGCCCGGTAATCGGGACGGCAGTATGCTTGCCGCCGCCAACTATTCAATACCGAACATTCTCAAATCCCGAATTCACCGACTCCGCCAGACAATCGCCGAGTCTCGCGCCAAATCCGCGGCATCTGCCTAACTGCCCACCACGGAGGACGAGCCGGTTTCCCCGGTGCGGATGCGAATCGCCTGCTCCACATTGGAAACAAAAACCTTGCCATCCCCAACTTTCCCGGTGTTGGCGCTCTTCACGATCACCTGCGCCACCTTCTCAGCCGCAGCATCATCGACCACCACCTCGATTTTCACCTTGGGCAGAAAATCCACGGTGTATTCCGAACCCCGATAGATTTCCGTGTGCCCCTTTTGGCGCCCGAAACCCTTGACCTCTGTTACGGTCATCCCTTGGATTCCAGCGTCCGCCAAAGCTTCCTTCACTTCTTCCAACTTGAACGGCTTGATAATGGCTTCGATTTTTTTCATGATCTGATGGTGTGGTTGAGGTAAAGCAAAAGGCGTGCCAATCTCGACTTGATTTTTATTCAGGCACCTGGCACAACCTACCCCCCCCTCCTGTCTTTGGCCAGCGCAAAATATGCGCCGCACGTCACGCCAGCGGCAAAGTGAGTTTAGCGAGACAGCCGCCGCCATCGGCGGGCTCCAAGGTGATGCTGCCACGGTGCAGATCCGCCGCCTCGCGCACCAGCGTGAGCCCGAGGCCGGTTCCCTTGCGCCCGGATACATGATGCCGCAATGAGTAAAACCGCTCGAACACCTTGTCGCGCGCATACTCCGGAATACCTGCCCCGTGATCGCGGATCGACAACTCCGCACGACCCGCCGCCACCCGCAAACGGATTTCGATCGCGCTGCCACGCGGCGTAAAATCAATCGCATTCTCCAGCAGATTGGTAACGGCGGCTCGCAGAATAAAGCCGTCACCGCGCAGAAGAAGCGCTGTTGCAGCTGCCTCGTGAGCCAACTCGACTCCGACCGCCTCGGCCAGCGGGCGGGCATGGTCCATGGCCAGCGCCACAATGCCGCGCAAATCCAACTCTTCCGCTGCGTCGAGATGGGTGCGGCTCTCAATGGCGGAGAGTTCTAGCAGGCGGTTGATGAGCCGCTCACTGCGGGCTGTCTCGGCACGGATGTTTTCCAGAAAGCGCTTGCGGTTGGCCAATGGCATCTCTTCATCCAACAACTCCGCCGCACCGCGAATGGCGGCCAGCGGACTCTTCATCTCATGGGTCAGCGTTTGGATATAGCGCTCGGCGTAGCGCCGCCCTTCGAGCGCATCGCGCATCGAGTCCAGCGCGTGCGCCAGGGTGTTGACCTCACGCCCGATGCCGATGTTGGGTTTGTCCGGGCGCTCCCCGCGCTCGATGGCGCGGGCGTATTCGGTGATTCTGCCGATCGGCCGGAACAGCCACAGAAAAACCGCCGCTATCAAAAACAATATCCCGCTGCCAATCATTCCGCAAGCAAGGTAAATGATGCGCCGCCGCTCACGCACCAGCGGCAACACATCAGCCTGCGCCTTGTAGACGGTTAGAACACCGTCCGGCTTCTTCAAATCACCCACCGGGGCCGCCACGTAAAGAACGGATGACATGGAATCCTGCTCATTTTCCCTGCTGCTGCGGGCCCCGTACTTGCCAGCCAAAGTCAGCTTCACATCCCGTTTCATGGAGAAATCATCCCCTTCGCGCCTGCCACCATCCGAATCAAATATGACCACCCCCTTGGAATCCGTTAGATAGGCGTGCATGCCAATGCCCCGCTTCAAATGCTCGAAAATCCGTGCATTAAAGCGCCGGGCGTGCGCCCCCACAAATGCCGAACGAAGTCCGACCGTTGCGGGATTTCCATCGCGCGTTTCCATGGTGACAATCTCCGCCAGCAAATTGGCGGTATCCACCATGGCCTCCTCGGTTGCCTGAAAAGTCTGGGGTTCGACCTCGGCCAGAAAATGCCGCGCAAGTTGATAGAACCCGAGCGTGATGATGAACGCGATGAAAAAGAGGGTGACACGAGTGAAGCGCACGGACGTATGAGCGGAAATGGTCAATTGAGCGAAAGCAAATAACCGAGGCCGCGGCGGGTCTGAATATGATCCTCGGCTCCGGCGCGGATGGCTCGCAGCTTGGCTCGAATGGACTTGATGTGTGCATCAACCGTGCGGTCGGTTACCGCGCCTGGATCCTCCCATGCCTGGTCGAGAAGCTGGTCGCGGGTGAAGACGCGCCCGGGTCTATCCAGCAGAACCAGAAGCAGTTTGTATTCGTGCGCCGTAAGGTCCAACAACACGCCATGACAATGAATCCGCATCGCGGCCATGTCATGAT
>JBAXPF010000166.1:0-9039 GCA_037132955.1 Verrucomicrobiota bacterium | reverse complement strand
GCCCGCACACGATTTGAATGACGCTGAAGCCCTTGGCCTTGCGGTCGGCCGCCAGTTGCTGGAAGCCTTCCCATGTCATCCGCTGGCACAGGTTTTTCCACCAGGTGTCGCCTAACCAGAAAAACGGGGTGCCGTCGGTATGCTCGAAGTGCCGCTGGTCTTTGGCGACGCGAATCGGGCCGTGGCCATAGAGCGGGTTGTCGCCAAGGTAGGGAACGATTTCAATCTTGCCATTGACGCCGTGCAGTGTCGCATTCCCGGTATCGGAGCACTCGGTGCGATAGGCGTGCGTGCCGACGACATCCGAGGCATAGCGGAAGCGCCATAGATTGCCGCCCGCCCAAAATGCCGGAACCTTGAACTGCCGGCCATCCGGCGCGGTCACCACCGCATCGAGTGTCACCTCCAGAAACGCGTTCGGATAGGACACCGAGGATGTTAGAGTAACTTCGGCGACGCGGTTCGCTTGTGCGGTGAGGGCTTGTCCCGCATCAGCGGCGGTAGCTGGAGTCGGGCCAGGCAGGGCAACCGCGGTAATCAGGCAAGCTCCAAGGTGGAGTGTGAAGCGGGCGTAGAGGTTCATTTTGTCAGGTCCAGGGCTGGAATGTCCATGGCCGAGCCGTCCAACTCGAGTTTCACCACGGTGATCGGGGGGCGGCGCGAGGCGGCGGGCAGGCTCAGCGTGAGCTTGTCCGCGGTGGCCTTGAACTCGGCGCCAGTGCCACCCATGATGGTGGCGGACTTGACGGTGCGCGGCAGTGGCGGCAGCACCAGGGTTTCCGCTGCCTCGTTCATAACAAACAGATAGATCGAGTTGCCCTTGCGGGTGGCTGCCAGCCCGTGGCCCGGTTTGAAGGGGCCGCCGCGCGTGCCATAGATGGCTTCAGCATATTGCTGCACCCATTCGCCCATTTCCTTGAGGCGCGCGACCTGCCGCTCCTCGATGCGGCCATCCGCCATCGGCCCGACGTTGAAGAGCAGGTTGCCGTCGCCGCCGATTGTTAGAACGAGCGTGCGCAGGCATTGTTCGATGGGTTTCATGGCATCGTCGGGTTTCCACGCCCATTGATTGCACAGGGTCATGCAGGTTTCCCACGGACGGTCGATTTGGAAACCGCCGATCGTTTGTTCCGGGGTGTCGAAGTCGCCCACCTCGTAGTTTTGGTTGACGCCGTCGCCACCGACCGTCGGATTGTAGGCGCGGTTGTTGATCACGAGGTCCGGTTGGAGTTGCCGCAGCGCCTTGACCATGGGGATGCCGAAGTCGCGCCCGTAAACCTGCGGCCCGTCAAACCAGAGGGTACACAACGGGCCGTAGTTTGTCACCAGTTCGGCGACTTGTTGCTGCAAGTAGGCATCATAGGCTTTTAAATCCGGATTGGGTTTTTTGTTTTTGCCGCCGGGGCTGTCTAACGGAAAGGCCGGGTGATGCCAGTCACAGGACGAGTAATAGGCGCCAAAGGCGATGCCGTGTTTTTTGCAGGCTTGGCTCAACTCCTTGACCACATCGCGATGGAAGGGCGTGGCCATGATGTTGTAGTCGGTTGCCTTGGTGTCCCACAGACAAAAGCCATCGTGATGCTTGGTGGTGAGCACCAGATATTTCATGCCAGCGGCCTTGGCGGTCAGCGCCCAGGCCTCGGCGTCGAATTTTTCAGGGTTGAATTGCCGGTAGAGGTTGTCGTATTCGGCGGTGGGGATCTGATCGCCGCGCGACCAGCTGAGTTCAGTGCCTTTGAGGCTCACCGGTCCCCAATGAATGAACAGGCCAAAGCGCATGTCCTGCCAGTGATTGACCGCTGCGGGCGGTGCCAGACCGGCGTCTTGAGCAGATAACGACGCAGCCATGACTAACATGGCGATCACAAGGGGAGGGGTATTCATTGATTTTCGGGGTTCATGATTTCAAGGCTGACCGGGCCGATCAGGCCCGACTGTCTGCAGGCGGTGTAATGAGTGGGTATCGTCCGGTAGTGGTTGTCCAGCGCGCTATAGACCAGGACCTCGAGTTGGTGCTGGGTGCCGGCATTCAGCAAACCGGTTAGGTCGAAGGTCCACGGCGGCATGGCACGGACCCCAGCGGATTTTCCATCCACAAAAACCTCCGCCGAGGCGCACACTTCGCCAAGGTTCAAGACCACCCGCTTGGCGCGCGGGACCTCGATGATCTTGCGATACCTGGCACCGCCTGAGTAGCATCTCAAGCCATCGTTCAACGACCAGTCCCCCAAGTGGAACAAGCCTTCGCCGCAGGCCAAGCGGACGTATTCGGGCAAGGCCGCCCCGGCATAGGCCCCGCGTTGTTGGGTCACCGTGATCGTGACCGGTGCCGGACCGGGCGAGACTGTTCCGATGACGAACCGGTTGCCGTCTTGTTTCAACCTGGCTCCGGCCACCGTGACCTCCAACCCGCCCTGTGCGTCCTCAACCACCAATTCCTTCAAGCCGGGTGGCGACATGAACTGGTAGCTTCCGACCGGTTGTTTGATCTCCGGGCAGGAGTCGAACGCAAGAATGTTAGGATTGCGCCACCAGCGCATGGCCAACGGCTTTTCCTCAAACAGGGGACGCCCCATCCCGTCTGTTGGAGGTTGCGGCAGCGGCGCCGGGAGTTTGGTCGCCATCACCAAATATCCGCGGCCAGCCTTTGGATAACGCGCCAGCAAGCTGTTGGATCCGGGGTTCAGTTGCACCGCCGTGCCGAGTTGGACAATTTTCCCGTTCACCCAGATTGCATCCGGTGTTGCCGTGCCGGCGGCGACTGGATAGGCGCTTGTCTCATTGGCGACTGGAACGCTGGTCCAGATATAATAACTGGTGCCACCATCCTCCGGAATATAGGTTGTTTCGTTGGTTCCTTGTTGGGGCTTGCCGAGGCAGAGGAACTCGTCGCTGACATCCGCCTTGAGTCCATGATACCCTTGGTGGCCGGGGTCGTTCTGCTTGCCCCAGCGCCACGAGAATTCGTACGGGGTCCAGCGGACGTTCGCGCCGTTGGACTTCACTGTCTGAGCGGGAGCAATCGAGGTCAACTTCTGTAAGGCCGTGTCATCGAAGGTGGCGGGGACCGGCCCGAGCACCCAGAGCTTCGGCCCGAACCCGGCGGTGGTTTCCACCGGCGTCTGCGCCCCGGGCCCGGTGTAGTTGAAAATCCTCGCTTCCGCCCCGATCAGCGCGCGGGTCGGCGGCCAATGGTAGTCGCCGAAGCGGTTGTCCAAAGTCGGCACCAACTCAAATCCCCAACCGTTGGAGTCCACTGGATAGGTTGTCACTGCCGCCACCGGCTGGCCGTCATGGACAAGCGCCTTACCCGGCGAGAACACAATGAGCTGAACTTCCCGCTTGTCCAGCGGCAGCCTGAGCTCGGTGGCAGTGGCGGATTGGCTTTCGACGGCGAGCGGTTCGACCGTGCCATCCCATGGGTTCCAGAGTTCGACCTTGCCCGACGCCCGGAACCCGGCAAGGCTGCCCTTCGACGCCCCATAGATCATATAGACATCGCGCCCGCCGATCCGGCGGTGATTGATCTCGCCTTCGCCGCGGTAGTCGCGCGGCAACGCCTTGCCAACCACTCTAACCAGTTCCTCCGCCGTGGCGATGCGGGTCTTGAACTCTGCGGCAAGCCGGGTCAGTTCGGGGTCGCCGCTCCCCATCCGGTCACTCGCCTCGGGCAGGTCGCCGACAACGACGACAAGTCCACCCGCCCGCTGAAATTCGAGGGCCTTTTGCAAGGTGATCCAGCGCATCGCCTTCATTGATGGCAGGACCAACACGGCGTAGGTCTCGCCGCTGACCTCCAGTTTCTTGTCCACCACCTTGGCCCGCGCCAACGACTGAAAATCCATGTAGTCGAAATCGATCCCCGTTTCATATAACTTGTCGCCAATTCTGTTAGATAGCCTGAATGCCTCCATCCCGCCCTTGCGGTCGGCTTCCACCGTCTCGACCGGATAGATCACCGCCACGTCGCAGCGGTGGTGGCCCTGGCTCATCAGATAGGAGAGGCGCTCGACGCCGCGCATCAGCGGCTTCATGTGCGGCCAGTACGGCATGTGGAAATGGTTGCAAGGCGGCGCCCACTCCCACCACCCGCCATGGTTCGAATAGTAGAGTCCATGGAATGACAGCAGGTTGTAGCCATGGGCGAAGTTGGATAAGATGGCATCGCCCACCATCCCGCTCGTGGTATCCCAGCCGCTGCCGTAGAAACCTTCCAGCCAGACGCGTGGACGCAGGTACAGGTGGGCCATCGACGAGGCGACTTTGGCCTTGAACAGGTTTTTGGTTAGGTGCGGCTGGTCGGCGCCAGGGCCCTGGTTCCAGCGCTGGGTCCGGAAATAGTCGCCGAATTCGAGTGGGTCTTGGCCGCGGCCACCATGATCGCAGCCCATGGTCATGCCCCGTTGTTGGTGCCAGTCGAAGATCGGCTTGAAATAGTTCGCCTCGGAGAGAGTCACCATGACATCGGAGTAGTCCAGGCGTATTTTCGCCGTGCGCGGGCCGATGTCAGTGAACAATCCAGCCAATTCCGGAGTCACGTCGTAGCCTTTGCGCTGCTTGAACTCCTCGCTGAAGTGTGGGTTCCAGAGCCAGCCGTGGATCCCGAAACTGAGCTCGTCGGAGAAAAAGAAATTGATGCCCTTGCCGCTCTCGCCGGGGTTCCTATCTTCGAACTTCTGGTAAAAGCACTCGATGATGCCGCGCCCGGACGCCGGGTTCATGGGATCGATTGACACCGGGTTGGGCTTCGCCTCGACCTGGGTCAACACCCATTCGCCTGCGGGCACTTGCCAGTCCAGCGTCCCGTTCTTCACCGCGCCCCGCAGATCAAGCCATTGCCTTGTCTGCTTGTTGAACGCGGATAGGGACAGCACCGCTGGGGCCACCTTGGCCGTGACGGTCTGGCCTGCAACCGGTATCGAACTTGAGCTGAGGGTGGCGCCGGGCAGTCCCGGATGTCTTTTCCGGGCCTCATCGACAAACCACCCCTGACCGGCCCAGCCCAGGGTGTAGTCGCTGAGACTGACGGCCATGCCGCGTTGTTTCGCCTCCTTGACAAACCACTGGGTCAAGCTCCACCAGTCCTCGCTGAACAGTGGCGGATCGCTCGGCAAGGTGTAGCCCCAGGATTGCCCACCCTTGTCGCTATGGGCGTAATTGATCTGCAACCCCGAGGTGCTGTGATCCTTCAACTGGTCGAGTTGCCAGGCCAACCGCTCCTTGGTGAGTTTGTCGCCGAGCCACCAGTAGAACGCCACATTGCCAAAGCCCGCTGGAACCTGCCGGAAACCTGGCAGGACATCGAAGTCCGGGGCGCGGTTAGACTGCCCGATCGCACCGACCGGTGGTGGCGGGATATTCGTTGGATCTGCAAATTCAAGATCCGTCCGGGCCGGCGCCACGGCCGCTGGTTTCACCCGTTCCAGCACCAGCACCCAATCCTGGGGCGATGGCACATTCTTCTTGAACTCAACCGCCTGCGCCGTCGCGTCACCGGCTTGTGCCCGCGCCTTGAGCACGCCCTGATCAAATTGTCTGCCGGTTGCCGGATCAAAGTAGTAGGCGTGCCAATCGACGTCCGGCTCAAGATTTTTCACGGTCGGGCCGTCCCAGTTGTAGATGTTGCGTCGCGGCAGATAGATGATGCGCACTTCGCCGGGGATGCCCGCGGCGTAGCCACCTGCGTCCACCCACTCGGGATGCGGTTCGAAGCGCCACCAAGGATACTTTTCCAGCAATTTTTTGCCGAGCCCGAGCTGGGTTGAGCCGGCATAGTTCATGCCTTCCTTCCAGGTGGTCCAGTCATAGGGTTGGCCGCTACAGGCACCCCAATTCCCGTGGTCGCCCTCCACGCCCGCTGGCATGACTCCGGCCGCGCCATAGGTGTGGCCCGCCGCCCCGGCGAGCAGATACATCCAGAACAGATGCCGCTGCACATCCTGGAACCCTTGCTGCATGTGCCCTTCGTAGCAGGTCTCGCCGACCAGCACCGGCATGGCGGGCGACGTCGCTCGCGCTGATGTTAGAATGGCAAGCGTTTTTGCCTTCATGGCGGTGGGGGCGTCGTGATTGCCTCCGACCATGTCGAAATCTATCAGACAAGCATCGCCACTCGCGCCGCGCCGTCCGTTGCCGGGTGCGGTATGACAGGTGAGCGGATGGTGATAGGGGTCGATGCTTCTGACATATTCAGCCACTTCCGCCCACGGCCCCCGGCCCCACTTCGTCTCATCGGCGATTTCCCCTGCCACAATCCACACCACCGGATGGGCACCATAGCGCGCCACGAGATAGCGCCAGTGGCGTTTGAGTGCCGCCGCGCCGAATGCCTGCATGGCGTCACAGTCGCCCCGCCCCCAGGCGCCGACAACCGCCGGGACCAGTCCGGAATCCACGAGGTGCTGGATGCGGCGGTCTGCTTGATCGAAATACTTGGGATTGATCCCGCTCAAATCCTTTGCCAGATACGGTTGGCCGGCTTCGTTTTCCCAACTGGGCTTGAGAAACCCTTCATCAGGATAAGGCCCGCAGACAATCTGGATCACGCTGAAGCCCTTGGCCTTGCGATCGGCCGTCAGTTCTTGAAAGCCTTCCATGGTCAGCCGCTTGCAGAGTCCTTTCCACCACGTGTCGCCTAACCAGAAAAACGGTGTGCCGTCGGTATGCTCGAAGTGCCGCTGGTCTTTGGCGACGCGAAGCGCACCGTGCTGATAGAGGAGGTTCTCACCGCGGTAGGCGGCAATTTCAATTTTGCCATTGACGCCGTGCAGTTGCACATTCTTCGCATCGGAGCACTCGGTGCGATAGATGTGTGTGCCAGCCACCCCCGAGGCATAGCGGAAGCGCCATTGATTGCCGCCCGCCCAAAATGCCGGCACCTTGAACTGGCCCCCGTCCGGCGCGGTGACTAGAACATCGAGCGTTACCTCCACGAATGGGTTTGGATAGGTTGTCTCGCTGGTGAAAGTGACTTCGGCGGTGCAGTTTGCCTGCATCTTGAGAGGTTCCGCCCCCAAGGAAGTTAGAGAAGATCCGGCAAGCATGCCGAAGAGCGTGATGCAACAGGCGTAAAGGCAGCGTGGGAAGGCGGGCTTCCCACGGGTTTTCACCAAGGCGTGGCGCGCGAGAAACCGTGTTAAAAATGGCTGCATGGTTAGATTGTCGTTCGGGCACCGTCTCATGCGGTTGCAATAAAGTCAATGGCACCCGATGTCCCTTACTTAAGGGATATGGCGGATTTTCGGAACTGCGGCGCACTGCGTTGCGAACGCCTCGATCCGGCTGAAGGCCGGCGCACTGCCGCGGCTGTCAGTGATTGTGAGTCGCAGGGTGCTGACGGTGCGGGGGGCAAACGACACCTCGCCGGGTGCGTAGGCACGATCGGACAACCAGGCGCGCCAAGCGAGCGGGTCGCCGCCATCGAAGGTGGCTGTGGCCGCGAGCACTTGGGTGCCCAGCGCTGGCAGATCATAGAGCCGGATGCGGTCGATGCGTTGGGGTGAGTTCCACTGCAGCTCGACCCACGGGTGGTCGCCGGTGCCGCCGGTGGTGCGGGTTGCCAGCGGGGCAATGTCGCGAGTGGATCGCGGCGGGGGCGTCCACTGTGGCTGCTCCTTGGTTAGGAGCACCAGTTCATGAAAGGAAGCGGCGTAGCGACAGCCGAACGGTTGCTGTTCCCCGACCGCGTAGTTGAACGAGCCGCAATACCACATCCGCCGCGGATCCGCCGCGGCGATGAACTTGGCCGGCACGCTGGGGAAATACGCCTGCGGGCCCCAGTTGCGCAGCGCGCTGATGAGCCGATAGGGGCCGGTGATGCGGTCGGCCTCCCAAAATGTCACCAAGTTGTAGGGCAGGTTTTTTTCGCTCTCGGCGAGGCGTGCGCTTATCAGCAGGAACTTTTTCAAGCCCGGCAGCCAAGTGACCGACTCACTGCCAAGGTGTTTCGGCCACGCGAGGATCGGCTGCGCAGCGCTCACGTTGTGAGTCCACAGAGCGGTGTGGTCGGCGGCATGGCCGGCGAAAAACTCATAGGCCTTGGGATCGGTCACCGCGGCCGGCGCCGGATCGACGCGGCAGAGATAGATGGCGTCACCCTTGTCCCAATTGCTCATGCCGCCCGCCACCGCGCCATGCGCGCTGAGGTAGAGCTTGCCGTCCGGCGACAAGCGGTTGTCCTGCCCAAACACCACCGCGTGCGGCACGTTGAAGCGGCGCGGCTGACGATCCCCGGCGAAAAAGTCGGTGGTCGGCGTGCGGTCGTCGGTCCACTGTGGGTCGGTCCATGGATAGGTGTCGGCGAAACTCCATTGCGACCATGACCGCGCGTGGCGAAACCCGTTGAATGGTCCCTGGTCCTGGAACGCGTCGTAAGAACCGATGAACCAGGTGCCGTTGGCCACCACATTGACGCAAGGGTAAAGGTTGGGGCCGCTCGGCAGACGGCCTAACACCTCGATGCCGAGGTTGAGCGGGTCGTCGCCCACCACCTTGGCCATGCCGATCGCGTTGACACCGACATTTGAGTGGCAGTGCATCGGCTTGAGCGCGCCCGGGCTGAAGTCGCGCGGCACGCCGAGATTTTTGTAGGCGTCGGCGCAGTGCTCGCACGTGTAGGCTGCCAGCGGCCGCCGTGTCCACACGTAGCCATCCGTGAATGCGGAATAACAATGGCCATCGGCGGCCCAGCTCAGATACCAGGTGTCGGCACCGGTGTAGTTGGCATAGCGTCCGGTGAACCGAACCCCCACAAGGTCGGTTGAGCGTGGGTGCGGACAGTCGTCCGGCGGTTCGTCAGGCCAGGCGTAAGGCGCAAACTCCGGCTGAATCGCGGGATCGAGCGCATCGCCCGCGCGCCCGCCGGACCACCGCGGAGCGTCTGCGGCGGCTGCCAGGCTGGTTAGAAGAACGACTGTTAGGTAACGCATGGGTGGTATTTCGGGGGGCATGGGGCACTAAGGCAACGCAATCAGGATATCAATGTCCGCTGAAGAGATGACCGCCCTGCGCGCGGGCGACGACGGCTAACAGGGCGTAATA
>JBAXPF010000165.1:0-9069 GCA_037132955.1 Verrucomicrobiota bacterium | reverse complement strand
CTTTCTGGTCTGCTGCTGGTTGCCGTTCCTGCGATGGGTTTACTCATTTATTGGCTATTACGCCGCATCGTTCCCCTCTTCCGCGTTATGCAGGTTCGAATTGATCGCATCAATCTTGTACTGCGTGAACAAATTGCATCTGTGAACGACTGGGCGAGCGCTTCAGGCAACGGACTGGATGTGGAGCCGGATGTGAGCACGAGTTGCACTGCGGTGGGAATGCTCAGGCCGCCCATGCGGATGTGGCCTTCCGCAATGAGGCGGATCAACTGGGTGCTGCCGATGACGGTGTTTTGCAGCACGATTTCCTGTTTGCTGCCATCGGGGCGCTGCACGATGAGCGTGCTGTCGAGCGTCGGGATCGGGGTGGCGTAATTGGTGTCCAGGCGGACGGTTAGATACTGCCGCGCGTCACCGGTCATACCCCAAAACAGTGCGGACAAGTCGATGATGTCATTCTGCGCATCGAAGTCGGTGATTTGATCGCGCCCGGTATCCACCCCGCCGAAAACGAAGGTGTCGTTGCCGCCGCCGCCGGTGAGCGTGTCATCGCCCCCGCCGCCGGAGAGGATGTCATTGCCGGCACCGCCGCTGAGGTGGTCGTTGCCAAAGCCGCCGCGGATGATGTTAGAGCGGGTTGCGGCGCCGCCGAGGGCGAGGGTGATATCCTTGATCTCGGTGCTGAAATCCCAGATCACGGCGCCGCTCCACTTGGATTGCAGGTAATCGTTTACGGCACGCAGTTTTTGTTCAGGCAGCGCGCTGGGAAAAACGAGCAACTCGTGGAGTTGGCCGCTGAAGGCCTGGTCGACCGGATCCACTCCGTTAGAAAGCGCGGAGCGGCGGGCGCCGAGGGTTGGCAGGACCGGATCGATACCGGCGGTGGCGATGTTTTCCCCATCGTAGGACAAGCCGTAGATGTTTTGGAGCAAGGTGCCTTGGCGGCGGAAGATCGAGGTGGTGGTGGCACCCGCGATGTTCTCGTAGCCACGGACGGCCGTGCCATCCATCTGATAGGACGCCGCACCGGGGTAGGAGATCGCCTGGGTCGTTGCGGCGAGTTGCAGGAAGCCGCGGTTGGTGGAGAGCAAGGTCTGCGGTGCGTCCGTTGCAGCGGCACCGCGATACGCGGCCAACACCGTGTGATCACCGGCGGGCATGGCGGCATCCCAGAAGAACAGATGCGCCGCGGCGGCCCCGGAAAAATCCGCCGAGGCATCGGCGACCACCGGTTGATAGTCGGCGAGCGGTTGGGTGGCGGGGTGGCCATTGCCGGAGCGGTCCGGCCAACTGCCGATGCGCTGGCCGGCGGCCGGCAGGTCAAACCCGTCGAGCCAGACGATGGCGTCGCTGCCGTCCTCGGCGCTGGCGGTGACGACGTGCACCTGCACTTCACCCGCCAGGGGGGTGCCGCCATCGTTCCAACTGATAGGCAGGGCGAACTGGCGCAGCGAGCGGTCGGTGTGGGCCAGTGTTAGATGACCGGCCTTCAAATCGGCGAGCGTGAAGTCCTGCGGCGTGCCGGGCGCCATGGCTGCGCCATCGACTTTGATTTGGAAGCCACTGTCGACCGGGCCTGCGAGTCCGATATGGATGCCGGCATCCGGTGTGTCGGAATCGAGGAACTGCAAGCACAGGCCGGCCTCACCCGATTCCGGGATGGCGCATTCGGTGGTGACCAACTGGGGAATGCGGTTGCTCACCAACGGGTTGCCGCCGCGGAGGAATTCCTGGAGGTTGGTCCAACCGTCGCCATCCGGGTCATCCGCGGATACGTCCATGCTGGTATCCAAGCCGTAGAGGCGTTTCCACCAGTCGGGAATGCCATCGTGGGCGGTGCTGGTGCTGTCACCCACGACTAACAAGTCGAGCCGGTTTTGGCTGGCGCGGCTGGCGAAGCTCAAGCCGTAAAAATCCTTGCTGCCATCCGGCAGGGTGGCGGGGGTGCCGTCGATGGTGATTTGCTCGATCTTGAAAGTGGTGGGCAGGGTTCCGATGGATAGAAACTCACCTATCCGTTGCGCCGCGGGCAGGTAGGCGAGCGGCACTTTGATCGAATACGAATAGGGCTTGGTGGCTCCATTGCCGGTCGGTTGCAACTCCGCCTCGAGGGTGACGCGGTTGGCGGCGTTGGATTGGTTGACAAAGGTCATCTGCAGATGTCCCCCTTGCAGCAGGACCGTCTGGCCGCCGCCGGACTTGCGCACCTGGCCGTAGAACAGCACATCGGACTCGGTGAAGCCCGGCGTGGTGACCGCCGCAGTGGCCGCACACAAGCTGCCGAGGAATGTGGCGGTGAGGAATGTTAGGAATGTTTTCATCGGGGGGTGTGGGCGATGCGGGTTGGGGGCGCGGAGTGGGTTATTGCCCCTGATGGGAGTAGGTTAGAAAGTAGATCTTGATGTCCGACACTGTCTCGGCGAATTTTGCCAAGCCGGTGCTCGGGTCGACATGCAGATCGGCCCCGGGAATAATGAGCAGCCACTGGGAATTCCATACCGAACGACTGATGAGGCGCGAGCTTGCGATCGTTTCGCTGTCGTCCACGCTGCCGCCCGCGTCATGGTACATGCGGAAATCCCCGCTGCGGCGCAGTTCGCCAAACCCGCCGTCGACCCCATTGAGGGTTGGAATGTAACCGGCTGAAGCCAAGTTGCCCGGGTTGATGGTGAAGGGCGTCGGGATCCGCTGCTCGACCACGCTCCAAGTGCGCGTGGTGGGTAGCGCCGAAGTGGAGACCCGCAAATAGTCGTTGCCCGTTGGAACCAGATAGGCACGCGGCGAGGTCGCCAGCCCGGCCGCATTGTAGTTATCTAACCAAACCCCGAAGCTGCGGATCTTGGTAGCGAAATTGGCAGTGCTGTAGTTGTGGTCGCCGGCCGCCAACGGCTGGCCGAAGAAGTTGCGACCGGGCTCGATGACGGTGGGAAAGCGAATGACAATGCCCGGTTGCGGCCCGCTTGCCGGATCGGCGAACGGCCGGCAGTAGCGGATGAATTCCGGCATCTGGTTGAGGTCCGGCTCGATCCGCGCCTTGATGGCGTCGACCCAACGGGCATCGCTGGCGGCGGTGCCGCCGTCGGCGACACTCGGACCGATGCGAAACAGTTCCTGACGCAGCGAGATTTTCTCGGTTTCTGACTGCGGATTGTTGATACCTAACTGACCCTTGAGTGTCTGGAAGTTGGCGTTGAGCTGGCAGAGAATCTCTGCCAAGCCGCCTTGGCCCACCTGCGGCAGGCCGCCATCCCACAACCCCAGTTGGCGCTCTTTGACGATCCGGTCCATCAGCGCACCCGGTGCCGCCGGGTGGCCCGGATCCAAACTCGTTTCGTAATCATAGGCACGCGCGGCCAACCAGGCGTAGCGTGCGGCATTGTTGAAGGATGCTTGGTACTTGGTCATCGCCTCGTTGCGCGCGAGACGGAAGATCATGTCCTGATAGCGGTTTTTCTGCACCTTCGAGGCAAGGATCTTGTTGAACCCCTCGCGTTCGCGCATCAGCCTGAAGCCCTCCGACTGCGCGGTGATGTATTCCTGCTTGTGGACTTCCAGTGCCTGGAGGTGGGCGCCAATGGCGTCGCGCAGCGGCCCTTCCTTGCCGGCCAGCGCCACGAGGTTGACGAGCATCCCTTGGAGCTTGCTCACATCCTCCATTTTTTTCTCATCGGTTTTGATATCCCAAATCTCCTGCTGCAAGGTCCATTCCGCGGCTGCCTTGAGCACCTTGAAGCCCACCGAGGCCACCTTGGAAGCCACCGAGGTGACGATCGAGACGATTTTGGCCACGCCGCGGGCGGGGGCGAGTGCATCGCCAGGTGAAATGGCCACCCCGCCGGTGGGCAAATCGGTGGGCAGGGACTCCGCGGTGCCATCCGCGGTTTTCTCCACCGTTTCCTTGGTCGTTTCCGCCACCGCCTGCCCCGCATCGTTGGCCACCTTGATTTTCTCCGCAATCGCCTCCAGATAGGTCAACAGCAGTTCGTTGTTGGCGCGATTCTTCATCAACTTCATCTCATTCTTGATTTGGTCGGTCGCCATATCAAATTCCTGGAGGAAGGCCGTGTATTCCTTGAGCGAGGCATCGAGGGCGATTCGCTCCCGCAGTTCCTCCTCGAGGATGCGCTGGACCTTGCCGTAACTGGTGCGCTGACCCCACGCGGCGGGAGCTTGGAACGCATAGGGCGATTGCTGCCGCACCGGAATCTGCAACTCCCCGACGCTGGTGCTGAAATCCTCATAGGTGTGGGTGTTGATCAAGGCACCGAACGCCTCGCTCAACTCGGTGGAGCCCACGCCAAATTGAAAATACTTGCTGGTGGAAGCCGAGCCCACCAGACCCGCGACGGTTGCCGGGGTGGTGCCGACGGTGACGCCGAGGTTCTGGACGATATTGCCGAAGACATCCGACCACAGCGTCTGAAATTTGGCACTATCCGCGAGGTTGCCAGCCTTGGTGAGCGTACTTTTGAAGGTCACCATGGTCGCCGGCGCATTCGGATCGGACTCGGGAATGAATTGACTGATCTTGGTCTGATCCAGATAGGCAAACAACTGGGTGTCCGGTCCCACGTAGCCCTCGGGGAAGGGCTTGCCGAAACCAATCGTCCCGTCGTATGGTTGGCCGAAAATTTCTATCAAACGGTTGCGGTAATCGAGATCCTGACGATACGCATCGATGGACAGCGAGTCGGTGTCATTTTGCAGATAACGCAGCTTGTTGCCGGCCTTGGCGGCGAAATCGAGGGTGGCCAGCGCGTTGCCCCCAGTGGTGAGCGCACGCTGATAGATCTGCTCGAAGTGGGACCTTCGATCCCCGCCCGACGCGTTTTCATAATATTCCAGATCAATATCAAAGGTGATGGCGTCGGAGTCGAACCCGAGCGGATTCACCCCGCCGTTGGCCTCGTCCATGGCAGTCTGGATTTCATGCAGTCCGCCCGCGATTTCGCCGATGTCATCGATGGCGCCGAGGCGGTCGATGCGATCGAGGTTTTCCGGGTTCTGGACGGGCGTGGCGGCACCGGCATCCTGCGGCAACAGTGCGTTGGCCACCGCCCAATCGAACCATGCCGCCTGGCCTGCGCGATGCGCGCATTCCGAGACGCCCCACGCACGCGCCGGGTCGGCGCCATCGGTATAGCCCTGCCACTGTCCATCAGGATTCTGGGTGTAGCTCAGGCGGTAGGTGCTGCGGACGATATCGCGTCCGGTGCGCGCTTTGCCAGCGGCGAGTCTGGCAAAAGATTTTTCGTCGAGGAAATCGACCTCGAGCACATTTTGCATGAGGGAATAGAGTTCCGAGCGGGTTTTCCAATGGAAATTCGGGTCTTGCAGCAAGGTGTAGTGCATGCCGAGGGCGGAGAGGTAATGGCCCCAGGCATCGCCATGGCCCTGCGGGAAGAGCAGGCGGGCATCATCCTCATTGATGAAGCCGTCCTTGTTCACGTCGTAGATGTTATAGTTGACGTTGTAGGCGGCTTCGCCCAGGCCCTTGGCGTAGTTCCAGAACATCCGGTTGTAGACCGGGTAGCTCTTGACAAAATCGGTGCCGCGCAGCAACGACAGTTCCTCGTGCATCACGTCGGCCTCCATGTTTTGGAAGGCAAACGTGTAGGCAGCCACATTCTGCAGGCCGCTGTCGTCGGTCACGGTGATGGTCGAATCCTGGGCGTCGGTGTAGGCTTCGCGGGCGAGGATTTCATAGAGCATGGAGAGGCGGGTGGCGGCGAGCAGCAGCGCCTGGTTGATGGCGTCGGTGCTCACCGGGTTGGTGGAATTGTCGATGGACAATTCGCGGGCCCGGGCGAGCACGGTCTCATAGAGTTCGATCAAACCGGTTTTCTCGATCACGTTCTTGTCCGGATTGAGAGCCACTTTGCCGGCAAACGGCGCGCCGGCGATCTGGATCTGGCTGCTGTAGGTGGCCGGGCTTTCGTTGTTGAAGAAGTCGGTGTAGCGGGCTTCGTACGGGTTGATGCGGTCGAGCACGCGCTTGACCCAACCCATCACCAACTGCGGCACGTAGCGTTTGCTGCCATCGGCCTGCAGTTGCGGCGAGTTGGCCGCCCCGGCCCATTGAAACGGCGCGGGTGAGGAGGGCGGGATCAGGCCCGGTTTCCACGCCGCGCCCGGATTGGTGAATTCGAAGGGCACCAGTTTCCAGTTAGATTCATCCTTATGCCGGTAGCGCATCAGAATCAACTTGTCCGCGAGGACCACGTCGGGCCTGCCCTCAAACACGATCGAATGCAGCCCGAGGTGTTTCTGGAAATCAGTTAGGGAATTGTTTTCCACGCGATCCTTGGGAAGATACTGCTGCCAGAGCGAGTGGCCGCTGGCGTCGGTTTGCTTGAGCGTGCCATCGGCCAGCACCTCGGTGGCAACCACATCGAGCGGGGCGGCGTCGCGAATCCACCATTCATAATACAGGTCGCCGGTGTTGGCGCCGAACTCGCCATTGTGTTGGAGGGTGATGCGCTCGCTGAAGGCGTCGGCCGCCTCAATCACCTTGATGGCGCCGCGGTAACGGTCCGGAATGATCTCGATGATGTGCAGGCTGACGGGCGCGCCGGCGAGTTCCTCGCGGTTGTTCTCGGCGATGGTGATGTAACGCGAGCCATCGGCAGGGGCGGTTAGAAGCGCGGGATTGGGCACCAACGCCGAACCGACGCCGAAACTATCGAGCTCGGCATAGCGCGCCACCGCCTGCGTCGGCAGCAATGAGATGTTGAAATTGAGATCGTTGATATTCCAGCTTTCCAGCACGTTCTGCGGCACCAGCGGGCTGGTGATGACCGGGGTGAAACCATATCCCTGATTGAGGAATGACAGCATGTTCACGGCGTCACTCAGGCTTTGGGTCAGCGCGCTGCGGTCGGCGGTGGGATCAATGAGCGCATCGTTGAGCCCGAGCCTCTGGGTCACCACGGGCGATTCCCTCAAGCCGGCGAGATACATTCCGGTCACGGGCGGGTGGCCGGTGCTCGTCTCGTTGCGGATCAGCATCGGGTTCATGGATCTCTGATAGATACGGGTGACGGCATCGAGCCACGAGGCTCCCGCCCCAAGCTGGGTCACCATCGCCAGGTCCCCGGCGGTCATCAAATTCGGCTCGAGGATATTGAGCGGATCGGGGCCTTGGGTCAGGTTGGGATTGCCGCTGTCCTTGTCATTGAGGTAGCCGCGGAAGACGAGTTTCTCGGCCAGCGAGTCGAAGTAGAAGCGGCGCTGCAACGATCCGGGCAGATCTTTGAAATACCAGCGCTCGGCCACGCTGAAGACCGACGGCGAGGCGGGCGAAAATCCCGCCGCCGCCATTTGTGCCACGGTGAAGCGCGCCTCATAGCGGTCCAACGGCCGCGTGATCCGTGCCGAGTAGCCATTCACGTTGTTATCCCCAATGACCATGCCAGGGGTGGCCACGTCGTAGACAATCTCGGCCGCCTTCATCGCCACCAGCGCGGGCAACCCGTTGGAACCCGGGTTCTCGTTGAAGTATTCCCCACCCTGATAGGTGAGGGTTTCGCCGCGCTTGAGCTTCGGGTAATCCGAGCGCCAGAAGCTGCTGTAAACCACCTTGCCCGGCTGCAGCGTGTGGGTGTTGCCGGTGAAGGCGCGCACCCCGCCGACCGGATCCGGCACCCACGCCACCGGCGTGCCGAGCGCCGTGTTAGGCAGATAGAAGTCACCGCGGTAGGGATAATGAAACTGATAGAAGAAGATGCCGTCGCCGGAGACCACCCACGGGTTGTCATTCACATCCCACCACAGCGCCCGCTGGGCACCCGCGTTGCCGCCACGCGTGGGCATGGCGACGTTGCCGATGACGATGTTGAGCGGATAGGGCGGGATCAATGAGTCACCGGCATATGCCTGATAGGTGAAGGCATAGGTGAAATTGAAGGTCTTGGTGGCATCCAATGTTAGAAACCGGTCCTCCGGGTTGGGGGCGCTTTCGTATGCCAGACCGGCGATGGCAGCGACCACGGCATCCGCCGGGCGCGGGAAATCAAGCGTCCCGGCACGGGTCTTGAAGACATGATACGCCGCCATCTCCGGTTCGCCGGTGGCGAGGTTGTTTACCTGCACCAGCACCCATGGATCGGAGCTGTAACTCGTGCTTCTGGCATTGATATCCGCCTGCAGCGCGAATGCGGCCAGCGGCGGGTTGTTAGGCACATCGTCGCCGAGGTTCTTGAGCTTCAATGCCGCACGGCCTGAAGCCGCGACCAAGGCGTGCTCCTCATTGGGGTTGTAGCCGGCCTGCGTGCTGTCAGGCTGGTTATAGATCTGCAAGCCGGAGAATTCCGCCAGATCGAACACCGGTTGCGGACGGCCCTTCTGGTCCACCCCTTCCGAACCGATCCGGCTCGCGATGTAAATCGCCTTGCTCTTGTGCGGGCCGAACGCCGGATAGATCACCTCGTCATACGCCGCCGCCTCATACGGCCAGGCGACGTTGGGGTGTTGCAGCGGCTCGGTGAGGTAGGGGTTTTCGTAATAGGCGACCTCCAGGCGTTTGAGCTTGTCGGTGTAGAGTTGGCCGTGGTTGACCGGGAAGACCGGCCCCCATGTGCCGACCTCCGCCGCACGATTGTAGAGGCCGGCGTTGTAGTTGGAGACGGCGTTGAGCACATAGCCGCTGCCGCCAAAGCCGGCATTGTCCAAGGTGCTTTCAAGGCGCGTCGCCACCTCCTGGATGTCGACATGGGCCCAGGTGCCGGCATACGTTGGCGGGACGGTGGTGTCGGGTGTCACCGGGCCGACGCCGACATTGGCGAGTGAGCCCTCGTTGGCGAACATGGCGTTGACGGGTGCCTGCTCAAAACTGAAACGCAATTCCGGAGCGATCGCGCGCAGCGAGGTCACGCGGGTGGTCCGCAGTTGATGGAGTTCCACCGGGGTGAGCCACGAGTTGCTGGCGGCCGGCAGGTTGTCAAACAGGCGGAACTGGTCTAACTGCAACCCGCTGAGCGGATCGGCGTTGACCCCGAAGCGCAATGAGTTGCTGGTCAAGGTCGTGCCAATATCAAAGCTGGCGGGAGCGCTCACTGGCAGCAAGGCGGT
>JBAXPF010000164.1:0-9074 GCA_037132955.1 Verrucomicrobiota bacterium | reverse complement strand
TCGCCGGATTTCTCGGGAGGTTGGACATGAGCAAGCACGAAACATTCGCCGAGTAACTGTCTCTTAGCAATACTAGAGCGGATGCACCTCGACCCTCAGCGGTGGAAATGGCTCCATTTGTTCCAGTAGCCACGTCTGGGTTCAGGCTGGGGGGGTGGCGGCACGTAGAGCGGTCGCACGGGCGCTGGCGGCTCCGGCTTCACCTTCGGCGGTTTTTCGAACGGGAATATCACCTTGTAGGTATCGATGTGCCATGGGCGGTCTTTCTTGGTCACCGTGACTTTGGCCAAATGCTTCGGTCCCAAACCAAGATCGCGCAGGAGGAACGGATCGTACTGACGGACCAGCGACTGCATCTTCGGTGTCTGGACAAGTTCCTTTAACCTGCCGCGCTGTTCCCCATCGCCTCGCTCGTGAATCATCCAAAAAAGCCGGACGAGTGCTTCTGTATTTTTCACATTGCCACAGGACCGGCGGATGCTCCGGAGGTCAGACTCATGGTCCATCACCAGAAACGGGACACCGAGACTCGCAAGGTACTCGCACGCCTTCAGTTGCTCCGCCTGCCTGGTCTTGATCCTCCATTCGTCACCCCACGAACTGAAGTGACAGAGAATCTTGGTTGCCATTTTTGCCGCATTCTCAGGGTGAGCCAAAAGCACCTGATCGGCATTCCGAATCCAGTGATAGACTTCAGGCAGAGATTCCGGTCGCAGCCAGCCAGCCTCGCCGAAGAATCGGAACCAGACATCCACCGTCATCTCAACCTTCAATGCCTTCAGCATTTCACGGGTTTTTTCATCGATCCTCAACTCATCGAGCGCCGACGTGAGGTATCCATTTTCATTGTTGTATTCCTCCTCATCGTAGGGGTCGTTAGGGAAAGCAAACAGTGGATCGACGCCTGCCCAGGTGAGGAGTGCGGCGGCTCGCAATTTGCCCTTTTCAACGGTCTCCCTGAGTGCGACCAGCCCCTCCTTGTCGAGGTCGGGAAACCTTCCGCGGAGTTCACGAAAAAGCCGAAGCAGGTGTTTCGAATGTCCCGTCGTCGAAAGTGCATCCGCGAAACCGTCGGGTCCCCTCACATTCAATCCCTGCTCCATTGCCATTAGAATCAACTCATCGTCATGCGTCTCGAAGATCGAGCAAGCCGAGGAACGCCCGAGGGGCAATCCTTGCTTCAGCAGATATTTTGCAATCTCGCAACAGGCGGCATCTCGCTCCCGGATCGCAGTCGATATAAGCGACTCGATCTCCCACTCACGTTGCCATGCCCGTTCCCAAAGGACCCTCACCATGCTGTGATTGCCGCGCTCCAGCGCTTCATGAATCAGGGAGTTCCTGCACCGTGGTCGCTCGAAATCCGGGCATAGTGTCGGCTTTCCTTGATCGACCCACTCCATCAGCTCGAACAAGCGACCAAGCCGCGCATGCCGCAGCAGCTCCGCATGTTGCTCATTTGTGCAAACCGTGACATCAGGCGTCGCAATCATGGATTTGTGTATCCCAGAATCCAGGTGCCTGGTTCAAGCGTGAAATCGGGGGGAATCTGCCACCGCCATTCCTCCTTGCTGCTATTGACGCGGGCACACCCCTCCCCTCCCGCCCCGCTGGGGAAAATGGCGCGCCCGGCAGCCACGCCCTGCCCGCCATTTCCGCGCTATCAATAAAATGCACGATACACTGGCCAAATGCATCGTGCGCAGGTGGTGTATTCGCAAATGACCGCGCTCGCACAGCGTTTGCTCGACTACTCTAACAACCTCAATGCCGGCTTGCCATCGGCCATGGCCAAGCCCAGACGGTCGCGCAAATAGCCTTCCATCGCTTTGCGCACCTTGAGTTTCAGCACGCCGTTGCGCATCGCGTAGTCGCGCTCGACGGCCTTGCGTTGCTCGTCGCTCAGGCCCTTGTGTGGCCGCACCTGGAGCGTCACCCATTGCTCCCAATCCTTGTCCTGGGTTGGTAACGCCGCCTGCTCGCGGCTCCACTCGACTTCCGCAATCCGACTCAACGTGAAATCCCTGAAATCCGAATTAGTCTCGCACCACGCCCGCGCATGCCAGCGTGCGCCGTTGTGGCCTAGCGCATGGGGTCGTAGCCACCGCCATTCCTCTTTGCCGCTGTTGACGCTGGCGTAACGCACTTTGATCCGCAGGCTATTGAGCACTGCCAAAAACACCCTGCGCTCCACCGCCGCGCTGGCCTCCCGCACCGGCATTCGAACCACCGATACCCGGCCGCGCCCGTCGCTCTCATCGGCCCGGCCATTCCAAACGCCGCACGCCTCATCGCCCAAAAACCTGCCCACGGCCTCGTCCAGGTGCGGTTGCGTCAACACGCACCTCATCTCCGCCGTCGCCTCGTAGCGCTTCTGCCGCAGATTATACACGAAGGCGCTTGGGTTCAGTTCCAGATACCGCTGCAAGTCCGACGACGCCTGTGCCATCGAAATCCCGAACAGCCCGACCAAGTCCTGCCGCTGCACGATCCCCTTCCACCACGCACACGCCTCGATGAAGCGCAGCCGCTCCGTCGCCGCCCAGTTCTGGTCATTGGTCTTGTTTCCCATATCCCGCAAAGTGTTGTTCGCCGCTTCAATACCCCATCCCCAAACCCTTAGCAAACCCAAAATATAATATTTTCGTTTGCGTCGTGTTTTTCGATTGACTCGCGTTACTTATTCGGATATACAAACCGCAGCCACCTGCTTGCCACCCCAACCACCATGACCAGACGCAACATTTTCCGCTCATTCATTGGTCTTGCACTCACCCGGTTCGGCCATGCCGACCCTGGCGAACAGGCATCCCGTCCGACACTGCTCATTCCGTCAACGCTGGGAAAGGAAGGCGGAATGGCGGCGGGCGGAGGATCTGTGCCACATGGGTCTGGGCAATCTGCCAGTAGCCGTCTGTTACCAAACAAAGGGCAAGACAATCGGGATTGGGCGTCCTGCATGTCAGAACCAACGGGGTGCCAACCGGGCGCAATCAACTCTGTTTCATTGCCGTCGGAGTTAGACATCCCCGCATGGCTGCGCCAATGGCACCAAGCCCCCATGATTTCCGTCATCGAAAGCGCCGATCCTCTTGAACGCACTCTCATCGCCCACCAATTCGCCAACGCATCCCTCACCATCCACTACGCCAATTCGAGCGACGGTAGCCGCACCCCACGCACCATCACCCCGATCCTCCTCTTTGAAAAGGACGATTACCCAGACTCCACCTATCTGCTCGCCTGGTGCCACTCGCGTAAAGCACCCCGCGTTTTCAAAACCGCCCACATCACCCTTGAATAGGGAAAGACAGAAGACCGCTGCGCTCCCAGACAGAGGATCAGAATCACGCACCGCCCTTTCTTATCTTCTGTCTCTCCCCCAATCTCACGACCTTTAGACCTTCCGACTTTCAGACCTTTAGACCATCTCCCCCAACAAACACATGAAAACAGAAATCGCATTCATCCTCGACCGTTCCGGCTCCATGAGCTCCATGACCAATGCCGCCATTTCCGGCTTCAATGAATTCCTCAAGGCCCAACAGGCCACCGTGGACGACGCCGGCCAGCCGATCCCGGCCACCTTCACCCTGATTCTCTTCGATCACGAGTATTTGCCCATCCACAACCGCGCGCCCATCCAGACCGCCGCGCCGCTCACGCTCGAAACCTACCAACCCAGAGGCAATACCGCACTGCTCGATGCCATCGGTCGCACCATCGACTACATCGGCAGCGAACTTGCCGCCACCCCCGAGCCCGAGCGCCCGTCCAAGGTCATCATCGCCATCCTCACCGACGGCGAGGAAAATTCGTCCCGCAAGTTTTCCATGGCCGAAATCAACCAGCGTATCACCCATCAGACCGAGGCTTACCAATGGGAGTTTCTGTTCCTCGGTGCCAACCAGGACGCCATTGCCACCGCCGCCCACATGGGCATCCAGGCGCACAACTCCGCCACCTTCATCGCCGATGACGACGACCTCAAAGCCGGCAGCCTCGCCTTTGCGTGCAAAGTATCCGCCAAACGCCGCGAAGCCGCCCAGTGTGACCTCGCCGTCGCCGAAGCCGCCTACGCCAATGAATCCATGGGCGAATCCCTCAAAAAATCCCGCAAGAAATAGCCATGAACTTCAATCCCCTGCGAAACGGCTGGTTTTTCCCGGTCCATGAAACCCCCATCCACGCGACTGTCGTCCGCAATGGCGCCAAGATGGATGTGGTCGTGCCCCACAAGAAAGCCCTGGTTGCCGCTGACTCCGGCGAAATCGTCGGCGTCGTCGGCGACGGCTACAAGGTGTTCACCAACCGAGAGGCAGTCGACCTGTGCCAGAAGTTCTGCCTCGATGCCTTCCCCGACACCAAAGCCGCCGAGTGGACGTTTGTGGACGGTCATGGTCCTGGCACGAGGAGTTGGGCGGCGCTGGACATCCACCACCAGTCGCACACGATGAACCTGATGGACATCCCGGGCGGACCGTCCGAGGTATTCACCCCCTACGTGCGGATCACCAACAGCTACAACGGCACCCGCGCCCTGCGGGTCGACGTCGGCTTTCTGCGCACGCACTGCGGCAACGGGGTGATTTTCGAGCAGCAGGCCGCCACCCTGTCGGTGCCCCACACCCGCCAAGGCATCCGCACCCTCAAGGTCGCCCGACCGTTCACCGGCATGGCCGCGCTGCGCGAGAAATTCGCCGATGCCCTCGCCGGGGTGCGCGCCGTCGCGGTCACGCAGGACCAGGCGTTGCAGCTTGTCCGCCTGGTGATCGGGTGGCCGAAGCTGTCAGAAGACCCGAAAGCATGGGAGCTAACCGACCAAACCAAGCTCGACGCCGATCTGGAGGCCCGTCTCGGCGGCTACTTCCGCGACTTGAACGCAAACGCCTACGCCGCCTTCAACACCATGACCGACATCGCGTCCCACCCGCCGCAAAGCCCGCGCTTCCGCCGCGACCGCCCGAGCCTCGAACGCCGTGCCGGTGCCTGGCTCCGCGATTTTACCCTCGCCGCAGCCGAGCCCGGCTTCACCATCCCAGCTCACCTGGAGAAATTGGCGAAGCCGGCGCAGGCTCCTGGAAACTGACACGCCCCAGCATAGCCACATCGGCGCGGGACGGTCCTGTGCCCGACATTTTCTTCTCTTGTATCTTGTGTCTTGCCGTCTTGTGTCTTTTCCGCATTTCCTGCTTCCAGCCTAACGGATATTCTGCTCTTCTACAGTCGTGCTTATCGCCGCCGCCATCGAACGACTTTACGACATGAACGTCGGAACCACTGCGGTTCAGGAAGGCGCGCCGCATGAGAAGCCGCACAAACCGCTGTTGCTCATGGCCGCCTTCGATCTCATCGACGAAGGCCTCGCCACGCCCGACCATATCCCGTGGTGCCAGGAAATCCGCGACCGCTTCACCGCCCGTTTCAATCTCGTCCGCAAGCACAACGACCAGAACAACCCGGATCTTCCCTTCCGCTATCTCGCCGGAGACGGGTTTTGGGAACCCGTTGAAGCCGACGGCGTCACTCCAATTCGCCGGCAAATCCTTGTCTCCGACATCGGCAAAGTCTTCGCCCGCCTCACCGATGGCTTCGAATTCCTCGTCGCCATCCCCGAAAACCGCCGAAAAATGCGCGAGGCACTTGTCGCCCGCTACTTCCCGCACCACGCAGCCGCACTGCTTTCCTATGCCCTTCCACAATCCGCCATCTCCGATCCACTATCGCCTCCGGCTAAAGTCGCCGAAGACGAACCCGAATCCGGCCGCAGCACCGCCTTCCGCCGCAAGATCCTCGAAATCTACGACCACCAATGCGCCGCCTGCGGCCTCCGCATCAAGTTGCCCGCCGCCTACGACGTCAGCTTCATCGACGCCGCCCATCTAATTCCCTTCGCCGACAGTCGCAACGACCACCCCACCAATGGCCTCGCCCTTTGCAAAAACCACCACTGGGCCATGGACCGCAACCTGATAGCCCCATGCCCCGACCATCATTGGCGAGTTTCTCACGTGCTCGACCCCAGACGCTCTAACGGCGAAGCTGATTTACTAGATCTTGCCGGAAAGAAACTGCTCCTCCCCCAAGATCAGGCTTTCCATCCGGCAGGTGAAGGGCTGGAATGGAGGTGTAAGCAGTTGATAGCTTGACGATCACCACAACGGAAACGACCAAATCATCCATAGCAAATCCCCGGATACCCCAAATGCCGTCTAATGCCCTGCCCTTCAGTCCTGCGTCCGGCCTGCGTGACAACCACAGTCGCGGGAAGGCCGGGGATTTTCTCTGTGAGAACATCACGCCGGGCTCAGCATTGTCCTTCGTTTCGGCCTACTTCACCGTCCATGCCTATCAGGCCCTACGGTACGAACTGGAAGCCGCCGCCGGATTGAGATTCCTGTTCGGCGAACCGAGTTTCATCCGCAGCATTGAAAAGGAAGGCAAGCAGTCCCGCCAATTCAAGCTGGGAGACCAGGGACTTGCCCTGACCAACCAGCTTTCCCAGAAAAAACTCGCCAAGGACTGCGCCGATTGGATCACCGGCAAAGTCGAAATTCGCTCTATAGTCCGTGCCGGTTTCCTCCACGGGAAGATGTATCACATTCAGGACGGCAAAGTGGAGAGCGCGCTGCTCGGCAGTTCCAATTTCACGGTTCCCGGCCTGGGCCTGCAAATGTCCGGCAACAACATCGAGCTGAACCTCGTCGTATCGGATGATCGTGACCGCAAGGATCTCTTGAATTGGTTCAATGGCCTGTGGAACGACACCGGCCTGACCAGCGATGTCAAAGACCAGGTCCTGAAAGAACTTGCCCGGCTCTATTCAAATCAAACGCCCGAGTTCATCTACTATCTCACGCTCTTCCACCTGTTCCGCCATTTTCTCGATGGGGCGGACGATCTGGACAAGGCCCTGAGCAGGACAGCCCTGCCAGATACCGGAATCTGGAATGCCCTCTACTCGTTCCAGAAGGACGGGGCCAAGGCGGCGATCAACAAAATTCTAACAACCAACGGCTGCATCCTTGCCGATAGTGTCGGCCTCGGGAAAACCTACACAGCCCTCGCGGTCATCAAGTTTTTCGAGTTGCGCAACGAGCGTGTGCTCGTTCTCTGCCCGAAGAAGCTCCGGCGGAATTGGACTGTCTATCGATCCAACAACACGCTTAACCCATTCGACAAGGATCGGTTCCGCTACGATGTGCTTTCCCACACCGACCTGTCCCGCACCACTGGCGAGGTCGGCGATCTCGATCTATCAAATCTCAATTGGGGTGCCTATGATCTTATCGTGATCGACGAATCCCACAATTTCCGGAACAACAAGCAAGCCACCCAGCGCCTGGGAGAACAGGAAAAACGCAGCCGCTACCAGCGCCTGATGGAGGAAGTCATCCGCTCGGGTGCCCAGACCAAGGTTCTTCTTCTGTCCGCCACTCCGGTCAACAATCAACTCGCCGACCTCCGCAACCAGATTTCCTTCATTGCAGGTGGCGATGTCACCCGCGATTCTGTTTCAGACGCGGCCTTCGCCAAATCTCTTGATATTCCTTCCGTCAAGGAAACCACCCGCATCGCGCAGACCCATTTCACCAACTGGTCGAAAAAGAAACCCGAGGAGCGCACCAACCGGGACCTCCTCCTGAGCATTGGCGGCGATTTCTTCAAGCTGCTTGATGGTCTCAGCATTGCCCGCTCGCGCAAGCAAATCGCCACCTATTACAAGGACGAGATGAAGCGTCTTGGCGGCTTCCCCAAGCGTCCGACGCCCGTCTCCATCCACCCGCCCATTGACTTGAAGGACGACTTCCTGTCATTCGTGCAACTGGATAGTGAAATCAGCGCGCTGCGGCTGGCGCTCTATCATCCCACCAGTTTTCTGCGCGATGATCTTCCGGCGGAAGTCAGGTCCCTTTACGAGAACAAGATTCTGGGCAGTTTCACCCAGGAGGGTCGCGAGCGGATCCTGATTTCGATGATGAAGGTGAACTTCCTCAAGCGACTCGAAAGCTCGGTGGACTCGTTCCGCCTCACCCTGCACCGCACCATCGAGAAGATCAACACTCTGGAAGATCGCATCGCCAAATTTGAGGCGCACGCGGAAAACAATCCCGATATCGATTGGGACAGCCTCAGTCCGGAGGAAATCGAGGACCCGGATTCTGAAACCAAGGATTTCACCATTGGCGGACGGCGCCGCATTCACCTCGCCCACTTGAAGCTCTAAGAGTGGCTCAAGGCCGTCCGGCACGACCGCGCCCAGCTCCAGTATCTTTATGAGAAAACTGAGAAAGTGAAGCCGGAGCGTGACGCCAAGCTCGCCGAACTCCGCGGCCGCATTCAGGAAAAAGTCACCAACCCCACCATCAACCTTGACGGCAAGCCGGTCCGCAAGGTTCTCATCTTCACCGCCTTTGCCGACACCGCGAAATACGTCCACGACCAACTCTCCGGTTGGGCGCACAAAGCCCTCGGCATCCACAGCGCCCTTGTCGTCGGCGATGGCGACAACAAAACCACCCTCGGCACCGCCGATTTTGATGATATACTAACCAATTTCTCGCCCCTCTCGAAACGCAGGGCCGAGCAGCCTCGTTTCCCCCAGGACGAGGAAATCGAACTGCTCATTGCCACCGACTGTATTTCGGAAGGCCAAAACCTTCAGGACTGCGATCTGCTCATCAACTACGATATCCACTGGAATCCTGTTCGCATCATCCAGCGCTTCGGGCGCATCGACCGCATCGGCTCACGCAATGCCGCCGTCCAGCTTGTCAATTTCTGGCCCGTCGCCGACCTCGACCGCTATCTCAACGTCAAGCATCGCGTCGAAGCCCGCATGGCCCTCGCCGACCTCGCTGCCACCCAGACCGACAATCTGCTAGATCCCCAACAGCTTGAGGAACTCATCAGCCAGGATCTCCGCTTCCGCAACCAGCAGCTCAAGCGCCTGAAAGATGAGGTGCTCGATTTGGAGGATTTCTCCGACTCACCCAGCCTAACCGATTTCTCGCTGGATGAATTCCGCATGGACCTCCTCCAGTTCCTGGAAAGCCGGCGCGAGGAGTTGGAGT
>JBAXPF010000163.1:0-9088 GCA_037132955.1 Verrucomicrobiota bacterium | reverse complement strand
TTACCTTGACCGCAACGTCCTCGGGTTGCTCAAACAGAATCTCTCCGACGCCGGCGTGTTCGGCGCCGTCAAGGCGGATCAGGAGTTGAACTATTCGACGGTGGTCATTTGTTTCCAGTTTGCCTATGCGGTGGGCCTGCTTGTGGCGGGTCGCATCATCGATGGGGTGGGCACCAAAAAGGGCTATGCCTATTCGCTGGTCGGATGGAGTTTTGCGGCCATCGGCCACGCCTTCGGCCACCATACCTGGAGTTTTGGATTTTGGCGCGCCGCCCTCGGGGTGACCGAGTCCGGCAACTTCCCCGCGGCTAACAAAACCATGGCGGAGTGGTTTCCCAAGAAGGAACGCGCGTTTGCCACCGGCTTCTATAATTCGGGGGCTAATGTCGGCGCCATCGTCGCGCCGCTGGTCGTGCCTTATATCGCCAAGGCCTGGGGTTGGGAATGGGCGTTCATTCTAACCGGTGCGGTGGGCTTGCTCTGGCTCGCCTTCTGGTATGCGCTCTATGACACGCCCGCCGCAAAACTGGCCAGCGGCAAACTCTCGCAGGCGGAATACGATTTCATCCACAGTGATCTCGACGAGCAGGAGGCCGAGCGGGCCGATGTGGCGAAGACCAAGGTCTCATGGTTCAGGTTGCTCACGTTCCGCCAGACCTGGGCGTTCTTCGTGGGCAAATTCATGACCGACCCGATCTGGTGGTTTTTCCTGTTTTGGCTGCCGTCGTTTCTGGAGGGTGAAAATGCCCGCAAGGTGCAAGCCTTCCTTGCCCTGCATGCCGACTACTCCGGTGCCAAGGCCGATATCCCCGGCGTCATCAGTTGGCCGCTTGCCGTGGCGGTCGTGTATACCATCTCCGGCTTCGGGTCGATCTTCGGTGGCTGGCTGCCCAAGCGCTTCATCAATGGCGGCATGGACGCCAACAGGGCCCGCAAGCTCGCGATGTTCATCTTTGCGTTGTTTCCTCTAACGGTTCTGTTCGCCTCGCGCCTTGGCACCATCAACACCTGGCTGGCCGTGGCCACTATCGCCATCGCCTGCGCGGCCCACGCCGCATGGTCGGCCAACATTTTCACCACCGTTTCGGACATGTTTCCCAAAAAGGCGGTGGCATCGGTCACGGGCATCGGCGGCATGGCGGGCGCGGTTGGCGGCATTCTCATCGCCCGCGCCGCGGGGTTGTTGCTCAAGCACTACACTGCGCTGGGCAAGGTGGAAGTGGGCTACGGCATTCTGTTCGTGGTGTGCGGTTCGGCCTACCTCACCGCCTGGGTGCTCATGCACTTGCTCGTGCCCAGGTTCAAGAAGATCGTTCTCTAACTGATTATTAGGATCTTACTTCGGTTTCCGGGTTTAGGGGTGGGGCCTCACGCGGCGTGGCGGAGCAGGGCGATGAAGACGCCTTGGATGACGAGTTCGCGGGCGGGAATCAGATCCGGGTAGTCCGGGTTTTCGGCCCGCAAAAACGCTTTGCCCTTGGTGACGAGGTAACGTTTGAGGGTGGTTTCGCCGTCGATGAGGGCGGCGACGATGTCCCCCTTGCGCGGTTCGCGGATCTCGAGGATGACCGTGTCGCCATCGCAGATGTGCGCGTCGATCATCGAGTCGCCACGCACGCGCAGGGCGAAGGTGCGGGCATTGCGGGCAATGCCGAGCGAGGCGATGTCGATGGACAGGCAGCCCTCGCTTTGGGGTTCGGCGTCTTGGGCCAGGCCCGCGGCGATGCGGCCGTAGATGGGGATGTCAACGATATGGGCGCGGTCGAGATCTTCCGGAAAAATCACCGCGCGGGCCTTGTTGGCACCGCGTTGGATCACCCCTTTGCGTTCGAGCGCGCGCAGGTGGCTCATGGCCGCCGTCTGGCTGGCAAAGCCGAAAAAATGCTGGATTTCCCGGGTCGAGGGCATGTAGCCCTTGGTGCGCTGGATCATGCGCAGGTATTCGACGATTTCCTCTTGGCGTTGGGTCAGTTGGTTTTGCATGGCATTGCGAACAGTGTTCCTAAGAACAAAGCAGCGGGAGACGGGTGCCGCAAGCGAAAAAATCCGGATTTCTTGGGTGTCCACCCGTAGACGCGTTGGTGAGAACGCGAGGGGAGGGGGTGCAGCGGCCAAGGAATCCGGGCAAGATGCCCCCACTCCTTGAAGGCGGCAAGCTCAGCGCCGCAGGGGTGCCTCAGGCTGTGCCGCCGCTGAGGTCGGCATCCACTTCTCCCGCTGCGCTGCCGGTTTCATCGAAGTCCATTTCGCGGACGCGTTTGGTGTCGCGTTGGACTTCGACTTGTTTGCGGAGGAGTTCGCGGAGTTCGGCGCCATGACAAATGGCGGGGATGAGCAGGTGGGGCAGTGAGCGATCCGAGGTTTGCAAGGAGATGGCGGTGAGGCCGGTGAGGCGCATCCACCATGGGCGCAGCATCAGGGTGTCCTTAACCCGATAGAGTTCGATTTCATCAATCTTCTGGTTGATGACACCCGTGGTGACGCGCAGGCGCTGGGTGGTCAACTCGAATGTCTGACAGCGGACGACGAAATACCGCCAACCCACATACACCAAGGGCACGCCGAGTCCTAATCCGGCCGGATGATAATAGATGGCACCCACGCCGATGCCGATGGCGATGACGAGCGCGGCGGCGAAGGGGCCGAGGTTGAGCCATTGGGACGGACGGGTCTTCCACAGGGTGGTTTCGTCGGGCATGGGTAGAGGTTGCACGGATTGGCCGGCCCTGGCAAGCGGAGAATCGCCTAGGTTAAACCGAAATTCACATGGATCGCGGGTCAATGCGCGGCGGGCACGCGGATTTTGATATTGCGGAAGGCGACCTGATTGCCGTGGTCCTGCAGCAGGATGTGGCCTTGTTGGAGTTCGCCGAACGCGGGCCACACCTTATATTTGCTGACCGCCACGGTTTCTTTCCAGGCGGGCGAGCCGCGCTCGAACTCGACGGTCTTGTGTCCGTTGAGCCAGAACTCGACGTGTTGGTCAAGGGAGAGGATGCGCGCATGGTTCCATTCGCCGTTCGGCATGACCACCTTATCCGCGGGTGCGGGAATCATATCGTAGAGCGAACCCATGGTGCGGTTGCCATTGCGGCCGAGCTTGGCATCGGGATGTTTGACGTCGTCGAGGATTTGGAATTCGGGGCCGATGGCCGAGCCCTCTCCCTTGTTGAGTCCCGGGTCCACGAAAATCTTGATCCCGCTGTTAGCGCCTGGAGTGATCTTGAAATCGAGGACCAACTCGAAGTCGGAGAATTTCTCACGGGTAATGATGTCACCGCCGGCGGCGGATTCCCCGCCACTGGTTTCCGCCACGGTCAACTCACCGTCCTTGATCGTCCACCCGGATTTGGGAAACTCCTCGGCGCGGGCGCTGCGCCAGCCATCGGTGGTTTTGCCATCCCACAACAGGCGCCAACCGGCCGCTTGTTCCTGCGGGCTGAGCGTGTTAGGGGCAGGCGCTTCGGCGGCCACGGCGGCCACGGCGCAGGCGACGAGGCCAACCAAGGTGGAGATGAGACAGGTCCGGGGGGTCATGGTGGCGATAGGATAGGAACAAATACCGCGTCGCTCAAGCCATTCTTGCAAGCGGCAGGCGCCCGCATTTTGTGCGGCGTGACTTTCCGAGTGACAGATGACTGTAGTGGGATTACGTTTCCCGGCGACCAACGATGTGGAAATTCCTTGAAGAAAACTGGCGAAATGCGATCGAGATCATGATTCTCGCCATCTGCATTTATCAGGTCTATCGCGCCTTCCGGGCCACCCGGGGAGCTCAGATCCTGGTCGGTTTGGGCATTATCATCGTGGTGCTCACCTTGGTTTCCCAGGTGGCGAATTTTACCGTGATCAGCTGGCTGGTTACCCGGGCCACGGCCTTGCTGGCATTCGCGCTGGTGGTCATCTTCCAACCCGAACTGCGCGACGCGCTGGCCCGCCTCGGCAGTAAAAGCATTTTCTCGTATTCGAGCAAACGCCGCCTGGCCTTCCTCGAACGTCTGGCCGATGCGGTCGTGATGCTATCCAAAAAACGCATCGGCGCGCTCTTTGCCATTGAACGGGGCATCAGCCTCAAGAAATTCCTCGACACCGGAGTCACCCTCGATGCCCAGTTTTCGCCGGAGTTGGCGCTCACCGTCTTTCATCCCAAAACGCCGTTGCACGATGGCGGCATGATTCTGGCAGACGACCGGGTGGCCGCCTCTGCCTGCGTGTTTCCCGTCACCCAGCGGGACATGCACGACCGCTCCACCGGGTTGCGTCATCGTGCGGCCATCGGACTCACAGAGGAAACCGACGCGGTGGCGGTTGTCGTCAGTGAAGAAACCGGCGGCATTTCCATCTGTGTGGAAGGCAAACTTGAACGCAACCTCACCGAAAAACAATTCCGCGACGCACTCGCCAAGATTTTTCTAACTGGAAATATCGACCATGAAAATGAATCTGCCGAAAAACTGGATCGCCAAGGTCCTCTCGCTCCTGCTGGCGGTCGCGATCTGGTTTCTGATTAGGGATCACCTCAAGGAAGGTGGCGGGAATCCCTCGGTCCCGCCGCGCGCCATTGTGGTGCCGGAACCGGGACGCAAATAGGTCCCGTCACGGCTCAAGACGGATGTGATCGATCAGGCGCACCTCACCGTAAAACACGGCCGTGGCCAAGATGGCGGGACGCTCGATCCGTTCCACCGCTTGCAGCGTTTCCGCATCGACGAGCGACACATAATCGATCCGCGCCAGCGCCGAGGCTCTAATCCCGTAGCGGGCGAATTTTAACAATTCAGCGGGAGCGCGGGTGCCCGCCGTGAATGCCGCCTGCGCCGCCAGCAACGCTTGCCAGAGTCGGGGCGCATCGGCGCGTTGCGCCGCGCTCAAACGCACGTTGCGGGATGATAGCGCCAGCCCGTCGGTCTCCCGCACGGTGGGATGGTCGACGATGGCCACCGGCACATTCAAATCCCGCACCATGCGCCGGATCACCGCCAGTTGCTGGAAATCCTTGTCCCCGAACACCGCTAACTCACAGCCGCTCAACAAAAACAATTTGAGCACCACGGTGCACACCCCGTCGAAATGACCCGGCCGCGCCGCGCCGCACATGCCCCGTGATAACCACGACTCGGTCACCGTCACCGAGTGGTCCGCGCAATACATCGCCTCCGCAACCGGCGCAAACACCACATCCACCCCCGCCGCGCGACAAGATGTTAGATCGGCCTCCAGCGGGCGTGGATAGGCCGCCAGATCCGCCGCCCGCTCAAACTGGATCGGGTTGACAAAAATCGAAACGACCACGGTGCCTGCCGGTCCGGCCAGTTCCCTGGCGCGGCGCACCAAGGCCAAGTGTCCCTCATGCAACGCGCCCATGGTGGGCACCAACACCCGCGGTTGGCCACCCCCTGCCACAACTGCTCTCAACTCGCCTGCTTGCGTCACCACTGTCATGGCTGCACACTAACGTATCAGCACCTGTTCTGAAACCCTTAAGTTTCACCCGTGAATTCCGGATTTGAACCTCGGAGTTCAAGCAACGGCGGATTGGCCGGTGAATTTCAATGAGTTGAGGGACATCCGCTTCTCATTGCCTCCTTAGGGTCGAGGGCGATTCGGAGATTGTCCCTCCTTGGGGCCGCAGTCCTTGCAGCTCCCGCAGCCGCAGTTTTTGTTGGCACGGAGCATGCGGACGAGAAAGACCGCGGCGGTGAGCAGCACCAGCGCGGCAGCGGTCAGGGATTGCCAATCTGCGGTCATGAGAATCCGAGCAAGCTCCCACCTTGATAGACGAGCAACGAGGCCAGCCAGGCAAAAGCGGTCATGAAGGCGACTTGCCCGAGCGCCCAGCGCCACGAGCCTGCCTCGCGGACCACCACGGCGACGGTGGGCAGACATTGCAGGGCATAGATATAAAACACCAGCAACGAGATCATCGAGAGCGGTGTGAACAAGGGCCGCCCATCCGGCCACTTGGCCGCCGCGATTTGCTCGCGGAGCATGCTGCGGTTGGCTTTCTTATCGCCCGTATCCCGCACCCGGAACAGAATGGCCATCGAGGCGTTGAACACCTCGCGCGCGGCAAATGAGCTGAGGATCGCCGTGCCCGTGCGGCCGTCGAAGCCAAGCGGTTTGACCAGCGGTTCGATCAAGGCACCCATGCGGCCCATCGCGCTGTGGGCGAGGGCCCCGGCCTCATCGGCGCCAGGGGATTTCGGATAGGTGCTCAGTGCCCACAACAGGATCGAGAGCCCGAGGATGAGGGTGCCGGCCTTGTGCACAAAGGCCCAGGCGCGCTCCACCACATGGCGGAAGATATAACTCCACTGCGGCATCCGGTAAGGCGGCATTTCCAACAGGAAGTGGGTGGCCACGGCATCGGGCCCCAGCCGCCCGCGCAACAACCGGGCCACCACAAATGCGCTCGCGGTCCCCAGCGCGTAGATGAAAAACAACACCAACGCCTGTTTCCATGAGCCCTCACCCTCATGCAGCAACAAGGGCACAATCAACAAATACACCGGCAGGCGCGCCGAACAACTCATCCACGGCGCCACGAAAATCGTCACCAACCGCTCCTTCGCGGAAGGGATGGTGCGGGTCGCCAGCACCCCGGGAATGGCACAGGCATAGGAACTGAACAAGGGTAGAAACGCCTTGCCGCTGAGGCCGGCCTTGGCCATCACCGCATCCATCAGAAACGCCGCGCGCGCCATGTAACCGGTGCTTTCTAACAAACCGATGAACAGGAACAAGAGGATGATTTGCGGTAGAAACATCACCACGCCGCCCACGCCGCCGATCACGCCGTCAACTAACAACGAGGACAAGTCGCCTTGGGTCAGCACGGATTTCACCCACTCACCGAGAGCTCCCTGGGCGAGTTCGATCCAACCCATGGGGATTCTCGCAAACGAGAAAATCGACCACAACACGGTCAGCAAAATCCCGATGAAAAACAGCCAGCCCAAAACCGGGTGCAGCAACACCCGGTCCGCCTGGTCCGAAGGCGTCCACTGATGCACCTCGGAGCGCCGCGCCGCCAACTCGCACAAACGGCCGATGCACGCACGTCGCGCCGCCTCAGGATCCGCGCCCGGTGTGAGCCATGGGGCCGCCGCGGCGTGGGGCAGGGGAAAGCGCAGCGCCTGTTTCAACTCAAGCACGCCCTTGCCTGCGCTGGCTTGCAAGGGGACCACCGGCATGCCGAGTTCGTCCGCGAATTTTGCCGGATCCAGACGCAATCCCGCGCGCTCCGCCACATCGACCATATTGAGGGCCAACACGCAGGGCAGTCCGAGTTCCACCACTTGCAGGGCAAGTTGGAGGTGTCGTTCGAGGTTGGAGGCATCCACCACGCAGACCACGAGGTCCGGCTTGGCTTCGCCGGACAGGTTGCCGGTCAGGGCATCCACCGCCACCTTTTCATCCGGCGAAGCGGCTCGCAGTGAGTAACATCCCGGCAAGTCGAGCACCCGCAACTTCCGCCCGTGCGGCGTAAAAAATGTGCCGGAGCGCACCTCGACGGTGATGCCGGAGTAATTGCCCACGCGCTGGTTCTCACCGGTCAATGCGTTGAACAAGGTGGTTTTGCCGGCATTCGGATTGCCGATGAGTGCAATCACGGCAGCCACTTGGGAGGGATCGGACATGGGCGTCACCTCAAGGTTTTTCCACCGCCATTTTCACCAGCACCTGTTCTGCCAATTCCTTGCTGATGGCCAGCCGCGTGCCACACACCGAACAGATCAGATTCCTTCCCCCTGCGAGTTTTCGCACCTCAATCTGCTCGCAAAACCCCAGATCCCGCAACCGCTCACAGCCCGGCCCACGCAACACTTGAATCCGCAAGTCGCTCCCCACCCGCGCCTGATTCAAGGTCATGGCCCGGTCGAGTTCCTGTTCTTTTGCCAGTTTGCGGGTCACGGAGTAAAACTCCCCTAATTGCGACACGATTGCAACAAGAAAATGAAGAAATCTTTGAGCCGCTTGCGTTTCGGGTGAGGAATGGGGGCCCCGGCAAGCACGGGAAGCGGCGGTTTTTTGGTGGAGGTTTTTTGGTTGCCTCGCCTGCGCCAATCTGCCATAGCTCCATTCATGAATGAACCGAATCCATTTTCCGCTGGTCCACCATCGAAAAACGGCATGCCTGTGGGGGCATGGATCGGCATCGGCTGCGGCACGCTGGTGCTCATCGCGGGGGTGGCGATGATTCTGCTGATTGGCTTCTGCAAACATAAGGTCGGGGAGTTCACCAAGAATCCGGAAAAAGCGGCGGCGGAGTTGATCGTCAAAATGAATCCGGATCTGACCAAGGTTTCGCAGAACGACGCCAAGGGGGAGATGACCTACCGCACCAAGGACGGCCAGGAGGTGACGATGAGTTACAAAGATATTTCGGAAGGGAAATTTACCGTGAAGGACGCCAAGGGCAACATCGCCCAATTCGGCAAGGCGGATCTATCCAATGTGCCGGCGTGGGTGCCGCGCGTGCCTAAGCTACAAAGCGCGGTTGGCGCGTTCCATAACCAGGAGGTGGACAAGGTTTCGGGATTGTACAGCGCCAGTTCGGACGAGTCGCCCGACCGTTTGGAGGAGTTTTTCAAAGCGGAGGCCGGCAAGCTGAAACTAACCGAATCGAGCCGGCAAGCCATCCACGCGGAGGGTGTTGAAAACCGGACGGCCACCTATCAGGGGACCAAGCGCCAGCTCAACATCATCATCACCGGCAAGCCCGGCGAGGCAGCGCAAATCCAAGTCGGCTACGAGGAGAAGAAATAACCTCCCTGCATTTTCCCACTCCTTGACTTTGACGTTTCGGCCCGCAGACGGCATGTTGCGCGTGCGATGGCCTTTGCCGATGTTTTTCCAGACTTGCTTGCGCACCCCACGCCGCTGATGCGGCGGTTCGGGCTCTTGATCGACGGGGCGGGCGAACCGCTTGAATCCCTGGCCCGCCGCAGCCAGCAACTCACCCGCCGCCATTTTGGCAAAACCATGCGCTTGTTCGCGCCCTTGTATCTGTCCAACGAGTGCGTCAACAACTGCAGCTACTGCGGCTTTTCCCGCGATGCCGCCATCCTGCGCACCACCCTCAGCG
>JBAXPF010000162.1:0-9119 GCA_037132955.1 Verrucomicrobiota bacterium | reverse complement strand
GTTGTTGGGTGGTGGCGGCCTTGTAGTGGGCGAGTTGGCGGTGCTCGGCGAGAAAGGCGGGATGAATGCGGCGGTGGAGGTCTTCCACGAAGCCGAGGGCGGTGCTGCCGGTCTTGGCCATGCGCCGTTGCAATGTCAGATCGGCGAAGTGGCCGTGACCGAGGATGGCGGATTTCTCCTGGCGGAGTTGCAGAATTTGCCAGACAAGCGGCGAGTTGTCATAGGCGCCGTAGCCGCCAACTCTAACGGAAGCCTCCCAGACCTGGCGGCGGATGGCATCGTCATGCAGGTGTTGCATGACCGGAAGCATGGAAGGGGCTTGCAGCGTGAACCGCCATGCGGGGGATTGTAGCGGCAGTCTGTGACCGCCGTCTTGTGACGACCCCGCGTCTGATGTGGGCGGCCCGCCCGCGCCCCTTGATTTGGCGTTGGCGTTGGCGGCGGCCTTGGCGGAGTCCGGCAGGCCGGCAAGTTGCGCTTCATCGTGGATGATGAGTTCCCAGGCGTTGGTGGAGTCAAGAACATGCTCGGAGTAAAGTTGGGTGAGCTTGGAAAGCTCGGCATCGATGGCGCTGATGCGTTGTTTTTGTTCCGGCGGCAGATCGGCTCCGGCCTGTTGGAAATCGGCCAGCGTCTCGCGCACAAACCGTTGGGCCACCGGCGTAAGCGCGGCGATGGCGGGGCTGTCAGCAACACTCTTGAGCACGTCCCACAGGCGGGCGTTGAGCGGGATGGACGAATAAAAGTCGGACACCTCCGGCAGCATCTTGTTGAGGGCCTCGCGCTGGGCGGGGTTGTTGTCGACGGAATCAAGGTGTTGCAGGCGGCCCCAACCCTGACCGAGCACCTCGGTCGCCTGTTCGAGGGCGAGAAAGGTGCTCTCATAGGTCGCGCTTGTTGGATCTTGCGCACAGATGGCCGCGATGTTTTGTTTTGATAGATCGAGGGCGTGGCGGATGTCTTCCGCGATGTGCCCGGGCGTGAGCGTGGACCAGCGGATGTGGAATTCAGGGGCGAGAAACGGGTGCATGGAGGGATTATGTTAGTATGTGAAGAAGTAAGTAAGTGAAAGAGGATCGGTCGGATCAGTCGGATCAGACGGATGGATTATCTTCTGTCTTCTGTCTGGGAGCGCAGCGGTCTTCTGTCTTTGGCAGCGGCCGCACGAGATTGGCGGGGAGGGGGAAGACGCGGTCGAAGATGCCGGGGGCGATCTCGTTGGCCTGGGCGTATGCGTCGCGGAGCATTTCAAGCTTGGCATCGAGGTTGTCGATGTGATGCAGGGCAAACGCTTCCGGGGTGCGCGGCAGGGTGGGGGAGCCAAACTCGAATTGGCCGTGGTGGCTGGCGATGAGGTGGAGCAGATGCAGGCGGGTCTCCTCGGTGGCCGGCTTGAGCTCGGTCCAGGCGGCGGCTGCGGGCGAATCCAACAATTCCCGCCAGAGTTTGTTGACGATTTCGATGCCGAGCGGGATGTGGCCTAACATCTCACCGCCGAGGCTGAGGATTTGGCTGAAGCCGTCTTTCGGATAGGCGTTTTCCCAGAGCTTGCCGCAATCGTGGAAGAGCACGCCGGTGAGTAGCAGGTCGCGGTTGAGTTCCGGATAGACCGGACACAGGGCGGCGGCGGCACGCAGCATTTGGGCGACGTGCTCGACGAGTCCGCCGCGGCGGGCATGGTGGTTGCGCTTGGCGGCGGCGGTGCGCCGGAAGCGCTCACCCATTTGTGTTAGAAAATGCTGGCACAGCGCGGCAAGCCGTGGGTCGCTGATGGATTGGCTGAGGGCCAGAATGTCGGCGAAGTCGCGCGCTTGTTTGTCGCGGGTTGCCGGGTCGCCGGCGAGGAAGTCGGCAATGGCCGCGGCATCCAGCGCATGCCAGGCGAGATGGTTGGGGTTGACGCCATATTGATTCTGGGTCCACTCGGCTTCCAACCGGACCATGGCCCCATCGGCGAGGGCGTTGGCCGCGTCGAAATTCGGCGAGTCCGCCCAGATTTTGATAGTGAAATTGCCGGTGGCGTCGGCGAACACGAGCTCCAGATAGGGTTTGCCGGTCTTGGTCGAGCGGGTGGCGCGGGATTGGAGTTGGGCGGCGATGGCAGCGGCGATGGGGGTTTCGCCGGATTGTTCCTTGAGGGCGGCAATGGTGATGGGACTCACAAACGCGGCTATAACAGATGGACCGTGGCGCGGCAAGCGAAGATTGGGAAACAAGTCAGACCTCTTCGCCGCCCTGGCCTTCCTTGCGCATTTCCTCAAGGGCGCCAGACATGTCTTCGAGGCTGTCCCAGAGCGAGCGGATGACATAGAGCGGTGCCCCGCAGCGCACGACCAGCGCCAGGCAATCCGACGGCCGGGCGTCAAGCTCGACGATCTTGCGCTCCATGATTTCGTTTTGGGCTTCGAGAATGAGGCGGGCGTAGTAGATCTCATTTTCCATGCGGACGATGACGGCGCGCGACACTTTGGCACCAAACGCTTGCAGGGTGTTGAGAAACAAATCGTGGGTGAGCGGGCGCGGCACGGATTGGTCACTGAGGACCGTGTTGATAGAAGCACCGACCGCAGGGTCGATATAAAAGACAATCGCCTTGGTGCCATCACCAAGGAATACGGCGCATCCGGCCTGGGTCGGCAGCAGGGCGATGGGTTCGACGCGGACGAGATCGGCCATGGGGGGATGGATGTGTTAGGTTGGAAGCTGTCAGTTGCCAGGAAGGCATCAGGAGCCGGCCGGTTGAAGCTGGCGCTCCATGAGGTATTTGCGGGAGCCGGCGACGTATTTGATCGCCCAGCCTTTGATTTTCGCCTGTTCGTCGAGCGGCAGGGTGCGGACAACCTTGGCGGGCGAACCGAGCACCAGCGAGCCGGGCGGAATGACGGTGCCACCGGTCACCAGCGCGCCCGCGCCGATGATCGAGCGTTCCCCTATGACCGCGCCGTCCAGAATGATCGCCCCCATGCCGACCAACACCTCGTCCTTGACGGTGCAGGCATGCAGGATGGCGGAGTGACCGACGGTGACAAGTTCGCCGACGTAGCAGCCGTAGTTGTCGGCGAGATGAATCACGGCGTTGTCCTGGATGTTAGAGCGGGGACCGACGACGATTTCGTTGATATCGCCGCGCAAGGTGGCTTGATACCAGATGCTCACTTCTTCATGCAGGGTGACGCGACCGATGACGTCCGCGCTCGCGGCGATGAACACGCTGGCGTGAATGGATGGGGAAAATTCCAGAAAATTCTCAATGGCCATGGCGAAAACCTAGGGGTGCGGCCCGCAAAGCGCAAGCGCGGGTTGCAGGGTTTTTCAATGCGTGGCTATCAGATCGTAGCCGCGCCACGCGCCAATGGTGAGGGTGGCGAATTGGCCGACGGGCAGCGCCTCGTCCACCTGCACCGAGCCGTCGATTTCCGGGGCGTCCCATGGGGTGCGGGCGATGCCGGGGGACTCGACCAAGACCCGCACGGATTTGCCGACCTGGGCTTGGTTGGTCTCGCCGGCGATGCGCTGGAGGGTTGCCATGGCGCGGGACCAACGGCTGCGGCGGGTCATGTGATGGAGGTGGCCATGCAGCTTGTAGGCGCGGGTGCCCTCTTCCTTCGAGTATTGAAACACCCCGGCGCGCTCGAATCGGACGTCCTCCATGAAATCCAACAATTCCTGGAAATCCGCCTCAGTCTCGCCGGGAAATCCAACGATAAAGGTGGTGCGGATGCCGAGGCCGGGGATGCCGGCGCGCATCCGGCGCAACAGGTCGCGGATGGCGTCGCCGCTGGTGACGCGGCGCATGGCGCTGAGCATGCGGTTGGAGATGTGTTGGAGCGGGATATCGACGTATTTGACGACCTTGTCGCACGCGGCGAGGGTTTCTATCAATTCGTCGGACCAATGGGCCGGGTGGGTGTAGAGGAGGCGGACCCAGAACTCGCCCGGGATCTGGTTGATGGCGCGCAACAGGGTGGATAGGGATTCGCCCTTGCTGGAATCCACTGGCGAGCTTGGATGCGGGCTCCCGGCAGTCCACTGGTCCATGCCGAAGTAGGTGGTGTCCTGGGAGATGAGGTTGATCTCCCTAACACCTGAATTGACCAGCGCCTCCACCTCGCGCACGACCGAGTCCTGGCTGCGCGAGCGGTGGCGGCCGCGGATTTGCGGGATGACGCAGAACGAGCAGGTGTGGTTGCAACCTTCGGCGATCTTGACGTAGGCAAAATGGTCCGGCGTGAGACGGAACCGCGGGGTGGTGTAGTCCGGAACGAATTGCGGCTTGAGGGTGACAAAGTCGCGCGGGTCGTCGGTGGCCGCCGGGCCTTCGTCTTTGGTTAGAGAGGGCGCGTTTTGGGTGCCCAGGAGCTTGTGGATGATGGGTGCGACCTTGGTGATTTGATCGAGGCCGATGAAGGCATCGACTTCCGGCATGATGCCGGGCAGTTCCTTGGCGAAGCGTTGGGACAGGCAGCCGGCGACGATGATTTTCTGGCGCGCGCGATCGGGATCGGCACTGCGGTCCTTGACGGCACCGAACACGGCGGCGATGGATTCCTGTTTGGCGATGTCGATGAACGAACAGGTGTTGACGATGAGGACGTCGGCCAGTTCGGCATCAGGCGTGAGAGCCATGCCGGCCTGGGCGAGGTGGCCGATCATGACTTCCGAGTCGATGAGGTTTTTGGCGCAACCCAGCGAGATGAGACCGACGGTGATGGACATGGGGGGAGGCGCGGCGCGCCGGTTATGGGTTAGAGGTTGTCAGGGGGAAGACAGAAGATAAGAAGACAGAAGACAGAAGATAAGAAGATAGAAGATAAGAAAGAGGTGGCGGAGTTGGACGAGTGTTTCATCGACAGACGATCCAGTGGGCGGTGCATGCGCACGGTCGGTCGGTTTGCTCTCCTCTTTTCTTCTGTCTTGTGTCTCAACGTCTTCTGTCTTGCTAGAACCGCGGTGGCAGGATGAGTTCGTCACCGGGGACGGGAGCGACGGGACCAAAGCCTTGGAGCTTGTTGGCGACAGCCTCGGCGCCTTCGACCGAGGTGACCTTGAGTTGGCCGAGGATGCCGGTATTGCGGCGGATGGCGAGGATGGTGTTTTGTTGGACTTGTTCGGGCATCACGACGTCCAAGGTGACGAAGCTGCCATACTGCGGGTCTTCGCGGTATTCCTTGACCTTGCCGACGAGCAGGGCCTGGGTGATGAGGCGGGTTTCCCGGGCGAGGGCGTTCTTTTTCTCGAGATCGCGTTGGGTCAGCAGCAGGTTTTCGCTGTCGGAAACTTTGGCGTTGCGTTCGGCTTTATCCTTTTCCTCCTGCAGGGCCTGGAGTTTTTCGCGGTCTTCCTTGGCTTGTTGCTTGAGGGTCTCGCGTTCATCAGCGGAGCCCGGGGGCGCGACCAGGACCGAGTTGTGCTGTTGGATTTGTTTTTCCAAGGCGATGCGGTTTTGATCTTCCCGGAGGTCATTGATCTGTTTGCGCAGGCGGTCATATTCATCCGACGGGGTGTTTTTCACCCCTTGTTGCATGCCATTCCACGACATCACCAAGGCCGCGAGCAGCAGCGCGATGATGGTGCCGAGAAGAAGTTTGGTAGTGTCCATGCGCGGAAGATGGCCGGAGGAGCCCTGGCTGTCAACGCGGCAGCGCGGGAATTGCCCGTAACCGGGGTGGGCGGCTATTGCCCCCCTGCGGCTTTGTTCTGAAAGTGGCGGACAACGTTTTCCGGCAACGTGTTTTTTTGCATCCATGCCCCGGCTGCGGCCGGATCGCGGCTCAACCACGTGTCCAGGGCGCGGTTGTAGATGCGATCTTGCTCGCCCGGGTTGGAAATCCGGCCGACGTAAGTGAGGGCCAGTGCCGGGTCGCTGCCCAGCGAGTGCCAGACAAAGCTCTGAAGGGTGCCGTCGGTCACATCGCTGGCATAGCGGTTGAGCATTTTGGCGGCGGCGCCGGCGTCCTGGGTGGCGATGGCCGTGACCACTCCGCGCAGGGCTTCACTGCGGTTTTCCCCCTTGGGCAGGGCCTCGAAATAGGCCACTGCGGCCTTTTCATCGCTGTTGGCCCAGATGCCGAGCACGTCGTCCATGCGGCGTTTGGCCGCTTCGCCGGGGTTGGCGACCAACCAATCCGCGGTGCCTTTCGGGTCGACCTGCGCGAGTTGTTCGGCCGCGCGCATCATCGAGCCATTGCGCAGCGACTCATCGCTGAGCGCGGAAATCCAGGCGCGGGCGGCTTCAGGGCCTTGGGCGAGGAGGTGGGGGAGCATGGCGTCCAAGGCTTCGCCACGTTCCTGACTGCGGGGCATGCTGGCGAGCAACCCGGTGGCACGGGCAGGGTCGGTGGCACCGAGGGTGCGGATGATGCCGGCGAGGTAGGGGTTGGCACCGGTGCCGGTGTGGTTGGCTTCGGCCCAGCGGAGGGCGGCATCCGGATCGGTGGCGGCCCATGCCGACAGGATCGTGCCGGTGGCAAAATTGCTTTGGGTGTTGGCTTTGGCGTAGGTCAGGGCGGCGATCGGATCGGCCTGAGACCAGGCGGTGAGCAGCATGGCATATTCTCCGGAGCGGCTGTCGGTGAGGCCCAGACTCCGAAAGTGGGCGATGGCGGCTTCGAAATCGCCGGGTGCGAGTTGGTCGATGAAGGCGAGCAAGGCGCGGTTGCGGGTGAGGGCATTGCCGCCGCGGATGATGGATTCGAGGCGTTTGAGGGTATCCCCGGCGCTGCCTTGGGTGGGGGTGGCGCGTGGTTTGGTCTGGCGCTCCGTCCGCTGCTCGGCCAGTGAGGAGGCATGGCTGGCGCTGGTTGCCGAGCGCGACGAGGTGCGGGTTGGTGTGGGTTGGGGTTCGGTGAGCGGGTTGGGGGCATCCGGGGAGGAGAATCTGCCGACAAGAAATCCAGCGGCGCCGATGACAAGGGCGGTGGCGAGGGTGGTGGCGCGTGGGAGTTGCATGGGGTCCGGTGTCGGGAAAGTTGCGGGATATAAACGCCGCAAACCGCGGATTGTTTCATCGCGTCTCAGCCTCGAAGCCCGCCGCCGATTTCAGCATCGACGCGGAACGGCATGGCGTCCAGACTCGGGCATGGCACAGATCGGTGAGCGCACGAGTTTGAGGATAGTCCGGGAGAAGCCCCCCGGGCTGTATCTGGATGGCGGAGCGCTTGGCGAGGTGCTGCTGCCACGGCGGGAAATGCCTAACGAGTGGGAGCTTGGCGGGTGGGTCGAGGTGTTCATTTACCTCGATTCCGAGGACCGCCAAGTGGCGACCACACAACACCCCAAGGCCATGCCCGGGCAATTCGCGCGGCTGCGGGTGGTGGCGCTCACGCCGGTGGGGGCGTTCCTGGATTGGGGATTGCCGAAGGATTTGCTCGTGCCTTTCCGCGAACAAAAGACCCGCATGGAAATCGGCAACTTCTATCTGGTATATGTGCGGGTGGACGAGGCCAGCAACCGGATCATTGCCACCACCCGGCTGGCACGGCATCTGGATCTAACTCCACCCGCCTGGCGCGAGGGCGATGCGGTGGACCTGATCCTATATGGAAAAACCGAGCTGGGTTACAAGGCGATCATCAACGGCAGCCACAGCGGCTTGTTGTTTGCCAACGAGGTGTTTCAGAAAATGCAACCCGGCGAGCGCGTCAAAGGCTACATCGCCGCCGTGCGCCCGGACGCCAAGATCGACTTGAGCCTGCACCCGCCCGGCCGGGCGCGGGTCACCGGCCTTGAAGCCCAAATCCTCGCGGAGTTGGCGGCCCGTGGCGGGTTTTGGGCGTTGTGCGACAGCAGTTCGGCCGAGGAGGTTCACCGCGAGCTCGGGGTGAGCAAACGCACCTTCAAGCAGGCCGCCGGGGCTTTGTTGCGCCAGCGCAAGATCACCCTTGCGGACAACGGCATGCGCTTGGCGCCTGCCGAAATTTGAAAAGGTCTCATGCCACCTGTTAGGAATATTGCGACCTCCGGGCCAACGGCCCATCCAATACCAGCCTTGGGCAACGCCCAAGGTCACGCGCCGTCATAATATTCGAGGGCTGAGAGCCCGGCATATCCTATTGGATTTGAATGATCGCCGCGGTTTCGGAAACCTTCAAACCTACCCGGCCGCCCATGAGCAAGGGCAGGTTGGGCACGGCGTGACCGGCCGGGAAGCCGAACGCGACGGGATAGGCATAGGCCGCAACGGCTTCCTTGATGATTTCACAGGCGGTCTGACCAAATGGAGTTTCGCCATCCTTCATCCCGGTAAAGTGCCCGACGATCAAGCCGGAGAGTTGTTCGAGCACGCCTCCGGCCCTGAGGTTTTGCAGCATGCGATCAAGATGATAGTGGTGTTCGCCAAGATCCTCGAGGAACAGGATCTTGCCCGCCGGCTCAATGTCGAGCGGGGTGCCCCGCAGGCTCTGGATGATGGACAGATTGCCGCCGGTTAGAATGCCGGAGCCCACCCCGGTCCGGTTCAAGGGATGTGCCGGGATGTGGTACTCCGGCGGCCGCCCTCCTAACAAATCCAGCAGGCGCAGGAAATCGTCGCTGGCCACGCCATCGTGTTGGAACCAGGCGGTCATCACGCCATGGATCGAGGCGATGTGGTGGCGGGCCAGAAAGGCGTGAAACACCGTGGTGTCGCTGAAGCCGACCAGCCACTTGGGTTGCGCGAGAAAGGCCGTCCAATCCAGCAGCAGGTGGGTCCGCAAGCAACCGTAGCCGCCGCGCGCAAAAAAGATCGCCATGATGGAAGGGTCGTCGAGGGCTTGCTGCATGTCGGCGGCCCGCGCCGTGTCGCGGCCGGCAAACACTCCCGCCTCGTCGAACGCATGGCTGCCGAGCGCCACCACCAGCCCGTGTTGCCGCAGCAGTTCGGCACCGCGCTCTGCCACCTGCCGGTCGATCCTGCCCGCCGGGGAGATGATGGCAACGTGCGCACCGGCTGATAGATAGGGAGGAAACTTCATGCGCTCCAATGAGCATTGAGGACGAGCTCGGTGATGTCAACCGCCGGCTTTCACCACGGAGGGCACTGAGTGCCAATGAAAGAGAGATCACGGGCGGGCCGCCCTTGTGCCAATGAAGAGGTGCCAATGAAAGAGGGGCACGGGCAGCTTGCCCGTGTCTGAAGATCA
>JBAXPF010000161.1:0-9143 GCA_037132955.1 Verrucomicrobiota bacterium | reverse complement strand
ATTTAGATATACAAACCCGCTCCGCAGTCACCCACTAAAAGTTCAGGAGCGCCATAGATATTCCCCCCGGCGGGAAACACGAGAAACGCCACAACTAAGCCCGGCAATGCGTATGCAAGGAGTTTTCGCCTAACCGGAAACGCCGGACGCCTCACGGCGAGTACGATTCCAATCACAAATAGGAACAGATGGTTCAAAGGATTGACATAAAGTCCCCACTGGCCGCTAAAATCAGCTGCAGGGCGAAGCAGGCCAAACGCAAAGACTGCGGCTGGAGCCACGGCCAGACACACAACCAGCACTGCGGTCTGCATGGCATGTCGAGCCAGCACCAGGATCAGGGGGAAAAACGCATAGAACACCATTTCCACACCAATGGACCATCCTCCCATGGGGATGGAATCCGCCGGGTTCACCCAGGCAAACAAAAGCGAATAGTTCAATAACAGGCGTCGTGCTTCATGCCAGACGGGTTGGCCACCACTCAACAAAGCAGGAATTGCATTCAGCCAGACGTTCAACGTAATTGCGAGCCAAAACAACGGTACGATCCGGCACACCCGCTTGATCGCGAATTCCGCGAGGAAATCGCGATTCATGGTCCTGCTGGCATAAACCAAGCCGAGACTCATCCCACTGAGGATATAAAAACCACAAACGCTGTAAGATCCGATTCTTGCCATCGACTGATTCACGAGCCAACTGCCGCGTATGCCGTTGATCGACAGATAATGGCAGAACATCACTCCCAGCGCAAAAATGCCGCGGAGATAATCCAGACTGTGAACCCGGAGCCCAGGCTGACTGGCGGTGCCGTGCGATGTTGAGGAAGGTGGCTCGAGCGCTGTTTCGAGCAATGCAATCGGAGAGCCATGATGGGCACCTACTTGCTCATGTGGATGCACGCTTTCATTGCGGCCAACTTGATCCAGCGTCTCCACTTTGAATGTCCTTTACTAATTTGCTGCCAGGATTGGTCACTGAACCAAGTGCCATGCCAAGGGAGTACCGCGAGCAATCGCCTGCGCCGCGCACCGACCGAGCACTTCGGGCAAATGCTTCGGCAACAGGCCGTGACCGGGACGGATGGAACGGACATTATTGCTAGTGAAAGCTTCACCCGCTTTGATCTCCTCCACCACAAACAGGGAACGGCGGAATGCCCGGCTTGCGAATTCTCTTTCGGTGACATCGTAATTGACCCGCCCTAAGGCTTTCTCGGCGATGCGGACAGCATCCACCATGGCCTTGAATTCGGTTGGTTCGAGCGAAAAGGCGGCATCGGGCCCGCCGTCGCTGCGCCGCAGCGTGAGATGCTTCTCGATGATGCAGGCGCCGAGGGCCGCGGCGGCGACGGGCACTGCGATGCCCAGCGTGTGATCGGACAAACCCACTGGCACGCCAAATGCCTCTGCCAGGTGCGGGATGGTACGCAGGTCCATATCCTCGGGCAGCGACGGATAGGCGCTGGTGCATTTGAGCAACGCGAGTTGGGTGCAGCCCGCATTGCGCAGGGTGCGCACTGCCTCGTCAATCTCCGCCAACGTGGCCATGCCGGTGGACATGATGACCGGTTTTCCAGTGGATGCCACCTTGCGCAGCAAGCAGGTGTCCACCAGTTCAAATGAGGCGACCTTGTGGGCACGCACGTTCATTCCCTCAAGGAAATCGACCGCTGTGTCATCAAACGGCGTCGAGAAGCAATCCATGCCCAGTTCCTCCGCGACGGCCTGTAGCTTCGGTTGCCACTCCCACGGGGTGTAGGCCTCTGCGTAGAGTTCGTAGAGGTTGCGCCCCTCCCATATCGACCCCTTCCCGATCAGGAACTCGGGGCGGTGTGAGTCAATGGTGAGCGTATCGGGAGTGTAGGTCTGAAGTTTGATGGCGTCAGCACCTGTCGCCTTGGCTGCGCGCACCAGTTCCACAGCCTTGTCAAAACTCTGGCCGTGGTTAGCCGACATCTCGGCAATAATATAGCCGGGCTCTCCAAACCCAATGGATCTTTGGTTAATATAAAATTTCGATTTCATAGTGACACGTCAATTTTGAGGGTGAAACGACGACCCTGCCATACGAAAAACGCGGGATATTGCTCATTATCCACCACTCGGAGCAGATTGAACTGTTCCGCCAGTGTCCGTTCTGGGTCCAAGCGACTATCATCCGCCGTGCGCCGCCGATAAAATGTGGGCGTGCCGTCCTGCGGTATTCCTTCACTCACGATTCCTGGGTAGCGATCCATGAACCTCTCGCACATATGGATAATCTTTGTGCCAAGAGCCGCTTGAATTTCGTGGAGCAATTCATTACCTTGTAGCGCAATGGAATCTTTTAGATAGATAGTACCGGCATCAATTGCTTCTACGGCCTCAAACAAGGTAATAGGAATGGTATTTTCACCTTCAAGTATCTGCCAGGTGAGGGGGGACATGCCTTTCCCTTTTGGCAGGTCGCTTGCATGAACTACGATGTTGTTCCGACTACGCGCCAACAGATCCTTCGGCACTTTGGACTCGCAGCTGAGTAGGAAGGAAACCCCGTTTCCCGGTAGAATATCAGCTGCAGATTGGAGCACAGTCACAACGCCGAAACGCTGCAAACGATGATTAAGTTCTCGCGCGAATGGAACAAACCAACTTATAGGATTGTCGACTACGATGGCTATATTCATGGCAGTAGATTCGGATTACAGAGCATACCACGCCGCACAGAGTTATACGGTCACTTTTCCGCCATATATGTAGAATGGTCCATCATCATCTGAACCACACGCGCACTCCCACAACCGTCCACTAAATGGCGTCCAAGCGTGCACATAAGCGTACGTTGCTCATGCTCGGAAAGTACGGCTTGAATCTTTGGTGCAAGTGATTGTATCGCATCCAAATTGGGCGAACCAAGAGTGATGCTCACACCCCGCGACTCAAGAGCGGTGCAGATGGCAGCCTGATTATCAGCTAGGGTTAAAACCAGGCTCGGCAGACCCATGAACGCCAACTCCCACGAGGTGGAACCGCCCGCGGCGATGGCCACGTCGGCCCAAGCCATCAGTTCGGGCATGTTGTTGGCATTGACGACGATGTTAATTTTTGATTTTTGATTTTTGATTTTTAATTGAAGGGTTTCCAGATGCGGGTTGCTGCCACCGACCACGACCGTGATTTCAAGATCCGAAAAACCAGCCAGCGACTGGATCACTTTGCCTGTCACATTGTCGGGGTCACTGCCCCCCAGAGTGACAAGAACCTTGCGTGCCACGGCCGGAATCTCGCGTTTCCAGCCGCTCCAGCGCAAGAACTCCTCGCGCAACAGGGCGTAGCGGGTACCCAAGAGCAGACGGGTGTGAGGCGCGCGCTTTTCATACAAGGAGGCATCCGCAGCGAGGTTCTGATTCAGGACCAAGTCAGCCACATATTCCTCTGCATGGCCATAATCGTCAAGAAGGAGAAGGCGGAGCCCGGCAGCCTTGATGATTTGTTGGAACTGGAGTCCTAAGTGATAACCGTCGGCGACGACCCAGGAGGCGTTTTGGTGTCTCGCCAATTCTGCGGTCTTTGTGGCGTCTTCTTCGGTTCCAGGCGTCACGGCGAGGCGCGTGCTTTGAAAACCTTCACTGGTCAAGCGGGCTTCCAAGGCGTCGGTCATTTCTGAGGAGGCAAAGACCGCGGATCCTCCAGTTTGGCGCCATGCCTGTGCGAGTGCGAGACAACGCATCACATGGCCGGTGCCGATACGGGCGGAGGCATCGGCGCGAATGATTAGGCAGTTCGACATTCTCGTTGGCTTTGTGAGGCGGTGAACATGCATTCTGCTCTATCCCAATCTTCCGGGGTATCGATGTCTTGGACCAAGTGTCTCGGCAAGGCAACCGGATATGAACGTGCTGAGAAAACGCCAAGGCGCTCGCAGAATGCCTGTTTTCTTCCCCAATAAAACTGGCCGGCGTCATGCCAGGCCTCGGGCAGATCCTGGGATCGTTTCAATTCGTTTTCCGGCCAGAACATGCCCACTGTGCCGTCGGCGTTGCGGTTCAGGGCGCGGAAGATGGGGAACGCATAGGAAGTGGTGCTGAAGGCGAATTCGGCATCGGGATGTGCTTGTAGCAGCTCGAGGCCTTCACGCAGGTACTGTGCCTGGAGGAATGGAGCGGTTGCGTAGATGCAGCAGGCAAAGTCGACCGGCCCGCGATTCTCCTCGAACCAACTGAGCGCATGGGCGATGACGGGGAGCGTTGGGGCGTGGTCGTTTGCCAGTTCTGCAGGCCTGCGGAATGGCGCTTCCGTGCCATAGGCTTCCGCAACGCATGCGATCTCCTCATCGTCCGTTGAAATGAGAATTGTATCGAAGATTCCCGCAGCGCGCGCCGCCTCGATCGACCATGCGATCATTGGTTTGCCACAGAAGGGTTTGATGTTTTTGCGCGGGATGCGCTTGCTGCCGCCGCGGGCGGGGATGATGGCGATGGAGCTCATGCTATTAAAAGCTGAAAAGAAGAAAGACACAAGACCACAAGACACAAGACGCAAGAGACGAGGAAGAAGGCGAACGAGAGACGGAGAATAAATTTTGGATTATGGATTTTGAATGGTGAAGATGGGCTATGCGCGTGTCCGAGGCTGATCAATTTTATCCAACATTTAAGATCCCAATTTGCACACATCGCGTGCCGGTGTTTCATCCATAGTTGAGTGGATTCTCCTCTATTTTGAATGCTGCATTCAACATTCAAAATTGCCTTCGGCTATGCTAAGGCTCGTACGGCATGGATGACGTCCTGAACGTCGTCATCGGTGAGGGCCGGATAGAGCGGGAGGCTGAGGGCTTGGGTGTAAAAGGCTTCTGCATTCGGGCACTTGCCGGGAGCATAGCCATAGGTCTTGCGATACCACGGCTGGAGGTGAACCGGGATGTAGAGGACTTGGGTGCCGACGCCTTGTTGCCGGAGAGCGGCCATGACCTCGGTGCGGGTGCGGCCGAGGGCGAGGAAGTCGAGCTGTATTGTGTAGAGATGCCAGGAGATCGGGGGACAGAGGTCAGAGGTCGGAGGTCGGAGGTCGGAGGACAGAGGACAGAGGACAGAGGACGGAGGTCGGAGGCCGGGAGTGGTGAGCCAAGGGAGGTCGGCGAGGGCTTCGTTGTAGTGGGCGACGATTTGCTGGCGGCGCTGGATGAAATGCGGGAGTTTTGTGAGTTGCGAGCGACCGAGGGCGCACTGGATGTCGGTGATGCGGTAGTTATAGCCGAGTTCATGCATTTCGTAGTACCAAGGTCCGGGAGACGTGGGACAGGAGACAGGGGACAGGGGGCAGGGGACAGGAGACAGGAAGCGCGAGGGGTCGCGCTCGATGCCGTGGGTGCGCAGGAGGCGGGCGCGGCGGGCATATTCGTCGTTATCAGTGACGAGCATGCCGCCTTCACCGGTGGTCAGGGTCTTGACCGGATGGAAGGAAAAGACAGTGAGGTCGGCCCACGGATGGCCGCCGAGTTTCCAATCCTTGCCGTTATGGAAGAAGCCGCCGCCGGTGCCGTGGCAGGCGTCCTCGATGACCACTGCACCATTGGCTCTGGCGATGCGGGAGATTGCCGGCATATCGCAGGGTTGGCCCGCATAGTCCACAGCCACGACCGCCTTGGTGTCGGGTTGCCAACTTGCTTCTAGCAAACCCGGGTCGAGGTTGTAGGAGACGGGATCGATGTCGCAGAAGTCCGGGGTGGCGCCGACGTAAGCCGCGCAATTGGCGGAGGCGAGAAACGTGTTAGGCGAGGTGACCACCCGGTCGCCGGGCCCGATGTCGGCCACCAGCATCGCCAGATGCAGGGCCGCGGTGGCATTGCAGACGGCGACGGCATGTTTCGCTCCGACGAATTCGGCGAATTCCCGTTCGAACGCCTCGACGTCCGGACCACATGTTAGAAAATCCGAACGCAGCACGCGGACCACGGCAGCGATGTCGTCGTCATCAAGCGTTTGGCGGCCGTAGGGGAGCATGGTGGGGATGGGAGCAGGGAGACGCGAGCAGGGAGACCCGAGCAGGGAGACCCGAGCAGGGAGACCCGAGCAGGACGCAGGGAGACGCGAGCGAAAATAAATTGTCCGGTTCGAAGAGCGATTCAAGCGCTTCCCTTCGCTTTTCAGTGCTTTCTCAGTGTATTCCGAAAAGCCAGTGTCATTTTGCTGAGTTCAATCAATTCCGTAAGTAATACACAGGGACGAGCCGGGATGATCTTTCGCTTGTGAAATACCAGCAGCATGCTTGCAACCTCAAATATGGAGCGTCGTGCGATGTTTAGAAAATGGGCGAAATCGATATCGGACGCGCTTCCCGAGCCCTCTGCCATGTTGTTTGAGAAACTCAACATGGCGGCCCTGAGCTGCTCGCCAAATCGGTATTTTCTCTGGTCTTCAAGGGAATCGGCAATATCGAAAACGGGCATGGATATTTCAGCAGCACGCTGCCAGATGTCCATGTCTTCAAAGCGGAAGTGGTCGATGTTCATGGGAGAAGGCATGAAGCGGGTAACATGGAGAAGCGAGGGAAGAGAACTTTGGACATTAGAATCTGATCAAGCACGCTCGTTGTTCATGCTCGCGTCTCCCTGCTCGCGTCTCCCGTCTCCTCCTCACCCCTGCGCCACATTCGTCTCAATCAACGCCCTCAACTGCTCCACGCTGAGGAACTCGGCGTTGGCGCCTGAGGAGTAATTGAAGCCGGCAGGGACGGGTTTCGCGCCGAAATGGGCGATATAGTCATCGAGGTTCCAGATGGGCGACTGGGGCAGGATGACATAGTATTTGCCGAGGTCATAGGTGGTGAAGGAATCGGAACTGGTGATCATTTCCTCGTGGATTTTTTCGCCGGGGCGGATGCCGACGACCGGGTGCTCGCAGTCGGCGCCGATCGCCTTTGCGAGGTCGGTGATGCGATAGGATGGGATTTTTGGCACAAACAACTCGCCGCCCCAGGCATGTTCAAGCGCGTGGAGGACCATCTTGACCCCGTCGGCGAGTGAGATGTTGAAGCGGGTCATGTTGGGGTCGGTGATCGGCAGGACGCCGCTTGCCTTCTTCTTGAGGAAGAACGGGATCACGGAGCCGTTGGATCCCATGACATTGCCGTAGCGGACCACGGAGAACTTGATGTCCTGGGTCCCGCGGATGTTGTTGGCGGCGATGAACAATTTATCCGAGGTGAGCTTGGTGGCCCCATAGAGGTTGATCGGTGCGCAAGCCTTGTCGGTGGAAAGGGCCACGACCTTGGAGACGCCGGAGCTGAGGGCTGCCTTGATCACATTCTCCGCGCCGCCGACATTGGTTTTCACGCATTCATCCGGGTTGTATTCCGCGATGTGGACGTGCTTCATGGCCGCGGCATGTATGACGTAATCGACTCCGGTGAAGGCGCGCTTCAGGCGGTCCAAATCCCGGACATCGCCGATGAAGTAGCGCATGGCCGGGTATTTCGACTCGGGGTATTCCTGAGCCATCTGGAATTGCTTTTGTTCGTCGCGTGAGTAGATGACCAAGCGCTTGATGTCCGGCCATTGGGCGAGGATCGTCTTGGTGAGTTCCTTGCCTAGCGAACCGGTGCCGCCGGTGATGAGGATGGAGTGCATGAGAAGAGGGGAGAGATTTTGGATTTTGAATTCTGGATTATGAATGGAAGAAGCGCTTCGCGCAGAGTGGGGGCGCGACGGTGTCGCGAATTTTGGCTTTTGAATGATGAAGAGAGCTTTGCGCTGGGGAGTGGCTTCTTCTTTATCTAAAATTCATAATTTTACATTCAAAATTAAACTTTTCCTCGCTGCGCTGTGCTTTTAACGATTGATGTCAGGATGCGCTTGATCGACTCGCACTCATCAATGAGTGGATGGACTTCATCTGCTTCGAGGATCATTCCATCGCGGGTTAGCCTTAGCCAGTAAAGGGTCTCGCGGGCCTCTTTGGCGGCGATCGCCATTTTCGAGCGGAAGTCCGCACGGCTCTGTGCCGCCTGTGCTTCCTCAATATTCGCCCCGATGCCAGTCCCGGCTCGCCAAAGCTGTGATGCAAGATCATACTCTCGTTTCTCACGGATCAATTTCGCCAAACGCATGACTTCCAATGCGAACGCGTAGGACTTATCGACAATAATGTTCTCTTCTTTCATTCAAAATCAAACATTCAACATTTAAAATCCTACCTCTGGTGCCATTGATCAGAACATCGGAGTCACGAACAGATGTCAGAGGTGGCTGCACGGCGTGACCTGCCAAGGAAGGATCGTTCCAAAAAAACCTCCGCGGTTGTTGCCACGTCGGGTGTTGGGGTCGATGATGTGAAAAATAAGCAGATCCCCCGGAGAGTCTATGTTGAAGCCAGATGCCCCCATGGGGCTGGTGAAGTTGAAGTAGGCGACATAATCTCCCGGAGCCAAGGACCGTGCAGGGACCGTAATGCGCAGTGTGTGCCTGCCATGCGAAAGGTTGTCGATGGGATTTTCCCCGCTATCGAAACTATCGGAGACAAGCACATCCACTCCGTCGCTGCGCGAGATCTGGAGGTAACCGTAGAGACCGGGAATCGGATTGCGCACCTCGCAGACCAACTCCAGACAAACCTCTTCATCGCAAATGAATTGGGAACAGATCTCACCGTCGGCCTTGGTCACGCGCGCCTCACGAACCTGGAATTCTTTGGTTGGATCTTCAGGCACGACCACTTCGGAGGCGTTGACGTCTTTGATTGACGAGCGCAGGTAATGGTCGAGGATTTCGGAAGTTGCTCCGGCTTCGCGGATGAGACCGCAGTCGATCCAAAGGCAGGACCCACAGAGCGAGCGAACCGCTGCCATATTATGACTCACAAACAGCACGGTCCTCCCATGCCCCGCAACATCCTTCATTTTCCCCAGGCATTTTTTCTGGAACTCGGCGTCGCCGACGGCGAGGACTTCATCGACGATGAGAATTTCCGGTTCGAGGTGGGCGGCGACGGCGAAGGCGAGTCGGACGTACATGCCGGAGCTGTATCTCTTCACCGGGGTATCGATGTAGCGCTCGCAGCCGGAGAAATCGACGATTTCGTCGAATTTTGCCCTAATTTCGGCTATGCGCATGCCGAGGATGGCGCCGTTGAGGAAGATGTTTTCGCGGCCGGTGAGTTC
>JBAXPF010000160.1:0-9202 GCA_037132955.1 Verrucomicrobiota bacterium | reverse complement strand
CCCTGATACACGAAGTCTCAACTAGCGAGCAACTCAATAATCGCAATTTTTGCGACAGGGGACAGAAGAACCTGCCGCAGGATGGCAGGGAAGAAGAGAAGAGGAAGACATCCCGCAGGATGCGGGATGATGCACCCTCGAAGGGTGCGCCCCCCCGATATTTCTTTTTGGAATTCCCTCGCCAGCCAAAATTTCGTGCTTTCTACCCCACCGCCATGCAATGTCCCGCGTCCTCATCGGCCTCATGGAACTCCGGGTCCATGAGGAGGGAGAGCAAGGCACTGAGCGCGTAGAGCGTGGCATAGGCCAAGTCCTTCTTCCGCTTGCCCTCGGCGCGGAACATGAGGAAGCCGCGCTTGGTCATGCGCGGGGCGAGATCGTGACCGACCACGACCTTGATTGGTAGCCGCGTATGCAATCCACATCATCAACCACAACCGAACCCGCCCTCCCCGACTCCTCCATCATCCGCACCGGCAGCGACGGCCGGCTGTGATTCACACCAGCCCAGTGTCAGGAACTGCTGGATGCCTTCGACCGCGTGGCGGCGGGCGCATTCCTCCCCGACCTCACTTCCCGCTTGTTCCCTGTTAGCCGCCGTGCTATCAGACAGGCACGCGCTGACCGTTCCCTTCCATCCAATCAGAAATATTGCCATGACCCGATCCACCAACCTCGGCACGCTCGCCCTATTGGCGCTGCTGCAAACCGCTCCGGCCCAATACCCGGGCTGGCAGCATTCCGGATCCTTGCATATCCTGACCACGCCCGAAGGCGCAAACCTGCCCGACTCGACCACCGAAGAAAACTTCCCGTTGCTGGTGCGACTCGATAAGGGCGTCTTCGATTTCAAACAGGCGCAGGGGTCGGGCGGGGACGTGCGGTTTGCCGCCGAGGGCAAGGCGCTTTCTTATCAGATAGAGAATTGGGATGCGGTGAATGGCACGGCGAGCCTTTGGGTGCGCATTCCAGTGATCAAGGGCAACGCCCACCAGGAACTGAAAATGTTCTGGGGCAAGCCTGACGCGAAGGACGAATCGAGCGGCACGGCGGTGTTCAATGAGTCCAACGGTTATCTGAGCGTCTGGCACATGGATGATCCGGTGAAGGATGAGGTAGGCACGGTCGAGTCCAAGGACACGGGCACCACGCCGGCCGCAGGGATGATCGGCAAAAGCCGGCGCTTTGAGCCAGGCAAGGGGATTGGCTGTGGCGACAAGATCGCCGCCTATCCGACCGGCTCCGCGCCCCACACCTCCGAGGCATGGTTCCGGGCCGAGCGACCGAATGCGCTGGTTCTGGGATGGGGCAATGAAGCGGGGCAGGGCAAGGTGATACTGCACTATTTCAGTCCGCCCCACATGAAGGTCGAATGCTATTTTTCCGGTGCGGACGTCAAGGGCGGCGGCACCCTCACGCCGGCCGAGTGGGTGCAAGTGGTCCACACCTACAAGAACGGCGATTCGCGCGTCTATGTGAATGGCGTGCTCGACGGCGTCTCCACATCCACTGGTGCTCCGCTAAACATCAAGAGCCCGGCCCGGATGTATATCGGCGGTTGGTATGATAACTACAGCTTTGTCGGCGACATCGATGAGGTGCGCCTGTCCAAGGTCACGCGCTCCGCCGATTGGGTGAAACTCCAGTATGAAAACCAAAAAAACCTGCAAACGTTGGTCGGTCCGCTGGTGCAACCAGGGTCTGACTTTGCGGTGTCGGCGAAAACACTCACCTTGTTGGAAGGCAAGAGCGCTGTTCTAACAGCAAAGGCCGGCGGCGCTGAAAAGGTCTATTGGATCATCAAACGCGGTGGCAGGGAATCCGTGGTGGCGGTGGATCGCTTTGCCTACATGCTGGATGCAGGCCGGGTGGCGGGTGATGCAACGCTGACCCTTCAGTTCAAGGCGGTCTATGCCGATCAAGTCAAGACCTTGGACATACCCGTCACGATCAAGGAGGATATCCCGGAACCTGTGTTCACCTTGAAAGCAGCAGCGACCTGGGATGGCCGTGAGACCCTCGAGGTGCTGCCGCAGATCGCCAATCTGCAGGCGCTGCAGGCCAAGGGTGTCGGTGAATTGAAATATCATTGGAGTGTATCGGGACTTGCCGTGATCAAGGAGGTGGCACCCGGCAAACTCCTGCTCAAGCGGGCGCAAAACAGCGGCACGCTCGGCATCAGGCTGACGTTAAGCAACGGCGGCGCGGAGGTCGCGGCCACGACCATGCTGACGGTTAAGGAGCCGGCCAAGGACGCCTGGGTGCAACGGGTGTCCGCCAAGGATGAAAAACCCGTGGACAATCAGTTCTATGCCCGTGATGACAAGAACGAGGGCACGCTTTACTGCAACGGATCCCTAACGGAGGCGGCGGATGCGGTGTTCCTCAAAGTCTATGCGGATGACAAACCCTACAAAGATGAAATCCAAAAGCCCAAGGCAGACAAAGCCTATGCGTTCGCCGTCAAGCTCAAGCCCGGCCTCGTCAAGTACAAGGTGGAGTTCGGTACCAAAACCGGAACCACCGAAACAGTCCTGCACACGGCGGTCAATCTGGTGTGCGGCGACGCCTATCTGATCGACGGGCAGTCCAATGCGGTGTCGACCGACTGGGCTGGAGACAAGACCGAATACTCCAGCGAGTGGATCCGCAGTTTTGGTTCCATGGAGGGTGATGTCAGCAAGGGTTGGGGCAATGCGGTCAGGCGTGAGGGCGGCCGTTGGCAGATCGGCTATTGGGGCATGGACTTTGCCAAGCATTTGGTCGATACCCAGAAAATCCCGGTTTGCATCATCAATGGCGCGGTTGGCGGCACCCGCATCGACCAGCACCAGCCGAATGCCGGCAACCGGACGGACCCGGCCACCATTTACGGGCGGATGTTGGCGCGTGTCCAGCAAGCCGGGCTGACCCATGGCATCCGGGCGGTCCTGTGGCATCAGGGGGAGGCAGACCAGGGAGCCGACGGTCCGGATGGCGGCTACGGTTGGGAGACCTATCAACAATACTTTGTGGACATGTCCGCCGCATGGAAACAGGATATGCCGAATCTCCAACATTACTATCTCTACCAGATCTGGCCCAATGCCTGCAGCCAGGGTGGCACCCTGCAAAGCGACAGGCTGCGGGATGTGCAAAGGCGCCTGCCGCGCCTCTACTCACACATGAGCGTGATGTCCACGCTCGGCATCAAACCGGAAGGCGGTTGCCATTATCCCGCCGCTGGCTACGCGGAAATGGCCAGGCTCATGATTCCACTGGTCGAGCGGGACCATTACGGCAAGGTCTTCGCCCAACCGATCACAGCGCCTGACCTGAAGCAGGCCGGTTATACGACCTCCAAAAATGATGAGATTGCGCTCGTGTTTGACCAACCGGTGGCTTGGATAGATGCGCTGGCAAACCACTTCTATCTGGACGCGGAGGCGGGCAAGGTCGCATCCGGCGCGGCGTCCGGCAATGTGCTCACCCTCAAGCTCGCCGCCCCGGCCACCGCGAAAACCATCACCTATATCACTGACAAGAGATGGGATTCCAAGACCCTGCTCTACGGTAAAAACGGCATCGCCGCGCTCACGTTCTGCGAGGTTCCGATCCAGGTGTCGAGATAGGAATCGACAGGAGAATGGAGACAGGAGAATGGAGACAGGAGAATGGAGACAGGAGAATGAATGACAATTTCATGAGTTTTTAATCCCTTATTCTCTTGTCTCCATTCACTTGTCTAATATGCGGTCAAGTTTGCCATTGTCTAATTGTCTGATTTCAACAATCTCTTGTCTCACAGCGGTCATGCCAATCCATTGCCCAATTCTTATCCAGCCTATCTCTGACGATGAGTTTGATGCCATCGACTTGGTTGTGATGGCATGCGCCTATGCGGCTCAGAATCGCCTCGGCAGACTGTGTGACGAGCATGTTTACGAAAACGACGTCGCTGCCCGTTTGAGGGCCGAGGGTTTCACTGATGTGCATACTCAGGTGCGTGTGACCGTTTCGCACCGGGCCTTCCTGAAGACCTATCGACTCGACCTCGTCATCCATGGCATGGTCTATGAACTCAAGGTGGTTGATGCGCTTTGCCCTGCGCATGACGCGCAGGCCTATCACTATGCGGCATTGCTCGGCATCGGCCTAATCAAGTTGGTCAACTTCGGCAGCTCTTCAGTCGAGGGACGTTTGCGTGCATGTCCGTTTCCCAGGATCGATCGGTATCAAGTGACGGTGAATAGACAGCGATGGAAACCGTTGTCTGAGAGATGCGAAACATTGGCGAGCGACGCTGAGGCATGCTTTCGCAGTTGGGGAGGTTTTCTTGATGCCCGTCTGTTTGAGGAAGCTCTCGTTTGGTTCAACGGGGGTGATTTGGAATGCGTTCAGCGACTGCCCGTCGTGCGTGACAATATCTCCCTTGGTAGCCATCCCGTACACCTCCACGCCTCAGACTGTGGCTTCATCGTGACCTCCATGACCGAAGATGCCGCAGCGCATGAGATTCAACTCCGAAGATTGCTCGATTTGCTACCACTTCGTGCCTGGCAATGGATTAACATTCATCATCACGAAATGCGACTGATCACTGTCCTGAAATAGACAAGTGAATGGAGACAAGTGAATGGAGACAAGTGAATGGAGACAAGAAAAGCAATTCCAATTTATGAATTTTAATCCACTATTCTCTTGTCTTCATTCTCTTGACTAAGAGACAATTATCAAAACATGAACCCTATCAATTACAAAACTAACATCCGATGAAATACCTGCATCTGATCACTACTGCCGTATTTTGCCTGTCGTTGCAAGGAACGACCCGTGCTGCCGACTGGCAAGCGGTCGACGGGCCGCTCAAGACGCGCTGGGCGAAGGACGTGTCGCCCGCAAACGTCCTGCCCGAATATCCGCGGCCGCAGATGGTGCGCAAGGACTGGCTCAACCTCAATGGCGTGTGGGATATCAAGACAGGGAATGGCACAGAGACAAAGATTCTTGTGCCCTTTCCAATCGAGTCAGCCTTGTCGGGCGTGATGAAGCATACGGATCGTCTAACGTACCGCCGCCGTTTTGAAGTCCCCGTGGAATGGGCCGGCCGGCAGGTGTTGCTGCACTTTGGGGCGGTGGATTGGGAAACCAAGGTGTCCGTCAACGGCAAGGAAATTGGCGTGCATCGCGGTGGCTATGACGCCTTCAGTTTTGACATCACCGCGGCGCTCAAGCCTGAGGGTTTCCAGGACAACACGGTTCAGGAAATCACGGTCGACGTGTTTGACCCAACCAACGATGGCGGCCAGCCGCGCGGCAAACAAAAGTTGATTCCCAAAGGCATCATGTACACGCCAAGCACCGGCATCTGGCAGACAGTTTGGTTGGAGCCGGTGGCGGCAACCCACATCGAGGCGTTGAAAATCGTGCCGGATGTGGATGGCAATTGCCTGCGCCTAACAGTGGACGGCGCCGGCACCGTGGAGGCCGTTGCGAGCGACAACGGCACGCAGGTTGCCCAAGCCGGCGGCAATGCGGGCAGCGAACTCAAGCTTGCCATCCCCAGCCCGAAACTTTGGTCGCCGGACTCGCCGCATTTGTACGACCTGCGCGTGTCGCTGAAATCAGGCGACAAGGCCGTCGACGAAGTCACCAGCTACTTTGGCATGCGCAAGATTGCGCTGGGCAAGGACGACAAGGGCGTCACCCGCATCATGCTCAACGGCAAGGCGGTCTTTCAGGTCGGGCCGCTCGACCAGGGGTTCTGGCCGGACGGCATATACACGGCGCCCACCGATGAGGCCCTGCGCTTTGACGTGGCGGAAACCAAGCGGCTTGGATTCAACTGCACCCGCAAGCATATCAAGGTCGAGCCGGACCGCTGGTATTATTGGTGCGACAAGCTTGGATTGTTAGTCTGGCAGGACATGCCCAGCGTCAACTCTTACCTCGGCAAGCAGCAGCAGCGGCCGCCGATTGACGCGCCGCAGTTCAAATCCGAGCTTATGACCCTGGTCAAAAACCATTGGAACAGTCCGGCCATCATCATGTGGGTGGTTTTCAACGAGGCCCAAGGGCAGCACGACACTGAGGCCTTGGTTGCGGAAGTCAAGGCACTCGATCCCTCGCGATTGGTCAATAATGCCAGCGGTGGGGCCGACAAGAATTGCGGCGACGTCATCGACATCCACAGTTATCCCGGCCCTGATTCCCCCAAGCCGGAAGACAAGCGTGCAGCGGTGTTAGGTGAATTCGGCGGGCTGGGCCTTGCCGTGGAAGGGCACACCTGGAGCAAGAAGACCTGGAGTTACGAAGGTGCCCAAAACATCGAGGACTTGACCCAAGGCTATGAGAAACTGCTCGCCAGAGCATGGGAGCTGAATGCCACGGCGGGTCTCTCCGCCGTGATCTACACCCAGATCACCGACGTCGAAACCGAATGCAATGGGTTGTTGACTTATGACCGCGAAGTTAACAAGGTGGTTCCGGCCCGCGCCGCGGCAGCGAATTCGGGCAAACCAAGCCACAGCCCCCCCCCTTGAAGAAACCATAAATCCAACGCCAACAGCGTTGGCATCAAATCATGAAGAGTTCTAGCACGGTTATCCGGCCCCAGACCGGCAACTCAAGGAATCGTGGTTTTGCCTTGGTTGTCACGCTTTCGCTGATGATCCTGCTGACGCTCATCGCGGTGGGACTGCTGTCGTTGGCCTCGATTTCGTTGCGCTCCGCCGCCCAGGGCGAAGCGATGGCCACGGCGCAGAGCAACGCGCGGCTGGCCCTGATGCTGGCCATCGGGGATTTACAGAAATCGCTGGGTCCGGACCGGGCGATCAGCGCCAGCTCTGAAATCCTTGCGGCAACGCCCGCCAAACCGCATACCATCGGCGTCTGGCAGTCCTGGTGGGATTTCAACCCGGGCAGCGGTTCATTGAACTACAACCAGGAGAAGCTGAAACGCTTCCGACGCTGGCTGGTTTCCAACGCGGACCCCGCCAAGCTCGAGTCACGGGATTTTACGACCGCCGCCTGGTCCGGCGCCACCGTTGAACTGGTCGGCGACAAGGCACTCGGGGGCAAGACAACGGCAAACGCCAAAGTGGTCGCGGGCAAGGTGCCGGTCTATCAGGACGGCAAGGCCCGGGGCGCCTACGCCTGGCATGTTTCAGATGAAGCGCAGAAGGCCCGCATCAATCTCTATCGCGATCCGGCCCAAAACACCACCTTGGCGCTGAAACGCGCGCTGCTGGCCGGCCAGCGGCCGGATCCTGCGGTGCTCAAGGGCACCGCAGGAGGCTTGCTAGATTGCCTCCCAAACGACTTGGATCCCGCGGCATTCGGCCAGGCGACGGCCAGCAGCGGCAAAATCATCGATCTCGAGCAGGTGGATTTGCTCGACAAGGCCAGGGGCCAGATCAAGCCCTTGCGCAATGATGTGACGCCCTATTCGCTGGGGCTGCTAACGGACGTGCGCGGCGGCGCACTCAAGCAAGATCTGTCCTCCGTGTTCGAATTGAACACCTCGCTGCCGGCAGAGTTTGCTAACAGAAAGCTGTATGCATCGACCCACGGCATCACCGGCGTTTCCGACCCCTGGTGGAGCGCCCTGTCCGGTTACTACAACATTTTCAGGAACATCACCAATCGCGAGACCAACCCGACGATTTCCCAGGTTCCCAAAACCGACGTGACGCTCACCACGTTGGCACCACCGGCGGATTTCTATCCGGGTCCGGTGATTGCCAAAATCGAGACCTTATTCAGCTTTGTGACCCGTGAATCCCACGGCATGTGGACACCCCTGCTCCGCGCGCAGGATCCCAAACTCCTCTATATGGGGCATCTGGTTTATACGCCGCTGATCACCCTGCACAATCCCTATAACATCAGCATTGCATTCGACAGGTTGGACGTGAACATCCGCAACGTGCCTCTCGCCTTCAGGTTTTATGTCAACGGCAAGCCGCAAAACAGCCAGATGGTGCCCTTGAGTGAGTGCTATTGGAATAATGACCAGCAGCGAGACATGGTGTTCGTCATCAAGATTGGCAACTGGTCCAGTTATGACCCAGACAGCACGACCACCGCGGGGCCGATCACCATGAAACCCGGCCAAACCATGATCTGCGGACTTTACGTGGATCCGAACATGATCTTTAACGATGGCGATGGGGATTTCGTGGTCCGCGACAGGGATCTTACCGGCAATATTCCCTTCAAGGGCAAACCCGGATACAACGGTCGCTGCATTGGCGTGGATCTGGACGTGCTCTCGCCTAGCAAATACGATGTGCCACCAGCAGTTTCTACGGACAACGTTTTCAAAGTCCTCGGCTTGCGGGCGAGCGATCAGGTCCACATGGAATATGCCATGCAAAAGCCCAGTTATGATCCGAACGTCGAGTTCAAGGTGAGTGCCACTCTCACCGTCAAAAACACCACCAAGAATTATGGCGGGCTGAGTTTCAAATACAAGGATGACACCACGCTCAAAACCCTGTTCCCCAAGACCTATCGTTATCCGACCACCGGTGAAATGCCGGCGCTTGATGCGTATGTGTCCAACACCGTGACTCCTGACGCCTTTATTTCCCAGCATGCGAGGGCGAAATCGGTGGCGATTTTCTCCGCCTACGCCCGCACTACCAACGGCGGAGTGTATGAGACGGGGTTGCGCACGGAGAAGGCCGGTAGCGTCAACTCGCTGTTGGACGGGCGTTTGGCAGGCAAACCCTATCTGTTCCACAATCCCGCCCGGACCGTCATCGCAATCGACTATTCCAAGAGCAAGCCCGGCACGCAGTCCCATGAGCTCAATTTCCAGTGGTTGCCTGGCACCGTGGATGACTTGTTTGAAATCAACGGCGAGCGTGTCAACGGCCTCACCGCCAATACCGCCACCAAAGGCATCAAATCCGGGAGTTATTTCGAACTGCCCACCGGCCCGCTGCAAACCATCGCGGACTTCCGCCGCTCCAACGCCCTGACCTCGTCCTATCTGCCGGGTTTCGTCCAACCCGTTGGCAATTCCCAGGTCTCGCCGCTGATGTCCACCACCAAGGTGAGCCAGCAGGATACGGGCGTGGCCGACGAAATCATGTTAGACCACTCGGTGCTGGCCAACCACGCGCTGTACGACCGGTTTTATTTTTCGACCTTCGCGACCCGGGGCAATATGACGCCGGAGGCGGTGTTTGAGCAATTTATGAATGGGGGCATGCCG
>JBAXPF010000159.1:0-9205 GCA_037132955.1 Verrucomicrobiota bacterium | reverse complement strand
AAACTTGCACAAGTCCTTGGTTTGCAGCGGTGCAGGTGGGCCGCGCCCTGCACCCGCACCACGCCCCTGTGGCCCAATCCCGGCATTCACTGCGGCCGAGACAAAAAACCGGGACCCTGACGGATGTCCGGGCTTGCCACGCGCGAGCCATGTCTAACCACGAGACGCATCCCATGTCTTGAAAACCCCGGGGAACCCTCGCGCTACTCGGTGCGGATGGGGTGCAGATGGATATGCAGATTTCGTGCTTGTCGGGGAGAATGGGGGTGCCAACACTTGCCTTGAATGCAACTGACCGAAACGAAAGTGATGACAATGCGGAGTGGCAAGACGGCAGCGATGCTGCTGGCAATGGGAGCGTGCCTGCACGGGGCGCTGCCCGCGACCGCGGATGACAGACCTCCGGCACCGGCACCAACGGCGGACCTGAGCATGGTGCCCCAGCTCAAGGAAACCCCGGAACAACGCGAGGCGCGCATGAAGTGGTTCCATGACGCGAAGTTTGGCATGTTCCTGCACTGGGGACCGGTGTCCATTTCCGGCAAGGAGTTAGGCTGGGGCCGGTATGCCAACCGGCCGTGGGACATTTATGGAAAAATGCTGCCCAGCGAGCCGGATTACGAATACGACCATCTCTATCAGAAGTTCGACCCGGTCAAGTTCAACGCCGACGAGTGGGTCAAGATCGCGCAGAACGCCGGCATGAAATACATGGTTATCATCTGCAAACATCATGACGGATTTTCGATGTTTGATTCAAAGCTAACCGAATATGACATCATGGCCAGCCCCTACGGCAAGGATATCATCAAACAATTCGCCGATGCCTGCCACAAGGCGGGCATGCGTCTCGGCCTCTATTATTCCACCCGCGATTGGTATAACACAGACTACCTTGTGGGCGACAACGTGAAGTATGACAATTGGTATCGCGGCCAGGTCGAGGAATTGCTCACCAACTATGGCAAGGTGGACATTATGTGGTTCGACCACGTCGGCGGCCAGAACTGGGGCAAGTGGAAATTCGATGAATTATTCTCCATGATCTATAAGCATCAGCCCCAGATCATCGTCAACAACCGCGCCGCACGCTTCTGCGGCCCCCGCACTCCCGAGGACAAGGGTCCACCCTCGCCCGCATTCCAAAAAATGACTGAGGGCGACTTCGGCACCCCCGAGCAGGCGATCGGCAACATGGACCTCAAGAACAGTTGGGAGTCGTGCATCACCTTGGTCGGTGGCCAATGGTCGTGGAGACCTAACGGAAAAATGTTCACCATGGAAAGGACGCTGGACACCCTCATCAGTTGCGTCACCGGCGGTGGCAATCTCCTCCTCAACATCGGCCCGATGCCCACAGGCGAAATCGAGGACCGGCAGGTGCTTCTGCTCAAACAGGTCGGGGAGTGGGTCACGCCGCATGCGGAGGCGATCTACGGCACGCGTGGCGGGCCGTTCCACAACGGCAAATGGGGCGGTTCGACCCATCGCGACAACACGCTCTATGTGTTTGCCAAAGAGTGGAAGGGCGACACGCTCACACTCGGCGCACTGCCGCAGAAAATCACCGCCGCCAAGAAACTAGTCGATGGCAGCGAGGTCGCTTTCAAACAATCCGAGACCGGCGTCGAACTCACCCTGGCCGCCGCCAAACGCATCCCTTTTTACACGGTCATCGCCCTCACCCTCGACCAACCGGTGCCGGATGGCGTCGTCATCGACGGGGCCCGCTAAGGGCCTGAGGGTATTGGACACGGTCGCCCTACGTGCCGCAAGCGGCACGTAGGGGTGGCGGCTTGGGCCAGACCCGGCCAGGGCTGTCCCGGCTGCTGCCTTGGCAAGAGCTGCGGATACTCATGCGTGCCGCAACGGCCCGTTCCGCCATGCTTGAAAATTTTTGCATTTTCCGCCAAACCCGCTAGTGTGGTAGCTTACGCTGCTGCGGACGAACCCGTCGGGACACGTGTGCAGGCTTGCTTTTTTGCCCCTGGCTATGGGGGTAGGGCCGCCCCTGTGTGCCGGGTTTTTATGCTGCCGCAAGCCCCATCTCCGCCATCGCTCCCCGCAACAACTCCAACCTGACACGATCATGAATGCCACCCCCATCAAGGCCCTCATCGCCACGCTGTTATCCGTCTGGATCGCCGGCTCCGCCCGCGCCAGCATCGCCTACGGCAGCATCAATAACTTCGATACTGTCAATGACACCGGGCACGAGTGCCACGGCTTTGAGATCACCATCGATGACTGCCGCAGCACAGACATTAGCTACACCTACGACTACAACCACTACGGCACCTCACATATCACCCAGGACGACACGGTGCCCGGCCACCCGAAGTGCATCATCCGCTGGGAAAGTAAAAAAAATCCCGATAACACTTGGGCTGCCTACACGGCGATTCCCGCGGGGCCAATTCCGCCCACTCAGGGCCACCAGTTCACCGATCCGAGCGTCAACTTCGGCGGCGAGCATTTCGGTGTCGGCTACAACGTGGCAGTCGGCGCGGTCAGTTACAACTGGCTCATCGATAATGGCGCGGGTGTCCTCGTGAACGGTGGGGTGGTGCAAGTCTCGACGCCGACCTTTACTTATTATCCACCCGTGGCCGGCAATGCGGTGCCGCCGCAAGTCCAGGCCGTGATCGTGCCGCCTCCGCCGCCGGTGCCGCCGCCCTTGGAGTTCGGCGATGCGATGTGGATGAAGGAAATCCGCACCAAGGCGCACAACAACCGTGAGGTGAAACTGCGTGAGCTCGTCTCGGCAGATCCCGACAATCCCAACGCCAAAAATTGGAAAAACGGTGAAGTCGACGAAGTGGAAGTCGAGTGGCGGATCTTGCAAAATAGCTCCAAGCTGCCGGATGGCGGACCTAACAACAATGTGGCGGCTGCGGCGGAAGCCTTGCCTAACGGCGATGAAGTGGTCACGCGGCGCTACGAATTCTATAAATACACGGGGCCGTTTGATGCCGAAACCGGTCAGGCCATGGGCGACACGGTGGGCCCTGACGGGATCCACGGGCTTGGCAGCGCAACCTTTGCCGATCACACCAACCCGGTCACCGGAGATTGGGTAACGTCAACGGTCGATCTCACCGCCGTGGTGGTGGTCGGCGATTTCACCGGTGCGCAAATGGCCGCAGCGCATGTGGCGGCACCCGTCGCCCTGATTGATCATGTGAGCGAAGGTCGGATCGACACCCCCTATGTAGCGCGCACGGTCGTGATCGAAGGTGCGTGGCCAGCAATCGCCACGCGCGATGGTGCACTGCCTGTGGGAATGACCTTTAACGAGGTAACCGGCGTGCTTTCCGGCACGCCCCTGGCAAGCGGCCAGTTCAGTTTCAAAATCACCGCCACCGATGGCGTGAACCCGGATGTCGCAAAAACTTACACGCTTCTTATCGCGGCGGCGGGCGAGGTGTTGCCTGCCCAGAGTCTGTTAGATACCATGGCATCGCCCATAGGCGCCGGCATAACCACCGGCGATGGCGCGTTCGCCGCTGCCACGAATGTAAGCGTGGAGGCAACTGCCAGCGCGGGCTTTCACTTCGTCAATTGGACGGACAACGGCAAGGTCGTGAGCAACAGCCTGAGTTATGCGTTTGTGATCGATGTGAGCCACTCGCTGGTCGCGAATTTTGCCGCCAATGTCCCGCAGCGCACGATCACCACCAATGCCTCACCAGACACCTACGGGACAACCAACGGCGGGGGCACCGTGGATGATGGCAGCATCGTCACCGTGGTGGCGACGCCGCATCTCGGCTATGCCTTCAGCGATTGGTCCGAGGGCGGCGCACAAGTGAGCTCCAACGCGAGTTACAGCTTCACCGCCGCGGCGGACCGCGCCTTGGTCGCGAATTTCACCCCGGTTCCCATTTATGCCATCGCCACCAGCGCCACGCCGGTGGCAGGCGGGACGACCACGGGCAATGGCTCGTATTCCAGCGGTACGCCGGCAACCGTCACGGCTGCCGCCAACGCAGGCTACACCTTCATGCGATGGACCGTCAACGGCACCCAGGTGAGCACGTCCCCGAGTTATACGTTCAGCGTCGCAGCCGCCAAAACGCTGGTGGCCAACTTCGTCGTAACCGGCTCTGCACAGACCCTCACGACCAGCGCGAGTCCGGTGGCGGGTGGCAGCACCAGCGGCGGCGGCATCTTCGCCGCAGGCGACAGCGCGACGGTTGTGGCGACGTCAAACCCGGGGTATGTGTTCGTGAAATGGCAGGCGGGCACCACCACGGAAAGCACTTTGCCAAGTTACACGTTCACCGTCGGGGGCAGCCATGCACTTAAGGCGATATTCAAAGAGGCCTTTGTCATCACCGCCACCTCGTCACCAGCCGTCGGCGGCTCCATCGAGATGGATAGCGCCACCTACAAGACCGGCGAAATCGCGCAGGCGTGGGCCCAACCCGCAACTGGCTACAGCTTTGCCAATTGGACGGAAAACGGCGTCGTGGTGAGTACCAGCGCCATCTACTCGTTCAAAGTCACTGGCAACCGCGCAATCATGGCCAACTTCCTGTCTGACACGGGTGTGACCGTCAACACAAACTCCGCAACGGCAGTCGGCGGAGCCACCAGCGGCGACGGCGTGTACGCCGTGGGTGATCCTGTCGTGCTTGCCGCCCTGCCAAGCCCGGGCTTTGGATTTGTGAACTGGACCGAGGATGGGGTCATCAGCAGCACCGATTCACAGTACTCGTTCATCGCTGACGTCAACCACGCGCTGGTGGCGCATTTTGCCGCAGCCGTGGCCATCGATGCGAGCGCCTCGCCGGTCACCGGTGGCACCGCCGAGGGTGCCGGACCTTACGCCTTGGGGGCCATTGCGACGCTGTCTGCCCCACCGGAACCGGGCTTCATTTTCACGAATTGGAGTGAAGATGGGAAGTGGTGAGCAGTTCGGCAACCTATAAGCTCACCGTTACCGGCGCGCGCACGCTGGTGGCGAATTTCATGCCAGCAGTCACCGTGGACGCCCTGGTGGCCACTGGCAGCGGCACCATCACCGGCGCGGGGGTTTACGGGATGGGTGCCAGCGTCAATCTGGCAGCCGCGCCCGATCCGGGCTATGTGTTTGCCAACTGGATGGAAAACGGCACTGTCGTCAGCACCTCTGCCACCTATTCGCTCATGGCCGATGCCGACCACCTCCTCGAAGCCAATTTCAACTTGATCATTCCACAGATCAGTGTCGCCGCATCGCCACCCGGCTCCCTGATCCTCGAATGGCCCGCCAACTTGCCCGGTTGGATCCTTGAGGAAAACCTTGATCTAACACCCGGCAACTGGCTTGACTCGGCATGGCCGGTGACTGTCGTGAATGGCAACAACCAGGTTCAGGTCGATACCACCACCGGCGGTGCTTTGTTCATGCGCTTGCGGCATCCGTGACCGGGGCGGCACGTCTGTCACGTGCCGGACTGGGAAACCAGGACATTCTTGTCGTGGCTGTGTCTGCGATTGCCTCAGGACTCGCGCAAGCCCGTGGCGATTGGCAAGCGGGCGGCACGGATGGCCGGAAACAAGCCGCCAACCAGGCCGATAAATGTGGCGAAGGCGATGGCTTGTCCTAACAAGCCAGGCGTGACCCTAAAGGCGAACGTCACCTGGCTGAACGTCTGCCAGTTGATGGTGGAGGCACGGTAGCCATCAAACAACAGATAAGCGGAAACCGCGCCAAGACCGCCGCCGAGCATGGACAGCAACACGGACTCGACCAACACCGAGAAGATCACGGGCCCTGCGCCGAAGCCCAGCGCCCGCAGCGTGGCAATCTCGCGGGTCCGCCCGGCCACAGCGCTATACATGGTGTTAAGAGCGCCGAACAAGGCCCCGAGCGCCATCAGGCTGGCAATGAACACGCCGATGGTGGTGATGAACTTGGTGACAGCCGTGGATTGCTCCGCATAGAAATCCGACAGCCGCGCGACCTTGACGTTGAGCTTGGGATCCGTGGTCAGGGCCTCTTTGAACTTCTCGAACGCCGCCGCAGATGTCAGTCTAACATAAACCGACTGGAAGCTGGTGTTGCGATGATACGCGGGTTGCAGCACGGTGGTGTCCGCCCAAATTTCGGACTCGGCGAGGCCCCCATTGGCGGTGAAAATCCCGACGACATCCCAGACGTTCTGGCCTACCTTGAGTTGCTTGCCGATATCGAGTCCGGCGAACGCCCGCGCCGCGCCCGCGCCAACGATCACTTCGTTACGACCGGTTGCAAAGCGCCGACCCGCCACCATCTCAATATTTCCGCGCACATCGAAGGCACCCTGTTCCACGCCGCGCAACGGCACGTTGGCATCGGTGCCGGTCGTGCGTTTCGGCAGGTTGATGATGACAAACAATTCCGCCGAGGCCAGCGGCCCGGCGGCGTTGCGGGCGACCCCCGGAGCGTCGCCAATCGTGCGCGCGGCGTCCCGCTCCAGACCGCTGGTCATCTCGCTGTCCGCGCCACTGCGCAACACCACCGCCACCTCCGGCGAACCGGACACCGTCATCGCCCGCTTAAACCCCTGGGCAATCGCCAGCACCCCCACGAACACGCCCACCACCCCCGCAATGCCGATGGCCGCGGTGAGCGCGGCCGCCTTGCGCTCCGGCAACGCGCGGAGGTTGAACAGGGCCACGGCTAACATTTGGTGCAAAACAAACATGATACAGGGATTTCTAACATTTAAAAGGCGGACGACCTACGGGTTCTATTGAATTTGGCTATTTCTGTGCAATCAGTTCAAATCAGTGTGATCCGTGGTAATAAATTGCGCCCCTTCCTTTCTCCATTTTCCTTTGTCGGCTAGCCGCCCCGGCGCAGGGCATCGGCAATTCGCAGGCGCATCGCCTGCCACGCGGGCAACACGCCGGCGACGATGCCCAGTGCGACGGCCAGCAATCCGCCGCTGACAAGGCTGCCGGTCGGCAGGAAAAACACCGGCAGCAAACTTGGAATGGGATTGCCCGCGGCTATGATGAGCCACGCTATGCCGAGTCCGCAGAACCCGCCGCCAATGGCGATGCAAGACGACTCTAACATAACAATCGCCAGCACGAGGAAATTGGAAAATCCGATCGCCTTGAGCACTCCCAGCTCCTCGGTGCGTTCTCTAACCGACTGCGCCATCGTGTTGCCGGCAACCAGCAGGATGGTGAAAAACACGGCACCCACGACGGCCATCACGATCGAGCCGATGTCGCCGATCTGTTGGGCAAAGCCCTGGGCGAACGCACCCTCCGGCTCGGTCTTGGTCTCATAAGGCGAGTTGGCGAATTCCCCGTCAATGGTGGCGGCGATCTCAGCGGCACGGTCGGGATTGGCAATGCGCACGGTATACCAGCCGACTTGTCCCTTCTCCCGTTGCCGCGCTTCCTCGAAATAGTCGTAACGGAAAAACAACTGGCTGGTGTCGGTGCCTTTCTTCGTGCCGTCAAAGATGCCCACAATATCGAATTCCCATTGGTTCTGGCCGGCCGGCGCGCCCCAGATCGGCGAGCGCAGCGGAATCCGGTCGCCCAGCTTCCATTTGAAGCGCTCCGAGGTGTGCCGCCCGACAATCGCCCCGGTGCGGGTGCCCAGCCACGCCTGCTTCTGCGCGTACGTCAACACGAATTCAGGGAACATCGTCAAAAAGGCCCCGGGCTCGACGGGCATGTTAGGAAAGAAATTCTTCGGATCCAGATAGATGACGCCAAACCAGGTTTGGTGACAGACGGCAGCGACGCCGTTGACGGCTTGGATGCGCCCCTTGTAGCTTTCCGGCAACGTCTGGATGAGCGATACCTTGTGGCGTACGATGAGGCGGTCGAGGCCCGCCATGCTGACCCCGCCGCTCAAGGCTTCCTTGAGCGCACCGAGAAAGGCAAACAACATGAACGCGATGAAAATGGATAGAAAGGTCAGCGCCGTGCGCAGCTTCTTGCGTTGCAAACCGGCCCACACCAGAGGAAGGAATTTCATGCCGTGGATGGGTTCACGCGACGGGCTTGTCGGAAAGCTGGCCCTTGTCCAGATAGACCGTGCGGCTGGCACGGGCCGAGGCGTGCGGGTCGTGCGTGACCATGATGAGGGTCTTGCCGTGGTCCCTGTTGAGGCTCTGCAGCAGGGTGAGAATTTCATCCCCGGACTTGCGATCGAGGTCGCCGGTGGGTTCGTCGCACAGCAGCACCGTCGGGTCGGTGACGATCGCCCGGGCAATGCCGACCCGTTGTTGTTCACCGCCGGACAGCGTGCGGGGGAAATGCTGCGAGCGGTTGGTCAGCCCGACCGCATCCAGCGCGGCTGCGACGTGCCTGCGGCGGGCTGCCTTGTCCAGTCCTGTTAGAAGAAGGGGCAGCTCGACGTTGCGCTCGGCGCTCAGCGCGGGCAGCAGGTTGTAGAATTGGAACACAAACCCGATGTGCCGCGCGCGCCAGGCCGCCAGTTGTCTATCAGAAAGTTGGTCCACGCGGTCCGCGCCGATCTGGACGGTGCCGGCGCTTGGCCGGTCGAGTCCGCCGATGAGGTTGAGCAAGGTGGACTTGCCCGAGCCGGACGGTCCCATCAGGGCGAGAAACTCCGCATCCTGCACCGCGAGGTCGAGGCCCGCCAGAACATGGATTTCCTCAGCGCCGCGCCTGAAGGTTTTGCTGACGTTGTGGATGTGAACGAGGGGTTGATGGGGGGCGTTCATGGGGGTGGGTCAGCACTTTGGAAGGCGACCTTCACGCCCATCTGCGGCAGAATCCGCGGGTCGAGTTGGTCGAAGCCCACCCGCACCTTGACCGTGGCCTTCTGGCGGTCAGCGGTGGGAATAATGGCGATCACCTTGCACGGAATCTTCCACTCCGGATAGGCATCCAGGGTGGCCACGACCGCCTGGCCGGCCTTCACCCGGTTGATGAAACTCTCACCGACGTCCACCTCGATTTCTAACGAGGCCATGTCCACCAGGGTGCAAATCCCGGTACGGGTGAAACCACCGGCGGACATCGGGGAGATCATTTCGCCTGGCTGCGAGTCTTTTGTGGTCACCACACCGGCAAAGGGCGCGCGGATGATGGTGTCATCCACCTGTTGTTTCCATTGGTCCAACTGCCGCTGCGCGACCGCGACGTCCGCCCGCTGGCGCTCGAGTTTCGCCTGTTGGATCCGCGCCTCTGCCTCCGCCTTGCCCAGGTCGGATAGACTCACGGAGCGGGACGACCCCAACGT
>JBAXPF010000158.1:0-9266 GCA_037132955.1 Verrucomicrobiota bacterium | reverse complement strand
CATGACCGCCTGCGATTTGCCGGTAAAGCCATGCTTGGCTCGATGCCGCTGGGCCTCGCCTTGTTGATGTTCGTGGTGTTTGGATTCATTCCGTGGTATCAGGCCCGCAAACGCCGCGCCGAACTCGCCACTTGGAATGCCGCAGCCACCGCCGCACACGCCCAGGCCCTGCGCTTCGAGACCTGGTTGGATCTCCAACGCTGTCCCGTAACGAAATTCCTGTTGGTTTTGATGACTCTCGTCGGCTTGGCTCAAGGGTTGCCGGGGGATAGCATTGCTGCCGCAGGCCTGGTCAAGACGGCGTATTTGCACGGCGAGTGGTGGCGGCTCTTCACCGCGCCGTTCCTGCATGGCAACCTCGTGCATTTTCTCATGAACATGGCCGCTCTGGCCTATCTCGGCAAACGTCTCGAGGTGTTCGCCCGTTGGCCGCATTTGCCGATGGTGTTTTTGTTTGCCGCAGCGGTGGGCGGTGCCGCTTCGGCACGCTGGGTGAGCGCCACTTCGGTGGGGGCTTCCGGCGGCCTGATGGGTTGGCTCGGCTTTCTCATCGTCTTTGAAACCCTGCATGGAAATCTCGTACCCCGCTCCGCCAGGCGCCGCCTCACTGCCGGCGTCCTGTTGACCGCTGTCATCGGGCTGTTAGGTTATCGCTTCATCGACAACGCCGCCCACCTCGGCGGCTTGCTCGCCGGCATGGCCTATGCCGCCATCGTCTTCCCCAAATCCGCCTCAGCAAAGCGCCCCGGCACCAACCTCACCGACCGCCTCGCCGGCACCGCCGCGCTGGGCGCGCTGGTGGCCGCCGCTGGCTTGGCCGTCTGGCGGATCACCGGCGGCTGAGCACCAAGGATAAGGGCTTGCATCACCACCCAAAAATACGGACACTGGAAGACATATGAAATCGCAAACAATCGCACTTGCCCTCGCCACCGCGGTCGCCCTCGCCTGCGTGCCCGGTTGCGCCAATGATCCCTTCACCCAGGCCAACGCCTCCACTGCAAGTGCCACACATATTTCCAGCGCTGCGCAGGCCGCGCTCAGCTCGCTCTATGCCCAAAACCCCGGCGCACGGGCCTTGGGCAAGAAAGCCCGGGGCGTGCTGGTGTTTCCATCCATCGTCAAGGGCGGGTTTTTGTTAGGTGCGCAAGGTGGCAATGGCGCGATGATCCGCGATACCGGCGAGATCAGTGGCTTTTACCAGACTGCTGCCGCCTCCTACGGATTGCAAGCCGGGATCCAGCAGTTCGGATACGCGCTGTTCCTGATGGATGATGAGGCCTACCGCAACCTCAGCCGCAGCGGCGGTTGGGAAATCGGCGGTGCCCCGAGCCTTGTCATCGTCGACAAGGGCATGGCCGCGTCCCTCAGCACCGCCACCATCGACCGCGGCACTTACGCCTTCTTCTTCGATCAACGCGGCCTGATGGGTGGCCTGAGCCTGCAGGGCTCCAAGATCACGCGGATCCACCCGGAACAGTGAGCCCGGGACCGCGGCCGCTCCACTCAACCTGAAAACCAACGTTGGATCTGAATAACTAGTTAGATCAACCACGGATTACACAGATTCCACGGATTAAAATAGGTTCCATTTGCCACTTCTCCGAAGTTGCAAATGGTGAAAAATCCAACACCAAAAAATCCGTGAAATCCGTGAAATCCTGTAATCTGCGGTTTTTCTTCCCCCATTGCAGGTATTCAACTTCGGATTTCGGGCTCAGCGTTTGCCAGGGTTTTCCTTGAGATGGAGATGGAGGATGCGGCGGACTTCCGTGAGGGTCTCGGGCAGTTCACACGACCCGTGGGGACCGGGCACGATTTTCTCGGAGCGCGCACCTTTGAGATGGGAACTCCAGTAGGCCACCACCCCGTCAGAACTGTTAGGTGCATCCCCTTTGCCACGGTCGCCGGCGATCGTGTGATAGGGCACCTTGATCGGGCGTGAGTCGAGCACCTTGAGCAAGGGATTGGTGGGCGCCAACCCGTCCACACTGGTGGGCATGCGCTTGGGGTCACCGGTCATAACCGCGACCGCCTTGCCCATTGTGCCGGTGAGGGTGGTGGTGAGTTCCACCGGCAGGAAAATCAGGCGGCGTGCGAATTCGCCGAGGCGACCGAGAGCCATCTCACTGCCGCGGTGCGGGGTGCAGATGAAGACCGCGCGACTCACATGCGGACTGGCATTGAAGATCGTGGCCCGCTCTATCAGACTGCCCTTCGGCACGTTGGAGAAAAACGTTGAGGCCTTGTCCTTGCCCATGGCATCCCAGGCCTTCCGATCCACTGTGGTCACCTGCATCCGTGAGATGAGGCCGCCCATGCTGTGGCCGATCAGCACGCAGGACGGGGCGTCCGGGTGGAGTTGATAGAATTTTGCCAGTTCCTCGCGGAAGCGCATGGCCGAGTAGGCGGGGGGATTGCCGGTGGGATAGCCGAAGACCAGGTATTGATAACGCTGGCGCAACGCCGGATCGAATTCCAATTCGTTGATCACATTGCGCCACATCCGGGGGGTGGAGATCAGGCCGTGCACGAAGATCACCGGGATGCGCTGCGGATCGTAGGGCTGCAACTCATAGAGACCGGTGACTCCCATATAGCTGGAAACGCGCAGCGCTCCCATGATGCCGTTCCAGTATTCCGACGCATGCGGATAGTAGGTGAGCGGCGCGGAGAAATCCGCATCTAGCAGATATTCGGCACCCGCCACGCGGGCCTTCGGTTTCACAGCCGGATTCACCAGCGTCAGAGTGGCGTCGCGGCCCTTGAAATCGAGCACGGCGGTGACCGGCGCGGTGACGCCGACCTTGGGCGAGAATTTCTCTAACGGCTGCGTCTTGCGGACACCGACGAGTGCGCCGCCGATGCCGTTCTGACGGTCTTTGCGCACGACGGTTTTGACCGGCACCTCTGCGGCGGGCGTGACGGTGGTGAAATAGTTCGGATCCCACACGCCGTCGCGGGTGCCCTTGGCGAAGTGCAACCGGTAGGTGGTGCTGCCGGACGTGACCGTGAGCGGGCGGTTCCACATGCGGCCGCCATCGGCCGTGCGCAACAGCACGGTGAGATCAGCGGCGGCGTGATTGTAAGTGAGTCTGGCGCCCGTCCCGGCGCTGCGTGAACCTAACAGATCACCGGCCTCTGCCGCGGCTTTCAGATAGAGGGCGGCGCGCTGGTCGGCGGGAAGGGTTTTCGCGCCCGCTTCCTTCAGATCGGCCGCTGCCGCCCAGTTCTCGGCTTGTTGCGGGGACACCGGCATGTTGACACATGCGGAGAGGGCGATTGCGGCACAAAGGGTGAGGGCAAGCGGTGGGCGTTTCATGGCTGAGATTTGAAAAAATGGCAGGGCTCCAGATAAAGAAAGCAGACTAGAAAGATCCATGGCACATGAAAAGGCGCAATTTGCAACTTTTTCGCCTATCAGGCAAGGGAGGACAGCCGTCCCGGCTGTCAGGGAAGACAGGCGTCCCGCCTGTCGTGGTGGCATGCCCATGACTGCCCTGTGGCGAGACAGCCGGGACGGCCGTCTTCCCTAACAGGCGAGGACGCCTGTTTTCCTCAATGCCCTGATCACAACGGGCTCATTCGGTTTTCCAAAACACATCCGTTTGGCGGTAAAGGTCAGGCTATCATCGACTCACATACCCGGGCGACCCTCGCGGATGCGGGCGGAAAAGTTGAGCGCGTTGTTGGCGGCGCGGGCGGCTTGGTTGATGAGGGCGCGGCGCTTCAACTCGGCAAAGGGCAAGCCTGCGGTGGCGATGGTGTGCCGTTCATACATGAGTTCATCGCCTTTGCCATTGAGCAGGATGCGCCAGTCCCACGGCAGGCGCTCGGAGGCGGGATGTTGTTGGCGGATGGCGGTGGTGCAGTTGGTGGTGATGGCATTATACCAGCGCGGGTGCTCGCGCATGGCATTGAGCGAACGCAGGTATTCCTCAAAGCGTTCCCGCGCCTGGGCGGCAGTGACGGTGGTGCGATAGAGATAGACCTCCTCGCCCTTGCGGAAGTTGGAGCGGAGGCGCAGCACGTCGCGCTCGTCGGCGGCGAGGTAGATCAACTCGTATTGCCGGTAGAGGCCGCCGATGGCCGAGTAACTCTGGCCGATCTTTTTGCGCGTCTCGATGGAAAAACACAGCGGCGGGGCGTCCGCAAACTGAAAGCTCAGGATCGGATGTGCCATCCATGGCGAACCCCAATAGCAAATCGCCATGTCAATGCCGGTGATTTGCGAGAGGCGCATTCGACGCGTCTCCCAACGCGGCGTGAAATCGGTCTCGCTGCGGTAGTCGCAGTTGCGGACGTTGTGCAGCGTCACCTCGTCGCCGTTGACCTCGGCCCACGCCACTTGCGCCACATCGGGTTGCCAGGCGGCGTCATTGGTCGGCTTCAGCATCAGCCACCAGGTCAATACCAGCGCGAACCAAACCCCGATTATCGCCAACTTGCGCGGCCACCGCGGCAGCCACACCCACACCGCCAGCAGCGCCACGCCTTGCACCGCCACCAGCCACCTCGCCGGCCCGTCATAATAGAGCGCGCCGAACGCCCACATGACCGCCACAACGCCACCAAGGGCGAGCGCAACAAAGACCAACAGGCGCAGGATTTTCACTATCGCGCTCTTTTCTTGCTCGGGTTGAACGGTTGGTGTCTTGGGTTAGAACCGGATTTCATAACCGATGATCGGGCCATGGGCGATGAGGTCATAGGTGAAGCCGCCATTGGTATAATCGGTGCCCAGCGCGCGGTAACCCAGCAGCAGGTTACCATACTCATGGAAGCTGTAGCCGATGCCGGCCATGGCCTGCCAGGTGAATTGCGAAGCGGCGCCGAAGCCGCCGACGTCACCGACCGCCCGCAGGAAAAAGTTGTTAGGCAAGTTGTATTGAACGCGGGTGCCGATGATTGGATCCACCCAGGTTTCGCTGCCGGAACCGTGGAAATCCAACAGCCTCGGGTCACTGATATCCAAGGTGCTCTTGATCGAATTGACCCGGACTCCGGCATAGACGTCGAATTTCATGGTGTCGGTTCTCATTGCTTCGTAAGCCACGATGAAGTTGCCGAGGAATTGTTTATCGTCCACATGGACATACACGTTATGGCGGGTGTCGCTGCCACTGATATCGGCATAGACGACATCGGCCATGAAACTCCAGCGGTTGTAGCCAACCTCCACCGCACCCATAAAGGCCATGTCGAGGTGTTTGAGGAGGTCGTTGAAGCTCAGGTTCACATCCGCGGTGCGGCCGGCGATACCAATGTCACCTTGGAGCGACTCGGCCCATCCGTAGAGGGCCAGGCGGCACGACCATGGCGATTCCGCGGCGGGTTGGGCGGGTTGGGTGATGGGAGTGGGCGTGCCCGCGATGGCGGGCAAGCTGGCGAGGAACAGAGTGGACAGGAGGGTGGCTTTGATTTTCATAATGTGTTTTTGGGGTTGGGATTCGGGTTGTTAGTTGGGGTGGGGAATAGGTGGAAGACGGGTCGGAGTGCCGGCAGTATTAACATGAGTTATCAAGGCTTGTCCATAGTTTACCACATCACGGAGAACGCGCAGGAGAAGGTATCCACATCCGACCCGGTGTTGGCCTGGGTGCGGGTGCCGGTGTATCCAAGCTTCACGCCGACGGCGCGGCTGAGCGGGACGCCAAGGCCGAGTCCCCAGCCGAGATTGTTCTGACGGTCGCTGTTGGCAACGCCATTCACGACGGTTAGCCCGCCGTTGCCGTAGCCGACACTGGCGGCCAGCCAAAGCCCGGGAAGAAACGTGTATATCAGGTTCGCATCGGCGCTGAAGACCGGATCCTGCTGCAGCCGCTTGCCATTGAAGAAGGCGTCGTTGGCAGTGAAAAATGTCACAGCGGTGGTGAGTTCTCCAGACCACTTGCCGATGTTGCGAACGACCCCGAGTTGCGGGCGGAACAAGAAGCGGTTGGCACCCAGATTGATGAGCTTGTCATCGAAGTATTGGCCGGTGGGCAATTGCACCACGAGGCCCATACCGACGATTGTCTCGCAGTCAGCATTAGCCCGATATTCGGCAAACTCCTTGCCCGACAAGGGTGGTGCTCCATACAGATTCACCGCAAAGCGCAACATCGTGTCCGCCAATCCTTCCCGCTCGGCCCTGGCGGGCGCGCCGTTGAGCAGGCCCGTCCAGATGCCGGTCTGATAGGCCTGAATGAGGTCAAAGCGCGCCGACTTGCCTAGCAGTTCAAAGCTCCGGATGTATCTGGCGACGATGGTTTGGAGATCGAATTGGGCGTTCTCGATTTTGAGCGCCGGATCCAACAGGATGTCGCCGGTGCTGTAAGCGTAAGCCGTGCCTGTGAAATTGGCGCCGATCGGCAGATGACTCCAGCGGCGCGGTTCGATGTCCTGGGCGTGGCTGGGTATTGCCAGCAGCACAACAACCTGCGCCAAGGCAATGCGCAGGAGCGAAGAAGTAATCAGTAGAATATCCGCCCTTTTGCGAGCAAAACCAGCCTCAATGATTTCCAGGATGTTGAGCATTGCCAGACAAGTGAATACCGAAAGCCGACAACTGACAACTGATAATGAATTCACCCGCATACCAGCCTGGTTTCGATGGTGTTAGATGGCAAAAAACAGGTGGGGGGGCGGGGGTGGGGGGCGCACGCATCCTGCGTGCACCCTTGCGCATCTTGCGCAAGGGTTTTGCGCAAGTGGAGCGCCGCAGCGCGACCTGATGAAAGGGAAGCGCCAGTGGGCGAGCGGTCGCGCTCCGACACCCTTTGGCCCATAAGCAAGGGAGCCACATGGTCACGGATGAATTCCTTCTTCACATTGTCGAAATGGCGTCCCTGGTTCTTGTCCTTGCGGAAATCCTCGGAGTAGGGGATGGTGACGATCTTGTCAGCGTAAAGCCGGCGCGTGGCGGCGGACGCACCGGCGGGGAGGACAAATCCTTTGATGCCCGCGCCGGGATCGTGGAACTTCCGGTCGGCGGTTCCTGAGAACTGCATCAGTGTTCCGAGCATTTGGTCGTGGGTGGAGGTGAAGATATACAGTTTGTTCCTCACCCGCTTGAGCGCCTCGGTCAGGTCGTAGTCACGACTGATGGACGTTCCTAACAATACGACATGATCCACCTGCGCCGTCTCCGGCAGCACCTCTAGCGCGAAGATGGCCTCGGCCGTTCCTGCGGAGAAGCCGAGCAAGTTCACCGGCGCGGCGGGGTGATCCTTCTGATAGTTCCGGATGCGGGCGGCACCCGCTTGCGCCTTGGTCCGCTTGTAGGCGACGCTGGCATCTTGATCCGCCATCAAGCCCTTGTCGGTCTCCCACGAGACAAGCTCACCCCCGCCTCGGTATCCAGCCGCAAGCATGCCTTCCACGACACCCTGCGCATAGTTCGACTTCGTGGTGCCGCCACCGGCGCCATCGAAGTAGAAGGTGCAACCGCGCGTCAACCGCTCCTTGCGGTCCGCACGGTATTTGCCATCCCAACTCGAATTGGGCACGCACCCGATGGACGTGGCGATTAGAATCAGACTAAGAGCGGAGCGGACATGAGCCGCGTATGGACGGTGGGAGTGTGGATTGTTTTTCATGGGAGTGGTGGAGGGGTGGAGTAATGGAGTAATGGAGTAATGGAGTATTGGAGTATTGGAGTATTGGAGTATTGGAGTGGTGTCTTCGATTTCATTACTCCATCACTCCATTACTCCATTACTCCATCGGGTTTGGAGTGGTCAGTCATGAGTCATGAGCCAGCACGATGCCCGGCGGTTTCCACGTTCCCTCGCCTGGCGGCAGAATGGAAGGCGCTTCGGTTTTCGGCCAATACAGGCGCATGACCAGATAGATCGTGCCGTTCGGCGCGGGCAGCCAGTTAGCTTCCTTGTCGGCGCCTGGATTGTCTTTCTGAATGTAGAGCGTGAGAGAACCGTCCGCGTTCTTCTGCATGTTCGGCAACATCGGCGAATTGATGAGGTAGCGGTTGATCGGGTTCTCGATCAGGAGCTGGCTCTTGCCGTCATACATCGTCACTGACCAGAAGGCGTTCACCGGCGGGAGTTGGCCGGCGGGGAAGGTGAGCGTGTAGTTGTGCTTGCTGCTGTCGAGGGTCTCGCCGTCGGCAGTCCACCGCGACATGGGATACATGGCCTCGTCGGCGCTATTGCCAAAGATGCCGGCCTTGGCGGCGGCGGCGCGCAGCAGCCAATCGCCCTTGTAAAACTCGCGGTTGCCGAAGGCGGACCCGACGCTCCAGCCGTTGATTTTTTTGCCGATCGCCGAAGCCTTTGCCTCGACCTTTTTCATGCCTTCCTTGAGGCCGATGAGGACGGCTGCCTTGTGCTCGAGCGAGAGGTCTTTGAAGTTGAATGTCTTGCCCGGCCCGATCCCGATCTTCGCGAGCTTGGCGCGGATTTCTTTTTCCTCCGGACCGGCGGACGCGAACTGCAGGGCAAAGTCCACGTATTCAAAGAAATTCGTCTTGGCGAGTTCTTCGTTGGCTTTGGGAAAATCGAGCGCGGGCGCGGCGGGCGGCGCGGGTTGCTTCAGGAATGCGGAGAGAAGCTGCACCTTGTAGCCGTCCTGCACTTTCGCGACATTCGGCATGTCGTCGGGCCCGAAGAGTTGGGTGCGGAAGATGGCGAGCGTAAACTGCGTGGTCGGGCGCAACACACCCTTGATCCCGGCGGGAGTCCCGCCTTTCCAATCGGGACCGGCAACAAGGTAATCGCCGGCTTCATTGCCCGTGGCGCGGCTGCCGACATAGCCGTAGTTGAATGTGTTCCAGTCCACGAACTGGATGGAGTAATAGCGTTCCTTCTCGACCGCCGGGACGCTGACGACATACGGCTCGGCGCGCAGGTCGAGGCACACGAATGAGTAGGGCGTGTCGCTGTTAGGCACGACAACGGCAGTGTCCTTGTAGGTGAAGACCCGGCGCTCGCTGAAGAGCTGGTTCAGCGGGCACTTGTATTGGCTCGATGTCTTATCCAGCCAAAACTGATAGTTCGCCGTGTAGTTCATCACCAGCGGCAGCCCGTAGATGAAGCCCTCCTCGGCGATGGCCTTGATTTCTGCGATGCCCGGCGCGGCAATGCCAACATTAGGGTCGGCTTGCGCCGCATTGGAGATGACGTCGCCCTTTTTGTCGCAGCCGGTGAAGGCCAGCGCACAAACCAGCGCGACAGCGAGGTGTTTGGGCTTACTCATGGTGCTCATAAATTAATTGGCTCTTCAGCAGAATCTGTGGGTGAACTGCGGTTCTGGTAGATCTCCAAGTG
>JBAXPF010000157.1:0-9280 GCA_037132955.1 Verrucomicrobiota bacterium | reverse complement strand
CCGGCGTGCACCGCCGATGCCGCCAGCGCGCAAAGGGCCCATATCGTTAGGAACGGCGCGTGGCGAGCCGATGGATGGGCAGGGGGAATTTCTCTCCGGGAATGGGCCGGGAATTCTAACGGGTGCGTTGCCGCGGCGGATGATCTTGCTTGCATGGCTGGGGATGGGTGGGTCATGGCGGATTTTGTTTTTACTCCAAAGATAGGGTGATGTGGTCCATTTCAATTCGAGGCCTTTCAAGGATTTTTCCTAACGGAAGGAGCGAACCACACTTTCATTGCACCGGCTCCCCGATGACTCCAGGCATAATACGGAATGAGTGTCAGGGCCCCCTTGATAGTGCAAAGACCATTGAGCAATCCGGCTTGTTTCTCGACCTGCCACCCGGCGGATGGCGGCACCACCAGCCCTGAAAGTTGGCCGGCATTGTCCACACCCTCGGCACAGTAAACCAGCGGCCCACGCTCCACTGCAACCATGCCTTTGAGCGCCGCCACCTTGGCATTGGCCACCACCGTGCGCACCGGCATCGGAAAATTCAATTCAACCCGGTCGCCGGCCTGCCACAGCCGCCGGATCACCGCGTAGCCTTTGTCCCTGACTCTATCCGTCTCCCTGCCGTTGACCTTCAGCTCAACCTGTTCCGTTCCGGGCGACGCATATTGATAGAGATCCGATGGCAAAGGTCGGCCTTCCGCCCAACCGGGGATGCGCACGCGCAACGCAAACTCCACCGGCTTCCCAGGAGAGATCTGCAGCGTCACTTTGCCATCCCATGGATAATCCGTCTTCTGATCAATCCTTACTTCAGTCCCGGCCAGCGTCGCCGTGCCTTCGCAGGCCGCAAACAGATTGACGTAAAGATCCGCCGGCCCGGTTGCGAAAATGTATTCGGACAAGCGCGGCCAGAAGCGCACCAGATTCACCGGGCAGCACGGGCAGTCATGCCATGCCCAGCGGGAATCCGTCCCCCCGGACGCCAGCGGATTGGTGTAGAAGAACCGGTCACCGCTCAACCCCGCGCCGGCCGCCAGGTTGTTGTACAGAACACGCTCTATCACGTCGTAATATTTCGACTCGCCCGTGGCCTGGAACATGCGGCTTGACCAGAACACATCCGCGATCGCGGAACAAGTTTCACTGTAGACATCCTTCTCCGCCGGCAGGTCGTAGTCATCGGAAAAACCTTCATGATGCTGACTGTGCCCGACTCCGCCGGTTAGGTACATTTTCCGGCCGACCATCCGGTCCCATTTTCTTGCCAGCAGATCTATCAACGAAGTGTCCCCCGTGAGGACTCCGACATCAGCCGCGCCGGCATACAGGTACATGACAGCCACTGCATGGCCCAGAACATCATCGTGCCCCATCACGGGCTTGCCGCCGGACCAAAGACTCAGGTGGGTCTTGTACCCATCGATCAACCTCCGCGCCAGGTCGAGATACTCCGCTTGTCCCGTGACCCGGTAGAGTTTCACCAGCGCAATCTCAACCTCCGGGTGGCCTGAAACCTGCAAGAGCTTTCCTTCCTTGTTCACTTTCACCATCAAGTCAGCGGCACGCCTGGCAACAGCGAGAAAGTCCGTCCGTCCGGTCATCCTGGAATATTCCACCGCCGACTCTATCAGGTGGCCCATGCTGTAGGATTCGCAGGTTCCGCTGGTCTCCCTGGAAAACCTCTCGTAGTTAGGCTCGGTGATCTGGAGATGCGGAAAGATATAACCATCCGGCGCTTGCGCGTGACCGATTTGTGCAATGATTCCTTCGATGCGTGCGGCGAGCTCCGGGTTGGCCTTGGTTTTCAGGAGATAGCCTGCGCCCTCAAGGGTCTTGTAGACGTCCGAGTCGCCCCACATGTAGCCGTGATATTTTTCGGCGGTGGCGCCGGCAAGAACCTGGAACCCGCCGAGCGAACCTTGTTTCCCCATCTCCCTGAGGTTGTGGTCCACGGTGACCGCGCGATTGGTCGCCTGCCGCGGAGCCCAGAACAAATCCGTAAGCGTCACCTCCGTGAACGGCACGGGCGTCACCGGATACTCGGCAGCGCCCAGAACCTGCGCCAAACCCAGGACCCCCATTAGCAGAAAATGACAGTTGGAAAATTGCCTGGGGTGAAGGCCGGTGCACGAGTCGGCATCCGGACCGGAGGGTGGGGGACAGCGGGTTATGGGAACAGGCGAAGTCATCCCGGCACCATACTCGCTGCCCGGCGTGCTTCTTTCCCACGGTTCATCCATCCTCCTGCCAAACACCATCGCGAGCGACGTATGGGGCCGTGTGTTTGGCTACAAATTTCCCTTGTTGCGCTGCGTTGCATGATTTATATATCCGGTGTCCATCCGCAGGATATAGCGACGACCGCCGAAGTGATTTTCAACGATGTCCCTTATTTAAGGGACATGGCCGATTGCAGGAACCACGGTATCGTCTCCCGCGTGCGGAAGGATAAACGCACCCACACATCCCCATGAATCTTACCCCCATTCCGCGCCCTCTACGAGTCTTGATCAAGGCGCTTGCCTTGGCCCTGCTGCTGGCCATGCCCACCGGGCTGCAGGCGGTCACCGCCAAAAAAATTGACCTCACCGTCGGCAGCAACCGGTTCTCCATTGACCGCACATGGACCTACAACCTGGGGCCCACCGGCATGCGCGGCTGGATTGACAACGGCTGGCCCGAGACGCCCGCGCAGGACGGGTATACCGCATTTGCTCCCTATCAAATCCTGGTGACCACCGTGGCCTCCGGCACGCCGGCCTCGGGCAAGCTGGCCGTCGATGACGTGATTCTCGGGGCGCAGGCGGGGGGCATCGGCGATGTGCCGCTCTTCACCAGCGATGCCCGCAAGAGCTTGGGCTGGGCGATCGGCGCCGCCGAGGCCGCCGATGGCATCCTCAGACTCAAACGCTGGCGCTCGGGGGTCGCCACTGTGGATGTCTCCATCACCCTGACCATCATGGGTGCCTACACCGACACGGCCCCCTACAGTTGTCTCAAGACCACGCGGGTCAGAAACAATGCCGCCACGAGTCTCTATAATTCCATCTCAACCAACGGGTGGGGCGGTACCGACGGGGTCGGGGCCATCAGCGCCTTGGCTCTGCTGGCCACTGGGGATCACACCTACATGTCCATGTTGCAGACTTATGCCCGCTTGCTTGCGCCCCTAAACCTTGATCTGGAGCGCACCGGGGGGATTTCGGCCTGGAATTGTTACAACAGCATCTTTCTGGCCGAGTATTACCTGCGCACCGTGGAGCTCGGCAGTCCCGACACGCAGGTGCTTCACGGGTTGAGCGAGTATGTCATCTACGCGGCCAAACATTCGAGCATGTTCGGCACCTCCGGCCACGGGTTTTCCAATGTGGCGCCGCCCGGCGGCTGGCAGGCCGGCGGGACCCATGGCTCGATCAGTTGGTATGGCCCGGTGAACCAGGCCGGACTGGCCGCCCAGCTCTCGATTGCGTTAGGGAAAAAGGCCGGCGTGGTGAATCCCGAAATCGATCCGGCCATCGAGCGGGCCGCCAAGTTTTTCGGTTACTATGTCAACCGGGGGTCCATTCCCTATGGCGAACACCAGCCATATCCCGGCGATCACTCACTTCCAGGCCAGAGCCGGACGTATTATGACCACTGCAGCAACGGCAAGGACGGGTTGGCCGCGGTCATGTTCGCTTGCATGGGCAACAAGCCGGTGCAGACCGAGTATTATTCGCGGATGTCGGTGGCGGCATTCCGGGGCGAGGCCTACGGCCACACCGGCCAGGGGTTCAGCTACCTGTGGACGACGCTGGGCGCCAATATGGGCGGTGCCACGGCAGTGGCGGCCTACGAGAAAACCTTGCGCTGGGACCGGGACATGAAACGCCGGTGTGACGGCTCCTTCGTGTATGAAGGCGCCGAGCAATGGGGGCCCGGCAGGGCCTCCGATTACAATGACAGTAGTTATACTGATTGGGGCAACCCGACCGCCTATTATCTCTTGCACGCCTGCATCCCCTTGAAGAAACTTTATATCACCGGCAAGAATGCGGGCCCGGCCAACACGCTGAGTACCGAGAAGGTGAACAACGCCACTTGGGCCGCAGACTTCACCGCCAACTGTGGCGGTTATTCCAAAGAGCAACTGGTTGCCGCCCTCGGCGAGTGGGATCCCATTGTGCGCTTCAATGCCGCCACCGAACTGGCCACCCGCACGCTGGCCCCCGCGGACGTGGACGCCCTCATCGTCATGGCGGAAAATCCCGCCAGCGCCAACCAGCGCGAGGGAGCCAGCACCGCCCTTGGTTGCCTGGGGGCTGCTGGCGCGGTGCCCGCCCTGACCCGCCGGCTCAAGGACACCGACATCTGGGTGCGCGCCAAAGCCGCCAAGGCGCTGGGTCAGCTCAACGCGGCGGATGTGGCCCCGGCGCTGCCAGACATGTTAGGGGCGATGGTCGCCAACGTGGCGCCCACCTATCCGTTCGAGGCCGGTTTCAATTGGGACGATCCCTTGCAGATTGCCAACGGCTATCTGGCGGAGACGCTCTTCAGTCGGATGGGGGGATACACCATCAATGCCGACAAGCTCCTGCTCTATCCGGCGGTCCGTGCCGGGATCAAACAGCCGGCAGGCATGTGGCGCAATCAACTCAGCGGCTTCGTGCAAGACAACTTGTCTCTGGAGGATGTCAAGGTGCTGGCTCCGGAGCTGTTGGAGGATGCGAAAACGGAGGGGCCGTGCGACCGGATGTTCACTCCCTTCGCAACCTCGGCGGCGCTGAATGCGCTGGCCAAACATCACATTCAAGAAGCAATCGATGTGTGCGCCGACAAAGTGACTTACTGGGGTGATATCGGCGGCACCGCCCTGGCACGATTGGCGGGTTATGGCGAGGCGGCCCGCGGGACCTTGCCTGATTTGTACGCCTACCTTGCCGCGTGGCCGGTGGGTAGCAACAATGCCCCTGCCCTGCCTAACATCATTGCCTCGATCGAAGCCGCCATGAGTGCGCCGACACTGGTCTACGGACTGCCGGTGGCCAGCCCGCAACTCGTGGTCACCCCGGTCAATACGGCAAGGGCCATCACTCTAACAGGCTCCGCCAACGCGGGCACGGTGACCTGCACTCTGGCGACCCAACCGGTGCACGGCACCCTCACAGGCACGCCGCCCAACCTGACTTACACCCCCGTGGCCGGCTATCAGGGCATGGACCGGTTCACATTCACGGTCAGCGACGGACTCGCCGCCTCGCCGCCCGCGACGGTGAACCTGCTGGTGGGCAGCGGTGGCACCGGCTTGAACGGACGCTATTACGACAACATCGATTTCACCTCGCTCAAGGCGACAAAAATCGACCCGTCCGTGAACTTCGACTGGGGCACAACTCCGCCTGACGCGCTTGCTGCGGGCACCTACAGCGTGCGCTGGAGCGGACAGGTGATGGCGCCGGAAAGCGGGACCTACCGGTTTTCCACCCGCACCAGCGACGGGGTCCGCTTGTGGATCAATGGCGTGCAGCTGATCAACGATTGGAACAACCAGGCGACCAACCTGTGGAACGACAGCGCTGCCATCACCTTGACCGCCGGCCAGAAATACAGCCTGAAGATGGAGTATTATGACAATGCCAATCCGGCCACCGCGCGGCTGTATTGGTATATGCCGTCGCGCGACGCCTGCTCGATCATCCCGCAGGAGTTGTTATTCCCCGAGTCGGGCGTGATCCTCACCTCGCCGTCTAACGGAGCAAGCTTCGCGCCGGGGGCGTCTCTCACACTGACGGCCGATGTCGTGGACGTGGCTGGCACGGTGACCAACGTGTCCTTCTATAACGGCACCACGCTGATCGGGTCCGACACCACCGCGCCGTTTTCGGTGGCATGGACGAATGTGGCGGCCGGAGAATACAGCCTGACAGCCAAAGCCACTAACAGCACGGGTGAGGTCAGCACTTCCACCGTGGTGATCGTCACCGTGGATGGCAACACGGCTCCCGTGACATCCGGCCTGGCCTGCTGGTATGATGCTTCCTTCGGCGTCCGTACCCTCGATGACACCCAGGTCCTGATTTGGCATGACCGCTCTGGCAACGGGCATCACGCAGCCTATCGCGAACACAACTACCCGGCACTGCTGCCCGACGAGCTTTTCTCGCGGCCGGCGCTCCGGTTTGCGGGGGATTGCCGGTTCGACGCCGGCGGCACGTTCTTCGTCAAGGAGCAATACGTTGTCGTGCGTTCGCCGACTGCCACCTGGAACGCCACTGGCGCTTTCCTCGGTCGCAGAGTGGGCAGGAACTCGAGCTACATGCTGGATGGATCAAATACCACCGGGTTCTACTCGGACCAGTTTCCGGATGCGGTTTCCAAAAATGGAACGGCCATTGCGAAGAACCAGCAGGGCAATGTCGCGTTCAGCCTGGGGAGCATCACCGACTACATGGTGCTCAAAATCACCGTAAATAACAACAACACGAATGCGACCAGCTACATGATCGGGGGTGTGGATCAGGATGCGGGGTGGGGTTGCAAATTTGACGTGACCGAGATTCTAGGCTACTCCCGAACTCTAACAACACAGGAGGAGGCGCAGGTCGGCGGCTACCTCGCGGCCAAATACGGGCTCGCCACGACCTATCCGGCCACCGGCAGCCTCGCCAACCGGCCCGCCACCGCCACCGCCACCACCACTGCGACGCTCAACGCCACCTTGATGTGCAACGGCAACGCCTACGACGTGGTCGCCTACTGGGGCCCGGTCAACGGCGGCATGAACCCCGCCAACTGGGCTCACTCGGCAGTCGTCGGCACGTGGACCAATGAGGCTTCCATCGACATGACTCGCACCATCACCAATCTGCCCGCCGGCACGACTTGCTACTTCACCTTCCGGGCCACCAGTGCGACCCACACGGTCTGGCCGGCCACCCCGCTGAGTTTCACGACGATCTCGACGGCCACGGACATGTTGACCTTCGGCACCAACGTTCCAAAAAGCAGCGCCGTCATTGACAACGTTTGGGGCAACATTGTGTGGACGGTGCCGTATGGCACTGATCTAACAAACCTGGCGCCTGACTACACGGTGTCACCCTTTGCCTCGGGCTCTCCGGCCCCCGGGATCGCCAGGAACTTTTCCGCGTCGCAGACCTACACCATCACCGCCCAGAATGGTTCCTTCAAATATTACACCGTGTCGGCGGTTGCTTCTTCGCTCTCACCCTACGCCGGTTGGGCGGGTGATCCCGCGCAAGGGTTCATCCCCGGCATGAACGATGGCGTCAATGACGACCCCGACCATGACGGCCTGACCAACCAGCAGGAATTCGCCTTCGGCCTCAAGCCGACCGACGCCTCCTCGTGCAATCCGATCACCCAGCCGCTCGACCCCGCCACGGGCCGGTTCCAATACACCCGGCGCGCCAGTTCCGGTCTCACCTATCAGGTGCTCACCTCCACCGATCTGGGGGCTTGGGCGCTGGACGCGGGGGCCACTGAGGAAGTTGTCGCCGCCAACGGCGACATCCAGACGGTGTCGGTGCATGTGAGCACCGTTCCCAGCAACGGCAAACTCTTCGTTCGCGTCCAGGCGCAATGAATCCGGGCTTTAGCTCACTCATCCAGATACGGCAGGAGCGGCTGCATGTGCGGTGGCAAAAACTCCGCGTAATTTTGCCACATGGCCAGTGACTTGTCGTAAATGGGCTGCGAGGCCTGCGCGTAGGATGGGGAACGCACCAAGTCTTTTCGCTGGTGGTAGCCGAGCACATCCTCCCGCCATGGCAGTCCGAGAAATCCCAGGATTTCCTGTGCTTGGGCTGGCAAATCCTGCACCATATTTTCATACCAGACCTCGCGCCACGGTTGTGCAATGCGTTGACGCAATGTCGTCCAATTTTTCAACATGGTGGCGATGTGCTCGCTGGTGGTGCCAAGGTCGAGAAAGGCGGCACTCTCCGCGTTGACCCGGAAATGCTGCGTATAACACGACCATAGCAACGCCCGTGGATCCCGCCTGGCCACCAGCAACGGGGCCTCCGGATGCAGGCACTTGATGGCTGATAGAATCGCCAGCGCGGAGGGGTTTTTATCCAGCACCAGGCGCCCGCCAACCGCTTGCTCCAAGGCGTCTGGCAATAGCGACCAATGCGAGTCGCGTGCTTGTTTCAGCTGGGCGTGGGTGATGCGCCCAAGGGCCTCGCCCATGCCTTCGACCTTGCGCCCGGCATCAAGGGTCGCCACCAGTGGGCCCCACACTTCGGTGCCGAATGTCGATGTTTCGGAGGCGGAAACCAATCCGGGGTGCGCCTCGAGCACACGCTCCAGCAGCGTGGTGCCCGAGCGCGGACAGCCGACCAGAAACGCGATGCGGCGCGTCGGGTCGTGCAGCGGCAGCGCCGCCTCAGCAAAGCGCGCGAAGTCCTCCCGCGTTGGCAACAGGTCGGCATCGACGACGACGGCCTGCCTCTTGCGCCAGCGGGTCACATAGCGTGACTCGGTCTTTTTTTGAATGGACTTGGCCTGTGTGAAGGCGGCAAACGCCTCGGCATAGCGCGCTTGCGCTTCGCGCAGATGTCCCATTTCATAGAAGGCCGCCGTTTTCGATAGGGCAGGGGAACTTGGTGAATCGATGACTTCGCGCAGCGCGGCTTGCGCCTGCTCGGGGTCGCCCATCCGGCGTAATATCCGCGCACGCACCAGCGTGATGCCCGGGTGCGCCGGAAAACGCGCCAGCCCGCTGCGGGTGGTTTCAAGCGCCTCGGGAAGCCTGCGCAAATGCTCCAGCGCATCGGCCAACCGTTCATGGATGAGAGCCCCGGCGTCCGGATGGCGCAAGGCCTCGTGTAAAAGTGGCTCCGCCAAATCGTAGCGGTCTATCTCGCACCAGACGAGGCCGAAGACACCGCTCCAATGAAGGCGGCGTTCTTCCGTCAGTTCCGACAAGAGTTGCGCGATCTGCCCCCGTGCCGTCGTGAACCGCGAGCAATGCGCGTGGGCGGTGGCGAGGCAGGCGCGCAGGTGCTTGTCCGTCCCGTCCACCCCCAGGGCGCGTTTGATCAAATCCCGCGCATGGACGTAATCCTGCGTATCGAAAGCCGCTTGGATGGCGTTTTGAAGGCTGGGGTCAATGGCCATGGCGTGGCAGAAGCATTACCTAACGCATTATTGAGGTCAATCCCCGGGTTTCGACCTCCAACATTCAGGGATCAAGTGAAGAGGAAGAGGCGCAACGGCAGGGAACGGCGCTTGCCAAGCCCTGTCTTTCAAGAGGGGCACGGGCAGCTTGCCCGTGTGC
>JBAXPF010000156.1:0-9363 GCA_037132955.1 Verrucomicrobiota bacterium | reverse complement strand
CGGGAACACCGGTGGACTCACCCTGCCAGATTGCAGCGGCCGCCGTCTGCGGAGGTGCCTCATCCGCAAGGAACAAATAGGCGGGCGCATCACCGATGCGCCCGGAAAACTCACAAACCAGGAGTTCGCGCAAACCCGCGAATTTGGAGGAGCTGAACTTGCTCACCCCTTCGTCAAATTCGAGGTCGTTTAGTGAGGTCTGATCTCAGCGCCTCTGCGATTCGTTAAATCCCGACCAAGCTCTCAAGCAAAGTTCCAAGTAATTTTCCGGAATTCAGCGCCAATTCCTCGACAATTCAATGCCTAGCTCAGGAAGTCTGAGGCTGGCACCGTCAATGAAATCAGCGGAATGCCCTCACGCCGGCTCGCTTTGACCAACGCCTTCGGTGCCTCATTGGTAATGATGAAATCCAGCGGCAGGGCCGCCGCCAAATCCACCGCCTCAATGAATTTCCTCAGGCTGTCCCGATCCGCGCCGCGCGGCACGCTGTGCCTGCGGGTGGTCTCCGGCAACCCCGGTGGCAGGGACTGGTCCTTTTCTAACACTACCTCATAATTGACGTCCGGATGGAGCCACGCCTCGGGAAGCCGCCACGCGGTCGGCGCCCCGGCCAACCAGATCAAGCCACGATGCGGTTTGCCGCTGCCATGGGTCCCGGGTCCCAGCCAGTCCCGGATGGTGAACGCCGGATCGATGTAAACTTTCCACCGTTCTTGAAACCAAAACACATCCTCGGGACTGCCCGCCATCGCCTGTTCCAAGGTGAGCATGCATTCCGCGGTGGTGTGCGAGGCCCCCATCGGCACGAAGCGGGCGCTCCACTTGCCCGGCTCACGGGTGGTCAGCGACAAGGCCATCACTGTGCACTTCGCGCGTCGCGCCAACAGGCTGGGCAGCGGGCTGGCGCGCGTGAGACGTCCGAAAAACCGCACCACTTCGCCCTGCGGACCCACCCGCTGGTCGGCCAGAATCCCGACGATGCCGCCTTCGCGGAGAAAGCCGGCGACGAGGTGGGGGTTGTCGCGTTTGGAAAACATGCGGGTGCCGTCCGCCTGCCGGCGCCGCAGCACGGATTCGTTCAACAACGGGTTGTTGAGCGGCCGATAGAACGCGCCGGCCCGCGCGCCTTGCGGAAACTGATGGAGGAGACGGCTGAGAAGCTCCCAGTTGCCCATGTGCGAGAGCAAGAGGACGACACCTTTACCGCCTGCAATGGCCTGCTCCAGGAGTTCCACATTTTCGATCCGGATCACGCTGTTGAGTTGTTCCTGGCCTAACTGCGCCGTGCGTGCCGCGGAAAACAGATTGGCTCCGGTGCGGCGGAAACTTGCCCGCGCCAGGCGCCGCAGGTCGGCCAGCTTGCAAGCCCCGCCAAACGCAATCCGCAGGTTGCGCAACACGGTCTTGCGCCGTTGCGGCAACACGTGCCAGGCCAGCCCACCTAACAACCCGCCAAGCCGGAACACCAGGCGCCCCGGCAACCTGCAAAGCGCCTTTTCCATCCCGGTTTGGAACAGCCATTCCAGCCTCCATTTCCAACGCTTCGGGTGCTTCTCAGCGGGGGTGCTCATACACGGGTGTTTCTTGGCTGCGGTTTGCCGGCCTGCGGCAAGCGGATGGAAAGTCAGCGGACATTCCCGCCCGGCCACGATAGTCTAAGCCACCTGCCTCAGCCCTGCTCCCACTTGCCGCGGACCTCACAGGTCATTTGGGCGTTGAGCGCGTCCGGCGTGACGATGCGATAGGCTTGCGGATCCCACACCACCTCGCCGCCGGATTTGATAGCTAACAGCGATAGATGGCTCAGGGCGTCGGAGCGCACCGCATCCTCGATCGGTGCGATGGAGGGCGAGCGCTCGCGCACGGAGTCGACGAAGGACTTGTAATAGCGGTTATGATAGAGCACGCGCTTGGTGCCTTCGCACTCGCGCAGCTTGAGCCACTCCGGATTGCTCGCATCGCAACCGCCGCGGCTCAGGCTGACCCAGCCCATGGAGCCGAAGAAGGTCGTGCCATCGCCCTCAAAATTCTTGCGATACTTGGTGACGATCGGCTGTGCGTGGTTGTCGCTCATGAAATGCATCGGCAGGCCGCCGGCAAACTTGATTTCCACGTCCCAGGTGGCACAGGTGTTGAACAGCGCATTGGGCGTGGGGAAATCGCCCGTGCCGCGGAAACTCACCGGGCCTTTCTGGTCGTAGTCCAGACCCCAGATGGCGATGTCGAGCGGGTGTGCACCCCAGCCGGCAATGAAGCCCAACGCGTAATCGGAGCAATACCATGAGCCAGCGCTCGTGATCCGGTCCTTGCTGCATGGCTTCATGGGCGCGGGCCCGAGGTATAGGTCATAGTCGAGGCCGGCCGGTACCGGGATTTCATCCAGCGATCCGCCGCCCTGGCCGGCTGGCGCCCACACCTCGATGCGCTGCAAATCGCCGATATAGCCGTTGAGCACCAACTCGATGCCGCGCTTGAGTAATTCCTGGCTGCGCTGTTGGGTGCCGTATTGGAAAACCCGCTGGTGTTTCTGGCACGCCGCCAACAGCGCGCGGTTCTGGTTGAGCGTGTGGCCGAGAGGTTTTTCGATATAGACATCCTTGCCCGCCCGCACCGCCGCCAAGCCGACCGGCACATGCCAGTGATCCGGCGTCGCGATGACCACCGCGTCGATCGTCTTGTCGGCTAACAACTCACGAAAATCATTGTAGAGTTTCGGCTCATGCTTTTGGGCCCCCTTGATCATCCCGCCCGCCCGCTCCCGGTGCTGTTGATAGGGATCGGCCACCGCCACGCTCACCGCATCCTCCACCGAGAGGAAATTGCGCAGCAGACCGCAGCCTTGGCCGCCGGTGCCAATGTGGCCAAGCTGGATTTTCCGGCTCGGTGCCGTCTCACCACCCAGCACCCGGCTCGGAATAAACTGGGGGGCCACCGCCGCCGCGATCACGCCGCCAAGAAACCGCCGCCGATCAATCTGGTTTTCGTTTTTCATATTAGTTAGTTGGGCTATTTCAATTCCTTGAGAATAAGATTCTTGAACTGCACCTTCATGGGCGGCCCCGGGTGCATCTGGAGCGCGATGATGCCGTTTCTGGCGGCCGTGGTGGCATCATTGTCGGTGATCTGACACATCACAACACCATTGACAGACAGGGTGATATTCGAGCCGATGCAGATGATTCCATATTGGTTCCACTCACCCGGCTTGAAGTTCTTGAGCAACTCGGCGGCATCGCCGATTTTGCGGACCTCCTTTTTGCCATCCGCGGCGATGGTGACGTTTTCGCCGCGTGCTGCGATCAACCCGCGCTTGTGATGATAGACATATCCCACCAGTCCGCCGTCGCCGGTCATGTCCGCCTGATAGCCGTAGGTGTCCCAGTTGGGCCGGGTTTCGGACCGGATCTGCACGCCGGAGTTGGCGGCCGCACTCAATTTGAAATCACAGGTCAGCTCGAAGTCGGCGGGCTTTCCGCCTTGCCAGGTCAGGTAATTGCACACCTTGCAGGGTTTCTCCGGGGTGCTTTGGGCGGTCAGCGCGCCATCCTCCACCGTCCACCATCCGGGCGCGCCATCCCAACCACTCAGATCCTTGCCGTTGAACAAACTCACTCCCACCCCACACACCGCCGCGGCCTGAGCGCCGGCAGCACATGCAGCGTCCCCGACCGGTGCCGCCGCGGCTATGCCCCACCCTAACACAAACACCGCGCCGAGCCTGACGCCCGTTTTCAGAAATTGTCTCCGCAGGCGTGGTGCATTCGTTGAATTGGGTTGCATCCCGCCACTACGGGGGCGGACCGCCGGATTTTTCATTTTCCTGGCGTTTTCAGTGCCGGCGGGGGGGAGTGCAATGCCGGGCAAGGGATTTTAGACGAGTCCGGGACATTATGGCGCTAGGTAGGCGTGGCCGTGAAGGCGCCCGCTGATGGTGCCGCACACCACGGTTTGCCTGTTCTCTAACATAAACAAATCACCCCTGCTAGACCCTCTCCATGGAAAACAACCCCCCATCGCTGCTTAACCCGACGGACGCCGAAGCACTGGTGCGCGAGGCGTCGCATTGGATCCATCCGCTGCGTGCGGAAATCGGCCGCTATCTCATCGGCCAGACCGATCTGGTGGACCGCCTGCTCATCTCGCTGATGGTCAAAGGCCACATCTTGCTGGAAGGCGTACCCGGTCTGGCGAAAACTCTCGCCCTCAAAACCCTCGCCTCCCTGGTCAACGCCAAGTTCAACCGCATCCAATTCACTCCGGACATGCTGCCGGCCGATATCGTGGGCACTGAAATCTATGACCCGCGGGAAGCCCGCTTCCGGGTGAAACACGGCCCGGTCTTCGCCAATTTCATTCTCGCTGATGAAATCAACCGCGCGCCGGCCAAGGTGCAGAGCGCTTTGTTAGAAGCGATGCAGGAAAAGCAAGTCACCATCGGCGAGCAATCCTTCCCGTTGCCCGCGCCGTTTTTCGTGCTCGCGACGCAAAATCCGCTGGAGCAGGAGGGCACCTATCCGCTGCCCGAGGCGCAGTTGGACCGCTTCATGATGAAGGTGGTCATGGACTACCCGACGGAGGACGAGGAACTCCGCATCCTCGACCTGGCGGGCACCACGGAGGATCTGCCGGCACCCGCACCCATGGTTAGCCTCGAGGCGATCCAACAGGCACGGACGGTGGTCAACAGCCTCTATCTGGATGACAAGGTGAAACGTTACATCGTGCGCCTGGTGCATGCAACCCGCCGCCCGGATGCCTTCGGCGTCCACATTGCGCCGCTCATCCGCGTGGGAGCCTCGCCGCGCGCCACCATCAATCTCGCGCTGGCCAGCCGCGCCAATGCCTTCCTCAACGGCCGCGCCTACGTCACGCCGCACGATGTGAAGACCGTGGCCATGGACGTGCTGCGCCACCGCATCACCATCACCTATGAGGCGGAGGCGGAAGGCCTTAACAGCGAGCAGATTGTCACACGCATTCTCGACGAGTTGCCGGTGCCATGATCGAGCACAAAGTCAGCACGCCCATCAGCGTTGAAGAACAGGCCCGCGCCGCGGAAATCCTCGGCCGCGTGCGCCGCATGGAAGTGCGTACCAACCGCCTCGTCGATGACTCGCTCGCCGGCGGCTACGCCAGTGTCTTCAAAGGCCGGGGCATGGACTTCGATCGGGTGCGCAATTACGTCCCGGGCGATGACGTGCGCAGCATCGATTGGAATGTCACCGCACGCACCGGTGAACCGCATGTGAAATTATTCACCGAGGAACGGGAACTCACCATCATGCTCATGATCGATGTGAGCGCGTCGGCGGATTTCGGCTCGGTGGCCGATTCCAAACGCGAGCTGGCCGCCGAGGCGGCCGGCGTGCTGGCGGCCTCGGCCATCCGCAATCGCGACAAGGTGGGGCTCATCTTGTTCAGCGACGAAGTGGAGCTATACATACCGCCGGGCAAGGGCCGGATGCATATCATGCGCTTGATCCGCGAGACCTTGTTCTTCCAGCCCGGACGCAGTGGCACTGACATCGCCCATGCCTTGGATTTCGTCAACCAGGTGGTGCACCGCAAAGCGGTCATCTTCCTGGTGTCGGATTTTTGTCTTGGCGCTCCCTTGGATGAGCGCTTGAACCAACTGCGCGGCAAACTCCAACTCACCAACCGCCGCCACGATGTGATCGCCGTCTCGGTCACCGACCCCCGGGAACAGACCCTGCCGGACGTCGGACGCATCCGCATCGAGGACGCGGAGAGCGGCCAGGTCGTCGAACTCGACACCGGCTCCACCAAAGTCCGTGAGGCATTTGCCGAACAATCCCGCCGGCGCCGCGAACTCACCGCCGCCAGCATCCGCTCACCCGGCGTAGATTTGTTAGAATTTGTCACCGGGGAAAACTGGCTGCCCGCGCTGCTCGGGTTTTTTAAAAACCGCCGCCGCCGCTCCGGCTGATCCTGAATGCGTGAATAGAAACGGCACACTGATGATTTCATAGGATGGACTACCCTGGTTTAAACCTGCAAATTGAACCACTGAGGACACTGAGGACCACAGAGGCCACTGATTTCAAGATCTTATCAGTGTTCTCAGTGACCTTGAGTGTTTCAGTGGCTTTCCTTGCCCTGATCTACAAGGAGCTCCGCATGGCGTGCACACCACGAACCGGCCGCCTTTTGGTTAGATATGGGGTGAGGCATCCTCTCATTCGTGGCATGGCTCCCGCAGGGGTGGCGGTGCTGCTGGGAGCTTCCAGCCATCTGTTAGGCCAGCAGCCGGCGCCGCCGGATGCGGACATCCGCGGGCCCAAGCCGCTGGTGGAGATTGCCCGTGCGCCCAAGCCTAACATGGCACTCTGGTTCGGCCTCGGCGGGGCGGCGGCCGTGCTCGCGCTGGGCGCGGTTCTATGGTACCGGCATGCCCATAAGCGGCACCTGGCGAGTCCGCCGGAAACCGCGCTGGCGGCATTGGCGGAACTTGAGGCATCCCGCGAGACGATGGTGGCGGAAGCATTCGCCAATCGCGCGGCGCAGACGATCCGGCAATACATCGCCGAGCGCTTCGGTCTGGCGGCGCCGCGCCGCACCAGCGAGGAGTTTTTCAACGCACTGGCACATGAGGCAAGCTCCCCGCTTCATGCTGTGAGCGATCCCCTGCGGCTGTTTTTGAAATCCTGTGATTTGGCGAAATTCGCCGCAGTGCCGCTGGATGCCGGCCAGCGCGGCGGACTCCTGCAAGCCGCGCGCGGCTTCATCAACGCCACCGCCGCGCTTGAATCTGTTAGATCAACCGGAGACTTCAGCCCATGACCGAGAGTTTCCAATGGGTACATCCTCAGGCATTGCTGTTGTTGCTGTGCCTGCCGTTGCTGGCGATCTGGAAAGGCCGCTGGGGAAGACCCGTCGCGGTGCGCATGCCGTCCACCTTGGATGCGTTGCACGTGGGGGCGAAACCCCGCTCGAAAGCCGGCAGCTTCCTCGCATTTCTCGGGCTGTTGGCCATCGCCATGCTCATTGTCGCGCTCGCCCGCCCGCGGCACGGCAAGGGCACCTCCGATATCGAAACCAGCGGCATCGATATCATCCTCGCGCTCGATGTCTCCGGCTCGATGGAAGCCCTCGATTTCAAACTCGAAGGCAAGCCGGCCAACCGCCTCTCCGTGGTGAAAAAGGTGGTCGGCCAATTTGTCAGCGAACGACCTAACGACCGGATCGGGATGCTGGCCTTCGCCGGGCGGCCGTATCTGGTCAGCCCGCTCACTCTTGATCAGGCGTTTCTGGGCAAGCGGCTTGATGAAGTGAAGCTCGGGCAGGTCGAGGATGGCACCGCGATTGGATCGGCAATTGCCGCAGCCGTGAGCCATCTGCGCGATTCGAAGGCGAAATCCCGCATCATCATATTGCTCACCGATGGCATGAACAATGCCGGCGCGGTCAATCCGCTCACTGCCGCCGAAGCGGCCAAGGCGCTGGGCATCAGGATCTACACCATTGGCGCCGGCACCCAAGGTGAGGCGCCGATACCCGTTAGGGACGCCTTTGGCCGCACCCGCTTGCAAACCATGAAGGTGGATATCGATGAGGAGATGTTGCGGCAAGTGGCCACCGCCACCGGCGCGCAGACGTTCCGCGCCACCGATACCGACTCGCTGAAAAACATCTACGATTCCATCAACAAACTGGAGACCACCACCCGCAAGCTCAAGCAATACCAACAGTATGACGAGCTCTATCTGTATTTTCTGGTTCCCGGCCTGGGTCTTCTGTTGCTGGAACTTGTCCTCAGTCAAACCCGCTTCCGCCGCCTGCCATGATGTGTCTAGCAAACCAGATGTTACAGCACCCCGTGGATGACGCTGCCCTGCACTTCGCCCAGCCCGCATGGATCGGGGTCGGCCTGGTCGTGGGCGCCGGCATTGTGGGGTTGTTCAGGCGCTTTGACCGGCGCCGCGATGCGGATCTATCCAAGTTGATCCATCCGCGGTTTCATCAGCGGCTGACCGAGGGTTTTGCGCCATGGTTGAGGAATCTCAAGCGTGGGTTGTGGGTGCTCGCGGTGTGGCTGGCCTTCGTGGCGATCGCCCGGCCGCAAAAGGGCTACGAATGGCGTGAGGTGAAACGCCGGGGCATCGACATCCTGTTTGCCGTGGACACTTCGCGCAGCATGCTGGCGGAGGATCTAACACCCAACCGGCTGGAGCGCGCGCGACTCGGCATCCTGGACTTTGTCGCGCGGCTTGGCGGGGATCGCGTGGGGCTCATCCCGTTTGCCGGCAGCGCCTTTGCCTTGTGTCCTCTCACGCTGGATTACGATGCCTTCCGCGAATCTCTGAATGCGCTGGACACCGACATCATCCCGCGCCAAGGCACCGATCTGGCCAGCGCGATCAAGGAAGCCGAGCGGCTCTTCGAGGCCAATGGCAACAACCACCGCGTGCTGGTGCTGCTCACCGATGGCGAGGATCTTCAAGGGTCGGCTTTGGATGCCGCCAAAACCGCCGCCAAAAATGGCATGGCCATCTATACCGTGGGTGTCGGCAGTCCCGAGGGCACCACCATTCCGATTCATTTACAAAACGGGCGCCGCGATTTCGTCCGTGACGAGTCCGGCAATGCTGTTAGAACGCGACTGGACGAGGCCATGTTGAAGCAAATCGCCGGGGACACCGGCGGGCTGTATGTGCCACTGGGCCGGGGGGCAGAGGGGCTGAACACGATCTATCAGGAAAAGCTGCGGTTGGTGCCGCAAAGCGACTTGAACCAGCGGCTGGAGCGCATTCCGTTGGAGAGGTTTGAATGGCCGCTCGGCGCTGCGATCACGTTGTTGCTGCTGGAGTTTTTCATCGGTGACCGGCGGCGTGGGAAAAAAAAGGTTCGCACGCTGTCATCTGCGGCGCGGCGCCCAACGCTGGCGAAGCAAACGACGGCCATGACGGCATGCGGTTTGTTAGGGTTGATGATTCCGGAAAGCCGGGCGGCGGAAGGGGTGGGGGCGATTCCTGACGCGCGGCAGGTTTACAACGAGGGCACGGAATTCTATACCAAGGGGGATTATGCGAAAGCCTCCGAATCTTTGCGCGCTTCGTTGCGGACGCCTGATCTAACACTTCAGCAGCGGTCATACTACAATCTCGGGAATTCGCTCTATCGAACCGGGCAGGGCACCATGGACAAGGATCCGGAGGCAACAATCAAGACCTGGGAGGAATCCATCAAAGCCTATCAGGATGCCCTTGCGCTGAATGCCGCCGATGAGGATGCGCGCTACAACAAGGCCTTGGTGGAGAAGAAGCTTGATGAGCTGAAAAAGCAGCAACAGAAGGATCAGAAGGATCAGAAGGATCAGAAGGATCAGAAGGATCAGAAGGATC
>JBAXPF010000155.1:0-9517 GCA_037132955.1 Verrucomicrobiota bacterium | reverse complement strand
ATGCCGGTGAGCGACATGATGTTGCTGGTGATGCCGAACTGCTGCATCAGCAAAAACGAAATGAGGATGGAAACCGGCAGGGGCAGCGTGACGATGAGGATGCTGCGGAAATGCCACAGGAACAAAATGTGGGCGAGGGTGACCAGGATGATTTCCTCGATGAGCGCGTGCTTGAGCGTGTCGATGGTGCGGTCGATCAGATCGCTGCGGTCATAGAACGGCCGGATCGTGACGCCTGGTGGCAGGCTGGAGGCGATTTCGGCAATCTTCGCCTTGACCCGTTCGATGACCGCCTTGGCATTCTCGCCGCTGCGCATCACCACCGTGCCGCCGACCGCTTCATGCCCGTTGAGATCCAGCGCGCCGCGGCGGAAATCGCCGCCAAGTTGGATAGTGGCCAGGTCTTTCAGATAGATCGGCGTCCCACCCACGGCCTTGACCGTGACGAGTTCGAGATCTTCCGGACGGGTGACCAGGCCCACGCCGCGCAGCACGAGTTCCGAGCCGTTTTCCTCGATGGTTTTGCCACCGACGTTGAGGTTGGCGTTTTGCACGGCGGCCAGCACCTCCATGAGCGTGACGTTGGCCGCCCGCAGCTTGGCGGATGACAGATCTATCTGATATTGCTTGACGAAGCCGCCGATGCTGGCGACCTCGGCCACACCCTGCACACTGGCCAGAGCGTAGCGGATCTTCCAATCCTGGAGCGAGCGGAGTTGCGCCAGATCGTAGCCGCCGTCCTGCGCCTTGGCCGGATCCACGTGCAGGTAGTATTGATAGACCCAGCCCAACCCCGAGGCGTCCGGCCCGAGTTGCGGTTTGACGCCCTCGGGCATCGAGCCTTGCAGAAAGTTGAGCCGTTCCAGCACGCGGGTGCGGGCGAAGTAGGTGTCCACCCCCTCCTCAAAAATAAGGGTCAGCAGCGAGAAGCCGAACATCGAGCTGGCCCGCACCTCCTTGACGCCCGCCAAGCCCTGCATGCCCGTGGAGAGCGGATAGGTCACCTGGTCCTCCACCTCCTGCGGGCTGCGGCCCATCCAATCGGCATACACCAGCACCTGGTTTTCCGTTAGATCAGGGATGGCATCCACCGGCGTGAGGCGGATGGCGCGGATGCCCAGCACAATGAGCATGAGCGCGCCGCAGATGACGAGAAAACGGTTGCGCAGGCTCCAGTCAATTACTTTTTCGATCATGCAAGGGGGATTGCTGTTGGGTTCTAAGGCTGGACTATATGAGGTTAGAAAAGCAGCAGAACCACTGATTCCACTGATTCCACTGATGGAAGTGGATTCGTTGAAAAATCAGTAAAATCAGTGTGATCAGTGGTTCGCATCTTCCAGCAGGTTGCCATGGGTCATTACTTCTTGGGAGCATCCTCCTTGGGCTTGGCGGCCGCCTCGTTGATCTTGGCGATATATTTGGCAGGCTCCTTGTTGAAGTCCTTGAGGCAATTCTTGCAGCAGAGTTTCACCTCCTGGCCTTCGTAAACGAAGACGTAGGGCTTGCCCATATCGCCGAGCTTTTCGCCGGAGATCAGGCAGGTTTTGATGGACTCTGGAAACGGTTTGACCGCGGACGCGGGTTCCGCAGCGTAAAGACTGGAACCGGCGAGAATGATAACAAGTGTCAGGATCTTTTTCATTTTCGTGTTTTTATTGGGGTTGTGGGCGGGTCTGCTGCGGGGACGGGTTGGCGCGTGCAGACCCTCACGCGCTCCCGTTTTGCCTGCCGGCAAAAATTGGTATTGTTAGTTAGGGTTGGATTTGGACACCGCAATCCGGCATCTCCGTGCCAAAAAACGGGTTCTTCAATTCACGGCCGCCGGTTTGGATCCAGCGGGCTTTCTTGGGCACGCCGGGAATCGCCTGGTCAACCATGCCGCATTCGTAAACCTGGAACTCCGGCATGCCGCCCGCTTTGCGCAATGGTTCCAGCACGGCGGTGGCCGCCACCGTGAACTTGTGGAACGCTAGGCGTGCCCCTTTCAGGTCATCGATGCCATGGAAGTGCTTTGCCTCATCAAGGGCGTCGAGAGTGGCGCCGCTATTTATGTTAGGGCGGAGTTGCCTGACCATGGACCCGGTCGCATCCATCGCGGACTGGGCCGCCTTGTTGAAGCCGCTTAGATCATCCGCAGCGAGCGCCGCCGCGATGGCATCCGCCACCTTGACGAAACCCGCGATGGCGGTCTGCTGTTCGTCGTTCAGGGCGGTGGCCGGGGTTTGCGCCGGCGGCGGCGTGGGTGCGGCCGGTGCCATGAACGCGCGGTTCATTTCTGCCTGCCCATCCATGAGCAGGTTGCCGTTGGTCACCACCCGCTCGCCCGCCTTGATGCCTGATGGAATTTCCTGATAGGTGTCGCCGCGGCGGCCGCTCGTCACCACCCGGCGCTCATAGGCGCCGCTGGCTTGTTCGACGTAAACGACCGCCTCCGGGCCGGTCTCGATCACCGCCGAACGCGGCACGGTTAGAACCGGCGGAGCGTCCAGTTCCACCCTGCCATCGGCGTAGAGGCGGTTGAGAAGTTCGCGCTTGCCATTGACCGGCGGATTGGGCAGTTCGACGCGCACGCTGGCGGAGCGGGTGGCCGCGTCGAGGTTCGGATCAATGAAGGTGATGTTGCCGGTGAAGGATTTGTCAGGCAGCGCCGGCGTGGTGATTCTAACAACCAGCCCGGTCTTGAGCCACGGCAGGTCCTGCTCGTAGGCGCGGAACACGAACCACATCGTCGAAAAATCCGCGATCTCAAACAGGCGCTCGCCGGTGGTCACGTATTGACCGGCGTAAACCGCCTGTGCCACGACGGTGCCGCTGACAGGCGCGAGAATCTGTGAAGTGAGCGAGTCGGCGGATTTGTTGTCGAGGGCGTCGATCTGTGCGGGGGCAAGGCCCATTTGGCGGAGGCGCAGCGCGGTGTTTTTGCGGAGGTCGCCGCCGAGTTGGCGGTATTCGCGTTCGGCTTGCAGCAAACCCGGGCTGTATATTTCGGCCAGCGCTTGTCCCGCCGCAATCTCCTCACCGGAAAAGTTCACATGCAAGGTGTCGATGCGGCCTTCCACATAGGCGGCGAGCACGCGGTGGCGGCTGGCGTTTTCCGCGATGGTGCCGGCCACCTGCAAGGTGCGGACCAGCGGTCGGACCATGGCCTCGGCCGTTTGCACGTGCAACACCTGGATCTGGCTTTGGGTGAGTGCGACGACGTCGCCGCCGGCCCCGCCGGCGCTCTCGCCTGCATAAATCGGCGTGAGTTCCATGCCGCAGATGGTGCAGCGGCCGGGCTTGTCGCTGGTGACCTGCGGGTGCATCGAGCATTGATAGAACCGCAGCTTGTGCTCGCCGGTGGCGGCGGTCGGCGGTGGCGGTGCCGGCAATTGGCGCATGCCAAACCAAGTGGCGGCCGCCGCGAGCATGGCGGTTAGAAAAAGCACGGGGAAGGATTTCATGAATTAACGGTTAGGGACGAGGGTTTGGAGTTGTTCGAGCGCCGCGAGTTGCATGGCGATGAAACGGCGTTGCTCAAGACGGATGCCAAAGAGAATGCGGCTGGCATCCAGCAGATCGGTGAGCGGCGCTTTCGAACTGAGCCATGCCGCCTCAATCGTTTGGCTGGCGGCCAGCGCCTTGGCTTGAATCTCGCCGGCATAGGCGTGCGCTTGGGCGGCGGCGTTGGCGGCTTCGGTGGCGGCACTGAGGACGTCACCGGCGACTTCGCGGCGCAGGGTTTCCACATCCCGGTCGGCGGCGCGCTCACGGCTGTGTGCGGCGGCGATTTTCGCCTGATAGGAGGTGTCGTTGAACCACGGCAGGCTCATTTTCACGCCCACCGTGGCGCTGCGGAAATCCCCACCTGAGTAGACATTGGCGTCGATGCCGACCGACATGTTGGGCAGGCGCTCGCGGTCTGCGATGCGGGTATCCTGGCCGGCAGCCCCGGCCATTTCCCGCAGCGCGCGGACTTTGGGGTTGGCATGGGCAATACGGGCGATTTCGGCCAAGGCAATGGGCACCGGCGGCGGGGCGGCTGGAAGTTGCAGCACGGGCCACGGCGCATCCAACGGGCGGCCGAGCGCGAGGTTGAGTCTTGCGGCAAATGCCCCACGGTTGCGCCGCGCGGAATCTAACATTTGTTGTTCCTTGGCCAACTCGGTTTCCATGCGCAGCGCGTCCACCCCGGAGCCCAGCGGGTCGGCCGCCCGTTCCCGGGCATTTTCCGCCATGGCGGCGAGCCACTTGACCTGCGTTTGTTGGAGCGCGACGGATTCATCGGCAAGGGCGAGTTCGATGGCATCCCGTGCCGCAGTGGCCCCCGCGGTGAGCGCGGCGGCACGTGAGTTTTCCAATTCCGCGCGTTGGATGGCGCTGGCTTTCCCGCGCTGGGCGGCGAACATTCCCGGCTTTGGCAACGTCTGCTCCACACCGATAATGATATCCCCGTCATCCGCACGCATGGATTTTTGCGCGACCATCAGACCGAGGCCGACCATCGGATCGTCCCACAAGCGGACGGCGCGCAGGTCCTGGGCGGCGGCCACGGCGCGGTCTTTGCCGGCTGCGACAGACGGGTGGGTGCGCACCGCTTCGTCACGCAGACGGGTGAGCTGACCCTCATTCAAGAGCTGTGTTTCGCCTGCTTGAAGCAGGCTGCCGGCCATAGCCAAACCGGCGAGTAATTTTGCATACATAAGTCATCGGAGTCAGTGTTGGAAAACACGGTTGCAACTTGTGCCAGCTTACCCTGCATCTAACGTTGATGGTGGCTGGGCACAATACGCCTGTCAAGGCACTGACTCAAATGACAAAACTGCAGTAGGCGACCGCAAGTCGCACTCCGTTATAGCCGCCGCGGACCGCGGACGGCAGCCCCACCGCCAGCATGACTGGCAACACTTCAGCAGGCCACGACACCACCGAAACCTTGGTTTCAGCAGTCTTCATGGCCATGCCTTTCAAAAAATTGCCGGCATGCAGCGGTTGTGGCGCGGGCTTGGGGCCGGGTTGCTCGCTCTTCATGCAGCAGCACGACTCGCCTCCCGCGCAGTTCTGGCACATGCACGCAGCCGCGCAGGGCGCACCGGCGCTCATCCCCGGCAGCACTTGGGCTAACTGAAACGCCAGCCCTAGCAACAAGGTGATGAGAGTTTTGATGCGCATGACGGTGTTGGGAGGTGCGGGGCGGAGTCTTTATTCCCCAAAGCTGGCCACCAAGTCTTTGAGTTTCACACCCTGTTGCACCGCACGGGTCTTGACTTCCCGAAACAGGGGGTCCGGCAGATCGAAGGGGGGTCTCACGGGCGAAGGATCGGGCGAAAATGCTTTCATGTACAGATGTTTTTGAACCAGCCAGCGGGCCGCTTTCTGGATCCCACCGATCACCAGCAGCGGCCCATCCGGGTGCTTGCGGGATTTCAATTTAAGCTGTGGCTTATTCGGGGAGCTTGCGGGTCCAGCAACCCGCCATCGCCTCTTGGAGCGGGCGCCCCGCAGCCAGGACGCGATAGTCATCATACGGCACCTTGTCCGCGGGCGGGCCGAAAACCCGGTTGGCAATGTGAGCCGCCACCCACTCGGCACAGGCTTCCGCTGCCTGCAAGTCGGTCGGCGTGAAATCATCCCATTCCTGAACCGCAACGTCGCCCACGGTGGCTCCCAAGGTAAAGTATGCCAGCCTGGGAAGCACTTGATTGCGCCGCACCAAGGCGCTGGCATACAGCGGCAGTTGCAGATTCACCCAGCGATAATTCACCGGCTTGCCGTTGGCCACCCCTGCATGGATCGCCGGCGAATCCGTCAGATGTGCCGGCAACACGCTGGACGCGAGGATCCTGGTGCGGTGCTGCTTCTCTACTCCGTCCGCGGCACCCGTCTTGTAATCAACAACCCGCAACTCCCCGCTCTCCCGATGGCGGTCGATCCGGTCGATCTTCGCCACGAGCATGGCGTCCCCCACGGGAATCTCCACCTTGCGCTCGACATCCACCACCTGCCAACCCGCGGCGCGCTCACACGCCTGAATCCGTGCCAGCCAGATGAGGCGTTGCCGCAACGATTCGGTTTGTATTCTAACAGCCAAAGGCACGCGTTTGCCAAACCACTCGGCGACTATGCGGTCGAGTTCGGCTGTGAGCCAATCGGCCAGGGCCCCGGACTTATCGAACTCACGTGCTTCCGCATCCTTGCCCCAGCGTTCCAACACCTCATGGGCCACGATGCCGAAATCCCTGGCGTTCCACTCCACCCTGGTGGTGTCAGGGATCTGCATGCCTGCCACATATTTGAGATAATACCGGAACGGACAGGCCAGATAATCCTTGAGCGACGTGACGTTGATCCGCCGGGGAGGATCGAGCTGGCGCACCTGCCATTGCCAGTCCGCATGCCAGCGCAAGCCCGCTTCCGGCGGCTCGATCTCGCAAAACAAGGTTTTCACGCGCTGTGGCAATGCCGCACGCTCCGCGGCCAGCAACACGCGCGACGGCAGCAATGTCTCCCCCCCGGCACCCACCTTGCCACAAATCACATCCACCCGTCCGTCCGTGTGCCGTGCCGCCACCATGGCCCTGAACAAAAAGGCATCCCGCGCCGCACGCGACCCATCGGTGAGCAAACCCAACCTGACCCGCGCGGCCTCACCGAGCCATGGCTCGCCCCCGCTGCGGGCCGGCACTTGCCCCTCGTTCATGCCACACATCACCAGATGCCGCCCCGGCTCGTAATACAATTCCAGCCAGCCATGCACATCGATCACCCGGCCTGCCGGCGGCAGCGGCGCGGTCGAAGGCATTTCCTCTAACATCAATTCAAGCCAGAAGCGCACGCCGCGTTTCACCCGCCCGCTCACAGGCGCCGCCTGCGCCAGCCATTCGCCCATGGCGGCTGCCGACTCGACCGCCACTGGACCCGCATGCCCGAGCGCATCCAACAATTCCAACAGCGGCCCCTCGAAGGCGTCGCCGAGCAAGCGCGCCCGCCATTTCTCTAACATATTCATAACCTCCAGCAATTCCCCGGCGGCCGATTGTTCCTGTTCGCCGCGAATCCTGGTGCCACTCATGCGCCGGCGCAAATCCTCCGTGCGCAGAACCATCCAGCGGTCGCGCAGTTGTGCCAAACATGCGGCGTGCCGCGCCCGCCGTCCGCCAATGAGCACGCCGGTTTCCGGCAGCGTCAAAAGATCCGCCATGACCGCCAGCGTCGGATCGGTCAACCACCCGCTCCAGACTTTGAACCAGCGCGCCAAACCCGCCTGTGCCGGCACTGCCGCCGGATGGAATGCCGGCCACCCGGCGCGGGTCAACGCCCGGGCCACTTCCGCGCCCACTTCCGCGTCCGCCGCCGCCAGCGCCACTTCGCTAGATGAGGATTGTTCGGCGCCAATCAGGCGCAAGGCCTCCACCGCCTGCTGGCGCGGATCGGCCGCCACGCGCACCGAACCCCGCGCTCCATCCGGCCATGGCATCTGACGTTGGCACCACGCCTCCAGCGGCCGGCCAATGATTGAAAACCCGTCCGCCTCTACCTCTGGCGCACCGATCAGTATTATGAGGCATTGTAGCGGTGGTCGATGCCCTTCGCTGCCCAGGGCACGCTCATCACTGGCCAACGGCGCTCGCAGAGCGCCGCTACAAGGCGGGCCGGCATTCTCCCACGCCAACAAGGCGCGCTCCACCAGCGGCGGCATTTCCACCACCCCCGCGAGCACAATGTTAGATATTCCAACCGGAATCTTCAAGCCCGCCGCCAGCGCCCGGCTGCGACTCTGGTATCCCCAGCGTCCCAACAATTTCTCCACCAGCCCTTCCAGCCTGCCGAGGGCATCCCAGCGCTCGGCCTCCACGGACTCGCGCAAGCGGCGCGCCGCGGCCGTCAGGGTGAGCGCGTTTTCCTGCAAGGTGCGGCGCAGTTGCACCATTTCCCTGGCCAGGCCACCGGCCCAATCCCCGCCGGTTTCCGGCGCCTCGGGAAACAATCCCTCATACACCGACCAATCGTCCACCCCTTCCAGCACTTCCACCCATGCCACGTGTTCGGCCCAGTCCGGTGCCACATTAGCCAGCGTCGTTTCAATTTTGAGGAATGATCCCGGAGTCACGATTCCGGGTGAGAGCACGGCCCCTGCGGTCTCGGCCATCGCCTCGCGCAAACGCCTGCCGCTCTCCGCCGTGGGCACCACCACCAGCATCCCCGGCAGTTGGTCGCGCCTCTCTAGCAACCAAGCGACCGCCCGCTGCAGAAACGTCCGGTCCCATCCGAGAAATACGCGCTCAGGCATGGACACGAATATGGATCGTCCTGCTCGCGGTGGAAACTAAAATCACCCAACGTCTGCCGGAAATTCGGAGGCCATACGGCTGATACCGGAGAACATGCGTCACGCCCCAGACGCTTCGCATAAGCACGAAGCGAAGACAGCCGGGAGAAAATATGTGTGTTCTAATGCATGGCAAAGCACACGACAGGCACGCGAAGAGCCGCTCTCAAGGAAGCGGCTTTGGGCAAGGGGCGGCCCGCCCGTGCTCCCCTCCAAGAAAGGACTTGCGGCACAGCTCCGCGTATTTACCGCCACGGGCGAGGAGGTCGTTGTGCGTGCCTTGCTCAATGACGGTGCCTGCCTCCAGCACGTAGATGCGGTCGGCGTTTTGGATGGTGGACAAGCGGTGGGCAATGACAAAGGCGGTGCGGTTTTCCATCAACCGGTCCAGCGCGTCTTGGATCTGGCGCTCGGTTTCCGAATCGACCGAGGCGGTCGCCTCATCGAGCAGCAGAATGGGCGCGTTTTTGAGCAAGGCCCTGGCGATGGACAGCCGTTGTTTCTCGCCGCCGGAGAGCTTGACGCCGCGTTCCCCGACGTTGGTGTCGAGTTGTTGCGGCAACTCGCTGACGAACGCATCGGCGTGGGCGGCCGTGAGGGCGATCCAGAGTTCATCCTCGGTGGCCTCGCGTTTGGAAAGGAGGAGGTTTTCGCGCACGGTGCCATTGAACAGGAACGGCTCCTGGGTGACGTAGGCCAGATGCTCGCGCAACGAGGATTTCGCGAGTCCGGCGATGTCCTGGCCATCGATGCTGATGGTGCCGGAATTGACTTCATAAAAGCGCGCCAGCAGCGACAGCACCGTGGTCTTACCGGCACCCGTGGAACCCACCAAGGCGATGGTTTCACCGGGCCGGGCCTCAAGTGTCACACCGTGCAGGGTCGGTTGCTCCTGATAGGTAAAGCCGACCTGGTCAAAACGCACGGCCCCCTGAATCGGTTCCGGCAGCACCTTGCCAGCGCGGGCATTGGGCTCCTCCTCGGCGTCGAGGATGTGAAAAACGCGGTCGGCGGCCGCCCGCCCCGAGAGGATCATTTGGTTGAGCGAATTGAGACGGTCAATCGGCTCATAAAACAACGACAAAAACAGCAGAAAACCTGCAAAATCCCCCAATTTCAGGGCACCGTGCATGACCGCCTGCCCGCCAAACGCCAGCACCAAGACATAGCCGCTCATGCGCAACAACGACATGCCGGGGGAGTAAA
>JBAXPF010000154.1:0-9528 GCA_037132955.1 Verrucomicrobiota bacterium | reverse complement strand
CCTATCGGGCCCAGGATGTGATCGAGCGCTTGCTGAGCTGAGCGGATTGTCCGCATTGTGGCGGCGGTCACAGACCGCCGCTGGCGAACGGACGCGCATTGCACGACGGCCTATGACCGTCACCACAGCCGGAACGTGTCATCCGCGGGGAGCCTGCCCAGTTCCGTTAGAGCCACGCCATTGGCGGCGAGGTGGGTGAGGCAGTGATAGACATCCTCGGTATCGGCGGCAAGCGCGGCGGCAATCTGCGGTGCGGATTGCGCTGTTGTTGTTAGCTGGCTGCGGACGCCTGCCAACAACCTGAGGAAGATGCCCGCGGCTTTTTTCCCCGCTTCGACGCCCGGTTGGTGATAGGCGTTGATGTTGACGAGCGAGGCGTAGAACGACACCGCGCGCTCGAACAGGGCAATGAGCAGTCCCAGGTGAAACGGGGTGACTTCCGGAATGGACAGGGTGATGGACTGGCGTCCGGATTCATGCAACGCCTTGCGCGTGCCGCGGAAAAACCCTTGCAGGTAATCGGCGCTGGTGATTCCGGCATCCACCTCGATGCTGGCGCCCTCACGCCCTTTGCGCACTTCAATAAATGTGGCAAAGAAATTGTTCACGCCATCGCGGAGTTGTTGGACATAGGCATGTTGGTCCGTGGAACCTTTGTTGCCATAGACGGCAATCCCCTGGTTCACCACCTTGCCATCGAGGTCGAGTTCCTTGCCGAGCGACTCCATGACGAGTTGTTGGAGGTATTTTGAGAACAACACCAACGCGTCCTTGTAGGGCAGCACCACCATGTCTTTCTCGCCTCGCCCGTTGCCGGCACAGTGCCATGCCAGGGCAAGGCGCATGGCCGCGTTGTTAGACACCTCCGCGTTGCGGGTTTCCGCGTCCATCGCGGCAGCCCCTGCGAGCAGGGCGTCGATATCAATCCCTTGCAGGGCCGCCGGCACCAGCCCCACGGTGGACAGCACCGAAGTGCGCCCGCCCACCCAGTCTTCCATCGGAAAGGTGGCGATAAACTGCTGCTGCGTGGCGAATTGATCGAGCTGCGACCCCTTGCCAGTGACGGCCACCGCATGGTGACCGAAATCGAGACCGGCGGCGGTGTAGGCAGCCTGGGCCTCGAGCATGCCGTTGCGGGTTTCCGGCGTGCCGCCGGATTTGGAAATGACCAGCACCAGGGTTTTGGCGAGTCCGCTTTTCGTTAGTTTGACGAGCACGCTGTCGATGCCCGCGGGATCGGTGTTGTCGAAGAAATACAGCGGCAGTTGCGCCCGCTGGCCGAGCGCTTCGGACACCAGTTGCGGACCTAACGCGGAGCCGCCGATGCCAATGAGCAGAACCTGCTCAAAGGGCGTGCCCGCGGGCGCGGTGATTTCTCCTGATAGAACAGCGCTGGCGAAGGCCTTGAGCGCCGCCAGCGGGGCGCTGATGGCGTGTTTGAGTTCAGGTGTGGGGGCGAGTGCGGGATTGCGCAACCAATAGTGGCCGACCATGCGGCCTTCATCCGGGTTGGCGATGGCCCCGGCCTCAAGCACCGCCATATCCGCAAAGGCTTTGGCAATCCGCGGCTCCAGCGCGGACTCTTGGCCGGGTGCCATGTCCATGAGGGACAGATCGAGCGAAAATCCGAGATGCGGGTAACGAAGGAGGTGCTGATTGTAGGATGGCCAGGACATGATGGCGGTTATGTTAGTAAAGAAGCAGGCAGGTGAAGAAGTTAGTACGTGAGAATGGCATGGACGGGATACGGCGCGAGCTTGGTGCGGCCCTCGAGGAAAGAGAGTTCGATGAGCAACGAGATACCGATCAGATGGGCACCGAGATCATTGAGAAGTTGGACCGCGGCGGCGGCGGTGCCGCCGGTGGCTAGCAGATCATCCACCAGCAGGACCGCTTCCCCGGGTTTGACGGCATCTTCATGAATCTCCACGATCGACTCGCCATATTCCAGTGAATAGGCGGCTTGGCGGGTTTTCCATGGCAGCTTGCCCTTCTTGCGCACCGGAACAAAGCCCACGCCAAGGCGATCCGCCACCGCCGCGCCAAAGATGAATCCACGGGCGTCAATCCCCACCACTTTGTCAATCTTGACGCCGCCGGTCGTCTCGCAGAGCAGGCTGACCGCCTTGCGGAACAACACCCCATCGGCGAGAATCGGGGTGATGTCCTTGAAGACGATCCCCGGTTTGGGGAAATCAACGATATCTCGGATGGCGGCGCGGAGCGTGGCGGGCATGGGGGTCAGAGGGCAGGGGTCAGGGGGCAGAGGGCAGAGGGCAGAGGGCAGAGGGCAGAGGGCAGAGGGCAGGGGGCAGAGGGCAGAGGACGCGCACCGTTTACAGGATCGTCCCGCTACAGGCAAGCCATTCAGCCCGAACTCAGAAGTTGACATCAGTGATTCGATCTTGAAACCACGGATTGCACGGATTTTTTAGATGGGATTTTTCACTCCAATCGGTGAAATTTCATGTAATCCGTGGTTTATGCTTGTATTATTCGTTATTTAGCTAATTGATTGGTAATGACTCTACGGCAACGGGCGGTGGTATTCAAGGCGCTGGGGCACATCGCGCGGCTGGCGGTGGTGGAGCGGCTGGCGCTGGGCGAGTGCTGCGTGTATGAGCTGATGGAACTAACGGAGTTGTCGGGGTTGAGCGGACCCACGGTGTCGCAGCACTTGCTGGTGCTGAAAGCCGCCGGAGTGATCTCGGACAAAAAGCGAGGCCAGCGCGTATTCTACCGTCTGTTGACGCCCAAAGCGGCCGGTCTTTTGCTCCATCCGGGGGAGGGCAGGAGCATGTGCAAGCCGTGAAGTGAGGGTGGCCCTGATTCCGGCTTGAATGTTGCTTGGATCGTCCGGATACTTGCCGTCCCATGACCTACGCCGTTCAGCACACACTCGCGGGCTCCGCCACTCTTGAGGGCACCTCGCTGCATACCGGAGAGAAGGTTTCGCTCACGCTCAAGCCTGCCCCGGAGGGACACGGTCTGAAGTTCCGCCGCATCGATCTGCCCGACAAGCCGTTCATCAGCGCGGATGTGGAAAAAGTCCAGACCGTCGAACGCGCCACCACGCTGGCGGAGGGTTCGGTCAAGGTTCACACCGTCGAGCATGTCATCTCCGCGCTCACCGGCATGGGGGTTGACAATGCCCTCATTGAAATGGATGCCAACGAGCCGCCCATCGGCGATGGTTCATCGCGCCCGTTTGTGGAACTCATCAAAAAAGCCGGGATTCTCGCCCAGGCCGCCCGCCGCAAGGTGTGGGAAATCCGCGAGCCCATGCACATGGAAACCGGGGATGGCACCCTCATCACCATCGTGCCTTGCAAGACCTTCCGCATCTCGGTCACCAACATCGGTCCGGAAGGCCGCTTCACCCAGTATTTCTCCACCGAGGTCACCCCGGCAATCTACGAGAAGGAAATCTGCGCGGCCCGCACCTTCGTCTATTATGAGGATGTCAAGCCGCTGTTAGACAAGGGTCTCATCAAGGGCGGTTCACTCGAAAGCGCGATAGTCATCCGCGGCAACGAGGTCATGTCCAAGGAGGCCCTGCGTTTCGCCAACGAATTTGCCCGCCACAAGGCGCTGGACCTCATCGGCGACCTGATGCTTTCCGGTGTGCGCATTCTCGGTCACGTCATAGCCGTGAAACCCGGCCATGGGGCAAACACGAAAATGGCGGCCAGCGTCAAGGCGGAGTATTCGCGCATGCGTTCGATGGTGCCAGCGCCGATCACCATTCCCAGCGGCGAGACGGTGATGGACATCAACGAAGTGCTCACGCTTCTCCCGCACCGCTACCCATTTCTGATGGTGGACCGGATTGTCGGGTTTGAGGGTGACAGCAAATGCACGGGGGTGAAAAACGTCACCATCAACGAGCCGTTTTTTGTTGGCCACTTCCCCGGCCATCCCATCATGCCCGGCGTGCTGCAACTCGAAGCGATGGCCCAGGTGTCCTCGGTGCTGATGTTGCGCAAACCGGAAAACGCCGGCAAGATCGGCTACTTCATGAGCGCGGACAACGTCAAATGGCGCCGCCCCGTGCTCCCCGGCGATACCCTCATCATCGAAGGGGAGATCATCAAGATGCGCGGCTCCATCGGCCAAACCCGCTGCCGCTGCCTCGTCAACGGTGATACCGTCTCCGAAGCCGAGCTCAAATTCGGCCTGCTCGACAGGTGAGAGAGTTATCAGTTATTAGACTGCGCTTCCTGACGGCTCTCCACCTCTATCCTCTATCCTCTAACATCTCACCCACTCCTCCTCCCATGATCGAACGCAAGACCCTTGATGAACGCCAGCAGATGACGGATTTGGAACGGCTGCGCCATTCCTGCGCCCACGTCATGGCCACCGCCATCTGCCGCCTTTGGCCGGATGTCCAACTCGCCGCGGGGCCGCCGGTGGAAAACGGGTTTTACTATGACATGGACCTCGCGCACCGCATCACGCCGGAGGATTTTCCCCGCATCGAAGAGGAAATGAAACGCGTGGTGAAGGACAATGATCCGTTCGAGCGGGTCACCATCTCCCGCGAGGAGGCGCTGGCGCTGGCCGCAGCCGGCCGCCTCGGCGCGGTGGCCGGGCGCGAGGTGACAAGCATCTTCAAGGTGGATTTGCTAGATTCCATCCCCGAGGACGAGGAAATCTCGATCTTCAAGAACGGTGAGTTTTGGGACCTGTGCGCCGGCCCGCATGTTGGCCGCACCGGCAACTGCAAGGCGTTCAAACTCATGAGTATCGCCAGCTCGTATTACAAGGGCGACAAGGAGCGCGAATCGTTGCAACGGCTCTACGGCACTTGCTTCAAAAACTCCACCGAACTCCAAGACCACCTCACCCGCCTCGAGGAAGCGAAAAAGCGCGACCACCGCCGCCTCGGCAAGGAACTCGGGTTGTTCCACATCGACGAGGCCGTCGGCCAGGGACTCATCCTGTGGAAACCCAAAGGCGCGCTGGTGCGCCGCGCGCTACAAGAATTCATCACCGAGCAACTCGACAAACAAGGGTACTCGCAGGTCTATACCCCGCACATTGGCAAGCTCGAACTCTACCGCACGTCGGGCCATTTCCCCTACTATCAGGAAAGCCAGTTCCCGCCAATCGCCGAGCGCGATGTGTTAGAGCGGCTCGCCGATGAGAACGCCACCTGCGGCGAGTTGCTCAACGGCCTGGCCAGCGGCGCCTTCGAAGGCTACCTGCTCAAGCCGATGAATTGCCCGCATCATATCAAGATCTATGCGAGCGACCCGCATTCCTACCGCGACCTGCCGGTGCGTCTGGCCGAATTCGGCACCGTCTACCGCTGGGAACAATCGGGCGAACTCGGCGGCATGACGCGGGTGCGCGGGTTCACCCAGGATGACGCCCACTTGTTCTGCACGCCGGACCAGGTGGCCGCCGAAGTGGCCGGTTGTCTCGATCTGGTGAAGAAAGTGTTAGGCACCCTCGGCATGAACGATTACCGGGTGCGGCTCTCGCTGCGCGATCCGGCGTCTGACAAATACGTCGGCGACGCCGAAAACTGGGACAAGGCGGAAGCCGCGCTGCGCACCGCCGTGCAAACGCTCGGCGTCGAATACACCGAAGAACTCGGCGAAGCCGCATTCTACGGGCCGAAAATCGACTTCGTCGTCAAGGATGTGATCGGCCGCGAGTGGCAACTGGGCACGGTACAGGTCGATTACAACCTGCCGGTGCGCTTTGATCTAACGTATGTGGGGGCGGACAACCAAACCCATCGTCCGGTGATGATCCACCGCGCGCCGTTTGGTTCGTTGGAGCGCTTCACCGGTCTGCTCATTGAGCATTTCGAGGGGAAATTCCCGGTTTGGCTCGCGCCCGAGCAAGTGCGCGTCATCCCCATCTCCGAGAAAACCCTCGACGCTGCAGAAGCCGCCGCCGCCCAACTCGCCGATGCCGGCGTCCGCGTCACCATCGACCGCAGCAACGACAAGATCGGAGCGAAAATCCGCCTTGCCCGCCTTGACCGCGTGCCTTACATGATCGTGTTAGGTGCCCGCGAGGTGGAGGACGGCACCGTCTCCATCCGCCACCGCGACAACGAAGACCTCACCACCCAACCGCTGGCGGAGTTCATCGCTGCAATCAGGGAAGAGATTTGCAACCGCAGTTTGTAGTCGTCCGCACAGTCTCCTTGGCCGCGGGAACGGTGCCTGAACCTCTGCCTTGACGCAGTCATGGCCATAGCCCATATTGTCGCATCGGCCGCGCCCCGGCTTGCATCGGCACGGTCATCCCTCAAGCCAGTTTCTAACCGAACAGTCCCCATGAGCAACCCTGATGAACCAGCACCTCCGGCTGCCACCGATAGCGGCACCACGCCAACTGTGAGGCCGAATTCAAGCGGCGCCTCGCCGACCAAGCCCTTGCCGGGGCAAGCGCGGCGGCCCAAATCGCAGATTGTGTTCTTCAGCTATCCCAAATTCCTGTATGTGTGGCCGTTGCTTTTGGTGACGGCGTTGTTCCCCTTGCTCGGCGAGGTCATCAGTGCGCAAGCCGAGGGCTGGATCATCGTAATCACGTTGCTGATCGTGTTGATGGCCATGGGTTTCGACCTCAGCCGGAATTTGACCATTTCCTGGGCTGTCACCGTCATCGCCTGCGTGTTCTGCATCCTTTGGCTCAAGGATGCCAAAAACGTGCTGTTTTTCAATGAGATCGGCCATTATCTGACCTCCAAGAATCCGGTCGTTTCACGCGACTGGCAATATCTCTTCGTGCTGTTTGGCGGCATTCTCTATCTCATCATGTGCGTCAATGCGCACGTCAACCAGCGGTGGCGCATCAGTCACAACGAAATCGAGCATTTCGCCATGCTCAGCAAGGATGATTCGCTCGGACGCGGTGCCAAACGCATCATTACCAGCTACCCGGATTTTTTGGAGTTACTGCTGTGTGGTGCGGGCACCATCCAGATTTACAGCGCCCAAGGCGGGGTCTTGCTGCGCAGCATTCCCAATGTCCCCTGGCTGTTTTTCCGCAGCTCGGCTATCAGCCGGATCTTGGAGTCGACCGAAGTTTCCGCCGCCAGCGGCGATGAAGATGCCGACCTAGCGGAAGGGTCAGGGACCAACGAGGAACTCGGTGACGGCCACGGCGGGTGATAGGGAGCAAGCACAGAGCCGGGGTGGCTGCGCGGAGGGTGTTGTATCTCAATTGACGAATGCGTCTTGCATATCCGGGAATCTCGCTATGGTGGGGACTGTGGGTACGTCCGATCCACTCAACCCGTCACTTGGCCATGAGACTGCCCCAATCCTCCATCCTGCTGCCTGTAATCTTGCTCCTCGTCTTTGGTGGCGTGGTGTTGCTTGTCGGCACCACACGGGCCGCGACGGAAACCCCTGCCTATCAAGTCATCCGCGTCGATGGGAAATTTGAAATCCGCGACTACCCGGCGCTCACCGTGGCCATCACCGCGATGGATCGGGATGGCATGAATGACAGCTTCCGCAAGTTGTTCCGCTTCATCACCGGCGGCAATGAGGGCGCGAAGAAAATCGAGATGACAGCGCCGGTTTTGATCGGCACCACCAAGGACCAGCGGACGATGAGTTTCATCATGCCGAAAAAGGCCGTGGAAAATGGCGTCCCGCAGCCGGCAGGCGACGGCGTGACATTGGGCAAAGTCGAGGCGGCGCGCTGGGCGGTGCTGCGCTGGGGTGGCAGCCGCACCGCGCAGAATGAGCAAGGCGCCAGCGCCAAACTCAAAGCCTGGCTCGACGCCCAAAAAATCACCGGCAAAGGCGAGCCAACCTTCGCCTACTATGATCCACCGTGGACGCCCGTCTTTCTGCGCCGCAATGAAGTGCTGTGGCGCATTGACAAACCCCAGCAGTAAGTTCTAACAAAACTTCACTGGGCCTGCGGAAATTTCCCCTGATTGGCATCCGAGACCTTTTGCACATCGACCTTGATGACTTCACGATCATAGGTGATGGCGCCATTGCACTCGGTTTCGACGTCGGTGATTTCGGTGTAGATGAAGGCGTCGAGGCCGTCACTTTCCTTCAGCTCGTAGGCCCGTTTGATCAGTCCAACATATTGATTGGTGAGTTGCTCCGGATTGGCCGCCCCCCGATAGCCCCAGGTCTTATCGGTCCAGGTATGACCCGGTGTGGCCAGCCCGAGACCGCCGAATTCGCCGCACACCGCGGCGCGGCCGTCGGTCGGTTTCGGCACGCAGGGGGCTTGATAGTGGTGGCCGTCCATGACGTCGCCGGCGGGGATATCGTGGCCGCCGCTGGCGTTGTTGACCCAGCGCGACGGATCGAGTTGCTTGACCCAGCGGGTTAGGCGCGGGGTATCGTATTGGCCCCAACCTTCGTTGAAGACGATCCACATGACGATGGACGGGTGGTTCCAACGACCTTCGACCATCGCCTTGAGTTCGGATTCAAACTGTGCCGCGCCTTCCGGCGTATTGGCTTTGCCATCGACCATTTTGCCCTCCTTATTGCCGGCACCGGAGCCGACGGCCCCCAAGACCGGACCGGCACTGGGCATGTCCTGCCAGACGAGCAGGCCGAGCCTGTCGCACCAATAATACCAGCGGTCTGGCTCGACCTTCACGTGCTTGCGGGCCACCCGCATACCTAACTTTTTAGTCATTTCGATATCATAGCGCAGCGCCTCGTCGGTCGGTGCGGTGAAGATGCCGTCGGGCCAATACCCCTGATCGAGATAGCCGGCTTGGAACACGGGCTTGCCGTTGAACAGCATGCGGGTGACGCCTTTGTCGTCCTTGCCCATGGAAACCTTGCGCATGCCGAAATAACTCTTCACGGCGTCCGCGCCGCATTCGATGCGCAAATCATAGAGAAACGGTTGCTCCGGCGACCACAGCTTGGCCTCCGGGATTTTCAAAACGATGGCTTGGTTGGCATCGCCTTCCGCGGTCGCGACCGTCTTGTCGCCAGCGCTGGCACTCACCTTGGCTTTGCCGCCGCCCTTGGTGATCACTGTGACTGCGACGCTGCCGCCATCCACGTCGGGCACAATCTTGAGCGATTCGATATAAGCCGCGGGCACCGTTTCCATCCATACGGTCTGCCAGATGCCGGAGCATGGGGTGTAGCGGATGCCCTTGGGATGGGCGACGGCATCGAGCTTTTGTTTGCCGCGGGCTTGCGCCCCGCAGGAGGAATCGAAAACGGAAACCACCAACTCGTTGGCGGCGCCGGGTTTGATCGACTCGGTGATGTCACAGGTGAATGCGTCGAAGCCGCCCTTGTGTTCAGCCACCGGTTTGCCGTTGAGAATGACCTTGGCTTCCCAATCGACCGCGCCGAAGTGCAGCAGCAAGCGTTTGCCGTCGGCCAGCTCGGGCGCGGCGAAGTTGCGCCGATACCACAGGCGTTGCTCCGGAGTGAGCGCTTGCTTCACGCCGGAGAGAGCCGACTCGATGCAGAAGGGCACCAGGATTTTTTCGTTAGATGGGGCCGGTTGCGCGGCGTCCAGCGCGGTGACCGAGTAATCCCACAGGCCGTTGAGGTT
>JBAXPF010000153.1:0-9683 GCA_037132955.1 Verrucomicrobiota bacterium | reverse complement strand
AGAAGACAGAAGACAGAAGACAGAAGACAGAAGACAGAAGACAGAAGACAGAAGACGAAGAGGGATGCCGATAGAGGCGAATCATTTTCAGAGCGCACAGTGAAATCGGTGGTTACATCTTCTTTTCTGGGATGATACATTCGGCTAACACTCCAGACCCGCGGTGCTTCAGGCTGATGCGGCAGAGATATATCCCGCACGCCTGGTGGCGATACAGTGAGGGCGTCAAGGAAGCTCTCAGTGAAGGAGCCGCCTACGTTTATGCCCGGTTTTTGTCTTATCCTGATAGATCGCAATCCCCTATTCCAGGCCTCCCATGAAAGAAATACGCATATCGCCAGAACCGGGGATCAACCTCGGACCGGGCACTTTTGATCGAGCCTCCGCCTGGTGGTCGGACCGCAGGCTGGTGGGTTATTTCCTGTATGTGGCGATCCTTACGCTGGCGTGCTGCGGGCCACTGGTGGCGCTGGTCCGCTATGCACTAAAGGAGGAACTCCACTCGCACATTGTGCTGATCCCGCTGGTCTCGATCTATCTGGCGTCACTCAAGCGCGATTTCCTGCCGCGGGACCGGCGCGGTTCCACGGCCGGGACGGTGGCAGGGGCCTTGATCTTCGCGCTTGCGGCCGTCGCCTTGTTTTTCGGACCCGTGCTAACATGTGACACGGAATGGAGTAACAACAACATGATGGCCCGGACCGCGGCCTGCTACGCGCTACTGCTGGTGGCCGGCGGATTCGTGTGCCTCGGGACGTCGTGGATGCGATTGTTAGCCTTTCCTTTCGGCCTTCTGGTATTCATGGTACCACTGCCGGACATGGTCGTGGTGACCCTTGAAGACCTGCTGATGCGTGCGTCGGCGTGGATGGCCCATGTCTTGTTTCAGTGGACGGGCACGCCCGTCTTCCGAGTGGGACAGGTCATGGAGTTGCCGGGCATGAAGCTCGAGGTGGCTCACAACTGCAGCGGGGTTCGTTCTTCCTTGGTGTTGTTCATCACCAGTCTGATCGCTTCCTATATGTTCCTTTCCTCATCGTGGCACCGGGCCGTGCTGGTGGCGATGGTGATTCCACTGGGCATTTTCCGCAACGCCATCCGGGTGCTGGTCATCGGTCTGCTCTGCGTCCACATCGGGCCGCACATGATCGACAGTTGGATCCACCATCAGGGCGGCCCCTTGTTTTTCGCGGTCTCGCTAGCCCCGCTGTTCCTGGCCGCCGCCTGGTTCCGCCAGCGTGAGGCGCGGGCCGCACGATCCCGGATCGGAACCGGCCTCACATCCGAAGCCGGACAGCATGCGGAGTGTTGATTTCAAACCGAGATGCTTGTTATGATCCGCCTCCGGCACAAATTCCTGATCCACGGGTTTCGCATCTTCGACCAACTGGTCATGGTCGGAGTTTTCGTACTGCTGGTCGGATTTATCCAGGAAAAGAGGCATTTCGATTTTGTCGGCGAGGTATTGGAAAAAAGTTACCAAGCATACGAAGGGCTCGCCATGTTCGGAGTTTTGTTAGGCTGGTTTTTTATTTTCAACACACTGGTTCATTACGACACGAACCGTTTCACGACATTGAAGAGCCAGGCGATCGAAATCGCCAAGGCGATGACGGTAACCAGCCTGCTGCTGCTGTTGGCCGGCGCGATGTTCTACATCAAGATGGTGACGCCATTGGTGGTGTCGTTGTTCTTGCTTAGTTCGACGGCGCTGCTGATCGGCAGCCGGGTGGTGCTGCGGTGGTTGCTGAGTATCCTGAGACGGAAGGGGCGCAATGCCCGCCACCTCCTGATCATCGGTGAGACGGCCAAGGCCTTCGAGCTGGCGGATCGGGTCGAGTCTCGGCGGGAGCTTGGATATGAGATCGAAGGGTTTCTCTTCGATGATGGCGGCAGCGCCGGGCACCTGAGCCGAATCGAGACCCGCTGGGAAGTCCTGGGTCCGGTGGCCGGCCTGCGAAACATATTGGAAAAGGGTGTGATCGATGAGGTCATGTTCTGTCTGCCGCTGCGGGATAATTTTCCGCTGGCTTGCGACGTGATGGGGCTTTGCAACGACCTCGGCGTGGTGGTGCGCCTGGTGCCGGATCTCGGGAATATGCAGATGCTGTCGCGGGCTCAGGTGGAAGAGTTCGAAGGGGACCAGATGGTGACCTTTTTCCGGGAGAACCTACTGTTTCAGTTATTCCTCAAGCGGCTCACGGATCTCTTTGGCTCGGCCTTGTTGCTGACTCTGCTGAGTCCTCTGCTGTTGGTCACGGCGGCGGCAGTGAAGTTCACGAGTCCCGGCCCGGTGTTTTTCGGCCAGGAGCGGATCGGCATGAACAAGCGCAGGTTCCGGTTGCTGAAGTTTCGTTCGATGGTGGTTGATGCGGAGGCGCGCAAGAACGAAGTGGCGCACCTCAATGAGATGGATGGGCCGGTCTTCAAGATCCGCAAGGACCCGCGGGCGACCCGACTCGGGACCATCCTGCGCAAACTCAGCATCGACGAATTGCCCCAACTGATCAACGTGTTCAAGGGGGAAATGAGTTTGGTGGGACCCCGTCCCCCGCTGTTGAGTGAAGTGGATCTCTACGACTGGAGTGATCGCCGCCGCCTTTCTATCAAGCCAGGAATCACCTGTCTGTGGCAGGTTAGCGGGCGCAACGACTTGAGCTTCGAGGAATGGATGCTGCTGGATCGCCAATATATCGACAACTGGTCGGTCTGGCTTGACCTGAAGATCCTGCTGCTGACCATTCCGGTGGTTTTACATGGCAAGGGGGCCTCCTAACATGAACATCACCCCAAGGCGACGAGTTGAATTCCTAGGCTGTCCCGTGGACTGCCTGACGAGTGACACACTGCTTGCCGAGTTGACGGAATCGATCCGCAACCGGCAACCGGCGAAAGTTATTCAGTTTGTCAACGCCAACAAGGTGGCGATGGTCCGGAGCAAACCATGGATGGGCGAACTTCTCGAGCGGGCTGATTACGTGCTGGCCGACGGTCAGCCGATGCTGCCGCTAGCGGCGATGCTCGGCACCACGATTCCGGAGCGCATCGACGGCATCGGCCTGATGCACAAGCTGCTGAAGTTGGCCGACCGTGAGGGTTCTTCGGTCTATCTGTTGGGAGCCAAGCAGGAGATCGTCGAGGAGTGTGCGCGGCGGATCGGACTTGATTTCCCGGGGGCGAGGATTGCGGGCTACCGCAATGGTTATTTCAAGGAGCAGGAAATTCCCGGGCTTGCCGCCGAAATTCGGGCCACGGCACCGGATTTGCTTTTCCTAGGCATTGGCTCCCCGATGAAGGAGCGGCTTGCGGACGAGTGGAGGGAGCAGCTCGGGGCGCGGGTTATTCAGGGGGTTGGCGGGAGTTTTGATGTGCTGGCCGGCGTGATCAAGCGCGCGCCCCAGTGGATGCAACACTGCGGCATCGAGTGGCTTTACCGAGTGATTCAGGAACCCCGCCGGATGTTCTGGCGCTACGTGAAGACCAACGGTGCCTGTCTCTGGGTTTTTCTCAAAGCCTTTGGAAACCGGTGGTTGCATCCCCGTGCACGGCGCCCAATCCAGCAGCACCGAGTGGCACCCCGTCCCTGATTCCCGGCCATCCAATAATTTCGCCTTCAGCGGCAATGGATGTCGGCGAGGCGATAGATATTCCATTCAGACTGCCGGCGTGCGTGGTTTTCAGGGTTTGGTGAACCGCAGGGAGATGAACCTCCGCGTTGGATCGCCCGACGTCAGCGGATCGACCGCCCGCATCGTTTGCACCGGCCCATCGACCATCAGTTCCAAGAGACAAGGGTTCCAGTGAATCAGGTCGTCCGCCGACTCGGCTGCATACTGCACATCGGTCAAGCCGCCTGGCCGCTCAAATGTTAGAACAAGCCCATCGCTGCCCACCACTGCGATCATGGGCGGAGTGAAGGCAAGCGGGTCGGTGCCCAAAGCATACTCGGCCAAATTGACCAAGCCGTCCCGATCCGGATCCGCGTCGTCGGCCGCTTGGCCCGTGGCGATTTGTTCGGCGCTAAAGCAGCGCACCCGCCAACTCTCGAGCGATTCCTGCGCGATCGCCCGGAACTTGGCGGCCTTTACCATCACGCTCACAGTGGTGGCGGCAGTCTGGTAGTTGTTCGTGTCGGTCGGAGTGAATGTTACACTTTGTGAGGACATGCCAACGGGCAGGGTCGTCGTGCCACCCGTATCCGGAATGATAAAGGCAATTTGCACGGAATAGTCACTTTCCTCGCCGGTATTGCTGTAGGCGGTGATGGTGGAGAAATATTGGATGCCTTCGGCAAACCCGGAGATGATCACTTCGGTCACGTTGCCCGCGTCATAGCTGTGGTCATAGACTCCACTTTGAGTCCCCCAGTGAACTTTGTAGCCACTGACCATCGGGTCGACAACCGCGTCCCAACTAAAACGGGCCAGACGCAAAGTACCGCCCGCCACCGGAGCCGTGCCCGACGTAGTGAAAGCAAATGAGCCAGACACCGAGGCCACGCCACCGCTCAAGCTGGAACTGGCCAGCGTCTGGCCATAGGAGATAGCAGAAGCCATCGGTGGGACCGTGATCGATGGCGTCGCTTTGGAAACCGTCACGTTCGCGCTGCCAGTGACAGGTTGATAGATTTTCATATCGCTTGGGGTGAAGGTCACAGTTTGTGAGGCCGTGCCGGCAGCCGGAACCAGAGCCGGTGCGGTGAAGGCAAAAGCACCTGGCACCGAGGCCACGCCACCGTTCAAACTGGAACTGGCCAGGGTCTGGCCGTAGGTGATAGCAGTGGCCGACGGCTGGACCGTGATCACTGGCGTCGCCGAGCCGCCCGCTGGCGGAATAGTGAAGGCAACTTCCACGGAATAGTCGCTTTCCACGCCAGTATTGCCGTAGGCGGTGATGACGAAGAAGTACCCGACGCCTTCGTAAAATTCCGCAATGACGGTTGCGGTGGTATTTCCCGCGTCAACCGTGCGGGTATAGACGCCGCTCGTGGTCCCCCAATGGACTTTGTAGCCGCTGACAGCCGAATCGGGAACCGCGTCCCAACTGAATCGGGCCTGCCTCACCCCACCGCCACTCGGATCTGAACCGGCGACACCGACACACGGACTGGCAAGAAGGCATGCGAACGCAAGCAGGACGGACCGCCGCATCCTTCCTTCCCCAAAAATGTTCCAGAGAAAACAAGCCCCCCCCTTTTTTTGAATATTAAAATATGGGCCTGACACCATGGAAGAGAAGTGTCGCAGTTTCTCATCCATGGCCTCCTGTGCGCGACGCAGCCCAACCTTCACGGTCGCAGGCGTCCTATTTCTTTTGTCAGCACACAGGCGGACACAGCGAGGGAGGATACTCATGCCTGTAGGGTGCTCCCGCGATTATGGCAAGGGTATCCCCTGCAGTTGTGATATACGTGTCACCGTTTAAACTACGAAACGCGACGTGCCTGCGCGGGCTTTATAGTTTTATTAGATAGAGTATCAAGACCGCCGGCTGGTTTGTCGGCGGCCGTGATAGGATCATGATGCAAGCGATGTTTCCATGGACGGCTTTTGGGCTGTGTCTTGTTTGCGGCACGGCCGCAGTGGTGTCGCGACCGGCGGTGCTGTCGAGTTGGTTGTTTTTGGCCGGGATGATTCTGTTAGCTTTTGAGTCGGCGCTGGATTACCGGGTGGCTTTGGCGGCGTGCGCTGGCGAGCTCGGCACATGGCTGCGCAGGTCCATGCTGCTGGAATCCCTCGTCCCTGGCGTCTGGCTGGGCTTCAGCCTGCTGTATGCACGGGGCAACCATGACGAATTTCCAAACCGCTGGAAGTGGGCCTTGCTGACAGCCTCCCTGTTGCCAGCGGCGTTGATGCTGGGCTTTCCGGATAGGTTGTTAGATACGGTGGAGCGCGGCACCGGGCTGGCGATCCCTTTGGGTTCGGCGGGCAAGGCATGGGTGATCGTGGTGCTGATGATCACGCTGGCAATTCTGGTCAATTTTGAGAAGACCTTCCGGGCCTCGGTGGGCATGACCCGCTGGCGGGTCAAATACCTGATCCTCGGAGTGACCTTGATCTTCGGGGTGAAGGTTTACAGGTGGAGCCAGGTGTTGTTGTTCTCGGGCTACGATCCCGAGTTGGCGAAACTGACGCTCGTGGCACTGTTGCTGGGATGCGGGCTCATCGGCGTCGGCCTGGTGCGATCCAGCTTCGGCAAATTCAACATCTATCCGTCACGGGCGGTGCTGCAAGGGTCGGTCACGGTGATCCTCGCGGGGGTGTATTTCGTGATCGTCGGTCTCTTGGCGCAATGGGTCAAACGGCTTGGAGGATCTGCCGCTTTCCCATCCCAGGCCCTGGTGTTGTTGCTGGGAGTGGTGGGGGTGACGGTCCTGTTGTTGTCGGAGCGTTTCAGGATGACTCTCCGACGTTGCATCAGCCGTCACTTCCGCCGACCGGAACATGATTTCCGGAAAATCTGGACAGAGTTTACCCAGCGAACTTCAAGTGCGCTCGACGCGGCCACCCTGGGCAAGAATGCGGGTGAAGTCATTGCCGAAAGTTTCCATGTACTCGGCGTCACGGTGTTCAGGGTGGGGCCTGAGTCGCCGGAGTTGGAGTGGCTGCACGCAACCGAAAAGGGGGGACTGCTCAGCGGACCTCGAATCGATGCCGGGAGTTTGGCCGGACTGGCCGCACGCGGACACCCCTTTATTCTGGAGTCGGAGCGTGGCGTGTGGGCGGAGGTCTTGCGGCAAGCGTGTCCTAAAAAATTCAACCACGGCGGGAACCGCTTGGTGGTTCCCTTGGTGGCAGCCGAACACTTGATCGGATTGATGGTATTGGCGGACCGCGTGAACGGGGTGCCTTACAGCCACGAGGAGTTGGATTTGTTGAAATGCATCGGCGATCAGTTGGCTGGCGCCCTATTGAATTGCTCGCTGACCGATGAGGTCTTACAGGCCAAGGAATTGGAGGCATTCCAGACGCTATCGACGTTTTTCGTTCATGATCTCAAGAACGCGGCTAATGGCCTGAGCCTTATGCTGCAGAACCTGCCGACCCATTTCGATGATCCCGAGTTCCGTTCCGACACGATCCGCGGGGTGGGTCGCACTGTTGAGCGCATCAACCAACTGATCCTGAAGCTGAGCAGCTTGCGGCGCGAACTCCAATTATCCAAGATCCCTTGCCGGCTGGATCTCCTCTGTGGCGAGGTGCTCGACGGGCTGGAGGGCACGATCGATGGGAAGAAACGTTTGGAGCGGGATTTGCAGCCGGGTCCGGTGCAGGCGCTTGACACGGAAGCGATAAGGAGCGTGGTGACGAATCTGGTTGTAAATGCCCGCGAAGCATTGAATGGCGACGGTGAAGTGACCGTTGCCACGCGAGTGGAAGACCGAGGGGTGGAACTTGCGGTGGCCGACACCGGCTGCGGAATGAGTCCTGAATTCGTCAAAAACCTGCTGTTTCGTCCGTTTCATAGCACTAAAACCAACGGTTTGGGCATCGGAATGTTCCAGTGCAAAAAAATCATCGAAGCCCATGGCGGGAGCATCTCGGTCGAAAGCCAACTGGGAAAGGGCACCCGTTTTTCGGTCATCTTGCCCCTTCTTCCGAATCTTCAACCTCATCAACCCCTGTCATGAAACCCAAAGTCCTGATCATCGACGATGACGAGGAAATCCGCACCCAAATGAAGTGGGCAGTGGCGGCCGATCACGAAGTGGCGGTGGCGGCCGACCGCCGTGGTGCCATTGATGCCTTTCGCAAGCAACGCCCCGAGGTCGTGCTGCTCGACTTGGGCTTGCCGCCCAGCCCCAATGATACCCGCGAAGGAATGGCGACCCTGGCCGCTCTGCTGACTCTCGATCGTTCGGCAAAAATCATCATTATCTCAGGCCAGAGCGACCGGGAAAACGCGGTCAAGGCGATCGGTGCAGGGGCCTATGATTTCCTCCGCAAGCCACTCGATGTCGGACAGCTCAAACTCTTGCTGCAGCGCTGCGTCTACGTGTCCGCACTTGAACGGGAATACCGCCGCGTGCAAGAGGATGAGCACCCGGAACAGTTCGAGGGGATGCTCGGCGGCAGTGACGCGATGCAGGAAGTCTTCAAAACCATAATCAAGGTCGCCAAATCCAATGTCCCGGTCCTCATCCTCGGCGAAAGTGGAACCGGCAAGGAAATGGTCGCCAATGCGATCCACCGCAGGAGTTTATTCAAGGCCGGACCCTTCGTTGCGATCAATTGCAATGCAATCCCCGACACTCTCATCGAAAGCGAGTTATTCGGCTATGAGAAGGGAGCCTTTACCGGGGCTAACAGCCAGCGCGTCGGACTGATAGAAACCGCTGCCGGAGGCACCTTGTTTCTTGACGAGATCGGGGACCTGCCGCCGCCTCTGCAAGTGAAACTGCTGCGCTTCCTCCAGGAAAAACGCATCCAACGGGTCGGCGGTCGCCATGAGATCGAAGTCGAGGCACGGGTGCTGGCGGCGACCCATGTTGACCTTGCCAAAGCCCTCGGGGCGGGCCGCTTTCGCGAAGATCTCTATTTCCGTCTGGCGGTGGTCGCGTGCAAACTGCCACCACTGCGGGAGCGGGGGGATGATATCCTCCTTATGGCAAAGGATTTCCTCAAGCGTTTTGGGACGCAGAACGGGCGCGACGGACTGGCGTTCAGTCCCCAGGCAATCCAGGCGATTGTCGGACACCCCTGGTCAGGCAACGTGCGGGAACTTCAGAACCGCGTCCAACGCGCCGTGGTCATGGCCGATAACCCCAAAATCACCGAAGCGGATCTGGAACTCGAAGCGTCCGTTGCCCTCACCAACCCGGGAGACTTCAACGGTGCCGGCCATTCCAATGGCACCGCCACCGCCCAGGGACTCAAGCATGCGCGGGAGCACTTGGAGCGAGAAATGGTGGCCACCGCCATCGGGCGGCATGGCGGGAACATTTCCGCCGCCGCCAAGGAACTGGGCATCAGCCGCCCTACCTTCTACGAACTGATGAGCAAGCTCAGCATCGCCAAGGATTGAGCCCGCCCTCTGTCCCCTGTCCTCTGTCCTCTGTCCCCTGTCCCCTGTCCTCTGTCCTCTGTCCCCTGTCCTCTGTCCTCTGTCCTCTAGGCTCGGTAGACCCTGCCCATGCCGCCCTCGGCCACAAAGGCTTCGATTCGGTAGCGACCCACCAGATCGCCGGGCGCCAGAGGTCTGTCCAGGGGAGCGTCCATCAAAATCCCGGAGAACGTAGGGGCCTGCCGAGCCGACCCTTCCACCCGTGGAGGAAAGCATGGAGCAGTAAAATAGCGGATTCGCAGCTTCAGTATATCGGTCCTGTCCAGATCTAAATAAACCCCCACTTCCGGGGGTCAGTACCTCCCCAGGAATCGGCACCGATCCGGACGCCCGCCTCCCGGGCTACACTCGGCCCATGCGTCCGCTGCTCTGCTTGTCCATGACCGTGTGCCTCGCCCAGGCCCAGTCCCCCTGCAGCATCGTTCTCGAGCCCCGGGAGGTCCGTCCGGGGGAGTCCGTCCTGCTCACCTGGGATGCTCCCCGCTCGCCCCGCATCCGGCTGGAGCCCGGCGGCATGATCCTGCCCGGACGCTACCAAGTCACCCTGCGGCCCGGCTACACCACGACCTACCGGATCTTCGACGCCAGCCCAGGCGGGGGCGAGCTGGCCCACGCTGAAG
>JBAXPF010000152.1:0-9686 GCA_037132955.1 Verrucomicrobiota bacterium | reverse complement strand
GGAACACGCGGAGTTGATGGCGGGATCATTCGCCGATGACCAACCGGATTTCTCGTGGCTTGCCCCATACGAGACCAAATGCTTCTCGCAATTCTGGTATCCATTCCAACAGATAGGAACACCTGTCTTCGCGACCCTGGACGGCGCGGTCGCCATCGACCGCGAATCGGGTAAAGTCCGCCTGATCACCACCCGCGCCCGCGCCAACGCGAGGCTCCTGATCAAGTGCGGCGATACCGTTGCCATCGACACCTTGCTTTCCATCTCACCCTCCGAAAGCGCCGAATTCGATGCCGCGCTCAGCGATCAACCATTCAATATTCGCTTCACCGACGCGGATGGCACGATTCTCATTTCCTATCAGGAGGAACGCCCTGAAATCCTGCGGATTCCCGCCGACAACCCGGGACTGGCGAAGCCCCACGACCTGACCACCGCCCAGGAAATCACGATCGCCGGGCGCCACGTCGAACAATATCGCGACGCGCTGTGGAGGAAGGAAGAGTTCTACGCCGTCGCTCTGGAGCGCGACCCTGATTACGCTCCGGCACTGGTTGGCATGGCGGGAACCTGCTACGAGAACGGACTCTATGCAGCCGGCCTGAAATATCTCAAGCGGGCGGAAAACGTCCAGAACGCCTACAACCCGAACCCGTCGGATGGCACCGTCAGTTACCTCAAAGGGCTTTGCCTGTTCGGTCTGCAACGGCTGGATGATGCCTATGATGCCTTCTATAAGGCAACATGGAGCCACAATGTCATTTCGTATGCGATGACGTTCATTGCCGCCATTGATGGGCGGCGCCGCGATTTCCTCAAAATGAAGGATCACGCGACCCGCGCGATCAAGCGTGAGGCCGAGCACTCGATCGCGGGTTCATACGCGGCCATCGCGACCTTGAAACTTGGCGACACCACGTCGGCCATCCAGCAGTTGGAGCACATCCTGGCGCGGGACTCGCTGGACCACCTAGCACGCTTCCTGCACACGATCATCTCGGGTGGCACACTCGATGAATTCTTCGCGGTTCTCCACAGCAACCCGTCACAGACCTGCCTGGATATTGTCTTCGATCTGGTGAATGCGGGGCTCGTCGAGGATTCGATTTCACTTCTCGACGGCTTGAAGTCGCGCCGCAGCGCCTCGGCGATGGCACTCTACACGCTGGCCTACCTGGAGGGGAAATCGGGCGATGTCACCAGCGCGGCGGCCAACCGCAAGGAGGCTTCCTGGATCACTCCGGTTGATACGTTCCCTTATCGACTGCCGGAGATCGACGTGTTGAAGGCGGCGGTTGCGGCGAATGCCAGTGACGCAAGTGCGGCCCAGCTGCTGGGTTGCATCCTCTATGACAAGAAGCAATATGAGGCTGCAGCCACGGCATGGGAAGCAGCCATCACCGCCGCCCCCGACCACTACCTGTCCTATCGGAACCTGGCGGTTGCCAAATACAGCCACTTGAACCAGCGCGAGGCAGCGCTGCCGCTCCTGAGGAAGGCGGCCGAGCTCAAGCCCAAGGACGACTTTCTCCTCAAGGAAGTGAACCTCGTCATGGCGAAACTCGGCGTGGATGCCCGTGAACGGCTCAACTACGTCCTGGCGAATCTGCCGGCAAAACCTTCCGACCACCTGACTTGGGATCTGGCCGACGCATTCAGCGGCACGCTCGACTTCGACAAGGCACTCGAGACGCTCGGCAACCACGAATTCGTGGCCGCTGAATGTTGCGAGACCTACCTGACCGAAGCCTACACCTTCGCCTGCTGCGCGAAAGGCCGACTCGCGCTGTGGGATGGCAATCTCTCAGAAGCTCTGGCTTGGTTCCAAAAAGGCCAGCGGATACCGGCGAACTTCCGCGCCGGCTGGTGGGACACCCAGGCACTCTACTACATTCGCTATTTCGAGGCCTTCACGCTTACCCAGCTCGGTCGCGCCGATGAAGCGATGCCGATGCTGGACAGCTTCTTCGGCTTCATCCGCAGTGAATACAGCCCCTACATGGGCCCGGAGGTTGAATATTACATCGCCTGTGCCTACCGTCTAGCCGGAGACGAAATCACTGCGGTGAAGCACCTGAGCAGGGCGGTTGTGGAGTGGGAGAGCGAACTCGAACACGACATTGACCGCAAACCGGTCGTGACGGCGGTATACACATCCTACGTGGACGATGCGGCCAAGGCCCACCGGGCGGCCATTGTGGCGGCGCTGGCACACAGCAGGCTCTTCTTTGGCGACACGGCAGGGGCCCAGGCAGGATTCCGCCAAAGCCTCGAACTTGCACCGGACAACATCAAGGCTGTGTTCGAGCTCGAAATGCTTGCCAAACAGAGGCTCGCGTAAACTCCCACGAGTCCGCCCGATCCGGTTTCACTCCTGCGCACCATCCCATATCAAAACCATTAGAATCCATTCGATGTCCACACAAGATACCTGTTGCACGATCGTCCCCTACTTCAGAATCGCCGATGGCAAGCTGGCCGAGTTCAAGGGACTATGCCGTCAGATGATGGAGCGCGTGAGCAACGAGCCCAAATGCCTCTTTTATGGCTTCAGTTTTGACGGCGACGAGGCTCATTGCCGCGAGGGTTACTTGGATGCGAACGGCCTGCTGGTGCACAATGAAAACGTGGCCGATCTTTTCGCCGAGGTTCAGAAAATAGCCACGGTCACCCGCATGGAGGTTCACGGACCGGCGGCGGAGTTGGACAAGCTGCGTGCTCCGCTGGCCACAATGCAGCCCCAATTCTTCACGCTGGAATTTGGCTTTCGTCGTCAGCCCGTCTAGCCGCACCTGCTTGCCCGGGACACCCAGCCCCCGATGATCCATTCCATGCACCCCCTCAACCCTCACCCCGAACCCAACCCGACGATGGCGAAGCCAACGGCGACCAGTGTTAAAAGACGCAGCTACGGATTTCTGCCGAATGGCGACGAGGTGGATGCATGGTCCTTGGTAGGCGCAGGCGGCCTCGAATTGGAGGTGATCACCTACGGCGGCATCGTCACCCGCCTGATGGCTCCCGATCATGGCGGCGTGGTCAAGGATGTCGTGTTAGGCTTCGACACCCTGGATGGCTACCTGAACCCGGAGAATCACATGATGGGAGCCACGACCGGGCGGGTCGCGGGCCGCATCACCCGGGGCGAACTCCTGATCCATGGCAGGCTCCACCAACTCCCGCTCAACGAACCGCCGAATCATCTGCACGGTGGCACAGACGCATTGCACAGCAAGGTGTGGAGCGCCACCGTCGTTGAACGTGATGACGGGGCACCTTCCCTGAAACTTCGCTACCGCAGTTGTGACGGTGAATCCGGCCATCCGGGCAATGTCGATCTCGCGGTGATCTACACGGTCAGTGCGGACAATGAATTCGTGTATGAGACGCATGCGCATTCGGATCAAGACTGTCCCATCAGCCTGGCCCATCACTCCTATTTCAACTTGGCGGGCGAGGACCATGGCTCGATTCTTGACCACCTGCTGCAGGTGGCGAGTGACGAAACGATCCCCTTTACCGACAACTTCACCCTGCTGGATCGACGCGAGTCCGTTGCCGATAGCGGATCCGATCTGCGCTGCGCGAGAAAAATCGGCGATTACATCGTCGGAACGATGCGCCAACACGGTGATTTGTATTGGCTGGGCGACGATCTAAAGCTCAGACGGGTGGCGCGATTGGTTGACGAGGCCAGCAGACGCTGCCTTTCCGTGTCCACAACCCACGGGTGCCTGCAGCTCTACAGCGGCGCGTTCATGCCCGCAGGGCTGATCGGTAAATCCGGCCGCAACTACCAGCCATACAGCGGATTCTGCCTGGAAACCGGCGAGTATCCCAACGCCTGCAAGTTGAAGGGTTTCGGCAACATCCTCGTGGCTCCCGGCAAGCCCCAGCATCATGTGACGGTTTATGCTTTCAGTACTGTATGATTTCCTAATCCCTCGTGCCGACCGGGGTGTCCCCACGCGCTGCGTTAACGTCCAAGCCGCCTCACCAGCAGCAAATGCATGCAGGCTAACACGCATTCGCTGTGCTGGTTGCTCACTTCCAGTCTTTCAACCACAATTCCGTAATCCTGCCGTTTGTGGTCGCGCTTTTCCGCGATGGTGGCCATGGTCCGGAGCGTGTCGCCTATGAATACGGGTTTTGGGAAACGCAGTTTCTCATAGCCATAGGTCATCGCCAGAGGATTGATCTCACCCGCCGTCTGGCCGACGCCAATGGCGAAAACCAGCGTGCCATGTGCGATGCGCTGTTTGAAGGGCTGGTCCTTGCACCATTCCGCATCCATGTGGTGTGGATAGAAATCACCGCTCTGTCCGGCGTGCAGCACGATGTCTGTTTCAGTGATGGTCCGGCCTCCGCTACTACGGGTCTGGCCGATTTCAAACCCTTCAAATGGAATTTCTTTCATCATTCAGATTCCCAGGAATTCGTGGATGCTCTGCGCGCTTGACTTCAAGGCCGCGAGAACAGCAACGGGCTTTTTAGCACCTTTCCGGCTGCGCAACCAGGACACGGCGAGCGCGGCATGGACCGCGCCTTCAGGAGACCCAATGCGCACCACGGCGTCATCCACGCCTTCAATCGTCTCATCACGGGCAGTGACCGACTCGAGCCCTGGCGATAACAGCAAACGCCCGGAGGCGGTCTTCTTGGGCTCAAATCGACTGCCCACTTCGATCGAGAGCCGGACGCTTTCAGGGCTGTCTTTGCGGGCGATCACTAACAGGCTTCCTCGTTCGATGACGCTCAAGTGGCAACTCTCGCCAAGCGCGACAGTCACCAACCGCATCGGCTCGCTGGCCACATCCAGCAGCGCCTTCAGCGGCGAATGAGCGTGTGCGAGTTCGAAAAGACGCAGGGTGGGCTGGTATTTCCCGGATACGGGCTCGCGCCGGAGATAGGCTCGACGTTCCAGGCAGACCAGCATGCGAAAAATCTCCGCGCTGCCTCGGTTCAGATCGCGCGCAAGTTCGGCCAGCGAGAGCGGTGAGGGCGAGGCCGCCAACGCTTCCAGAAGATCCAGCCCTTTCTCAAGGGCGGGGACGGAATAGTTCGGGGATGAGGTGCTCATGGGGCGTTCTTTTCTGCCTGACAGCATTTGCGCTTGACGTTCGTATATAAAACGACATTTTGCCAGCGAAATCTCACGCGGCATGATAAAAGACGTTCCACCGACCATGAACACCACCCCGCAGCTGCCGGTGGTGCCATGCCCAGTCCTCATCTTCGGTGCCGGTGGCATCGTCAGGGACGCGCATCTGCCGGCCTACCGGATCGCCGGATTCCCCGTCTGGGGTATCTACAACCGCAGCCGGCCGCGCGCCGAGGCGCTGGCTGCCGAATATTGCATCGCGAATGTCTTCGATGATCTTGATGCCGCCATCGCCGCCGCACCGGAGAATGTGATATTCGACCTGGCGTTGCCGGCATCGCTGTTTGCGGACACGCTGCGCCGCCTGCCTCACCGGAGCCATGTGCTCATCCAAAAACCAATGGGCGAGGATCTGGCGCAGGCCAGCGAGGTGTTGGAAATCTGCGGCGCGCGCGAGCTGCACGCCGCGGTCAACTGCCAACTGCGTTTTGCGCCCTTTGTCACCGCTGCGCGCAACCTCATTGGCCAAGGTTTGATCGGCGATCTCATGGACATGGAAATGCGCCTCACCACGATGACTCCGTGGGATCTTTTTCCCTTCCTCAACGGCCTGCCGCGCATGGAAATCATCTATCACAGCGTCCATTATATCGACCTCATCCGCTCGTTTCTCGGCGACCCACTCAGCGTGCATGCCCGCACGGTTGGTAATCCTCTTCACCCGCAACTGGCCTCGGTGTGCAGCGCCATCCTGCTCGACTATCCAGACCCGGTGCGCGCCACCATCACCACCAATCACCTCCACCGCTTCGGGCCGAAGCATCAGGAGAGCTACCTGAAATGGGAAGGCACGAAGGGCGCGATCAAGGCCCGCGTCGGCCTGCTGATCGACTACCCGCACGGCGTGGGTGACTTGTTCGAATACTGTCTGCTGGATGATGCGGGAAAACCCGGTGAGTGGCAAGCCATCCAGTTGGAGGGGTCCTGGTTTCCGGAGGCCTTCATCGGCTCGATGGCACAAGTGCAATGCCACAAGGAAGGCACGCTGGAACGGATGCTTACCGATGTAAGCGATGTGATTCACACCATGGCGTGTGTCGAGGCTGCCTATGAGGCCAACCGCCGCGGCGGAGTCCAACCCAATCATTATTTGCCATGAACCTCACTGCCAGAGAGCGATTCCATGACACCATTGGATCCCACGCCAAATGACCACCCTTCTCAAAGGTATCGCCTGGAATCACACCCGCGGCTTCGTCGCCGTGGTCGCCTGCGCCCAGCGCTTCGAGGAACTCCATCCAGACATCTGCATCACTTGGGAAAAACGCTCGCTCCAGGCTTTTGCGGATGCGTCGCTGGCCGATCTGGCCGCCGCCTATGACATCATCATCATGGATCATCCCCATACCGCTCTCGCGGCGACCGAGGGGCTGTTACTGCCATATGAAGACTGGTTGCCCGAGAATATTTTGGCAGAACAGGCGGCGAATTCCGTCGGAGGTTCGCATGCAAGCTATCGTTTTCAGAACAGGCAATGGACACTCGCCTCCGATGCCGCAGCGCCTATCGCCACCTGGCGGGTGGACCTGATGAAAAAGCATGGTGTCACGCTGCCGGAAACCTGGGATGACGTGCTTGCTTTGGCTAAACGTGGCTTCGTCACCGTGTCCGCGTCTCCCATTGACATGTTGATGCACAGCTACACTTTTTGCGCGGCACTTGGACACGCACCGTTCATGACAGACGGCGGTGTGGCCTCCGATGAAATCTTAGCCGCTGCTCTAGCTGAACTTCGCAAGCTCGTCGTGCTTTGCGATCCCGCCTGCCTGGAGCGAAACCCGATCCGCACCGCCGAGTGGATGTCGCAATCCAGCGACCCGCGTGCGGCTTTCTGTCCCTTCGCTTACGGCTACTCGAACTACTCGCGCCCTCATTACGCGCCAGTTCCGCTGAAGGCGGGTGGGCTGGTGACCTTCAACGGCCAGCGCCTCCGCTCCATCCTCGGCGGGGCTGGCCTCGCCGTTTCAGCCCGGACGAAGCACCCACGCGCCTGCATGAATTTCGCGGCATTCAGCTCAGCGCCGGAAACGCAGATGGGGGTCTATTTCCAATCCGGTGGACAGCCCGGACACCGCGCCGCATGGACCGACGATGCGGTGAACGAAGCGAGCAATGATTTTTTCCGCGACACCCTGCAAACGCTTGACGAATCGATTCTCCGCCCGCAATTCCCCGGCTACATGGATTTTCAGGACGCCGCCACTCCGGTGGCCCATGCCTGTGTGAGTGGGGGAGTTTCACCATCTGATGCCGCTGTGGAAATCAACCGGCTCTATCGAAACTTCCTAGCCCCCTCCGATTGATCCCATGAAGCCACTTGAAAATCTCGTCGTCCTCGACTTTTCCCAGTTCCTCGCCGGTCCGGCCGCCGCGATGCGCCTTGCGGATCTGGGTGCGCGCGTCATCAAAATTGAACGTCCCGGCAGCGGCGACATCTGCCGCCAACTCTACATTTCCAACCTGGGTGTCGAGGGCGACAGCACGCTTTTCCACTCGATCAACCGCAACAAACAAGGCTACGCCGCAAACCTCAAGGATCCGGCCGATCTGCATAAGATCCGTCACCTCATCGCCAAGGCCGATGTGCTCATCGAAAACTTCCGTCCCGGTGTGATGGACAAGCTGGGATTGGGTTACGACGCCGTCTTCGCCCTCAATCCCCGTCTCGTGTACGGCTCGGTCACCGGCTATGGAAAAAACGGCCCGTGGGTCGGCAAGCCCGGCCAGGATTTGTTAGCCCAGTCGATGTCCGGGCTGACATGGCTCAGTGGCGATGAGGGTGAAGGCCCCGTGCCCATGGGACTGGCCGTCGCTGACCTCAGCGCCAGCGCCCACCTTGTCCAAGGAATCCTTGCCTGCCTGGTGCGCCGTGGGGGCACCGGCGAGGGGGGGCATGTGGAAGTGAGCCTGCTGGAGTCCATTCTGGATCTCCAGTTCGAGGTCATCACCACCCATCTCAATGATGGTGGCAAAGCTCCTCACCGTGGCGCGATCCGCAATGCTCACGCCTACCTCGGAGCACCCTACGGCATCTACCCCACCGCCGATGGTCATCTCGCCCTCGCCATGGGCTCGATCTCCGTTCTTGGCAAATTATTGGCTTGCCCGGCGCTCCTGATCTATCAGGAACGCCAATCCTGGTTTGACCTGCGTGATGAAATCAAGGCACACCTGCGCGATCACCTTGCCTTGCAACCCACCGCCTACTGGCTTTCCATATTGGAACCGGCCGACATTTGGTGTGCCGATGTCCTGAGTTGGGAGCGGCTCCGCCAAACAGAAGGCTACCGAGCGCTCGATATGGAGCAGGAAATCCGCTGTCCCGGCGGCACCCCCCTGCAAACCCTGCGCTGCCCGATCCAAATCGATGGCATGATTTCAAAATCCGCGCTCGGTGCTCCCGCTATAGGTCAACACAATGCCGTCATTGATGCGGAATTCCTGATCTAGCTTCATCCTGCAAAAGCCAATGTCCTTTCCCATTAACGGAATCCTGCTCCACGCCGTCGGCGCGTTCTCTGCCAGCATTTGTTTTACCCCGCAGCATAAGGTCCGCAACTGGACCTATGAATCGTTCTGGTTCTGGATGAGCCTCAGTTCATGGTTCATCCTGCCCGTTTTCGGGTCGCTGGCCTTTATCCCGAACTTGTCCGCAGTGCTCACCGCCTCGCCGCAGGATGCCATGTGGAAAGCTCTCGGCTACGGAGCGGCCTACGGCTACGGCGGCATGGCCTTCGGTTTCGCCATCCGCTACGTCGGCTACTCGCTCACCTATGCCTTGGCGGTCGGTATTTCCGCCGTGCTCGGCTTTTTCCTTACCCCACTCATTCAGGGGAAGCTGGGAGAAATCACCCACAGCGCCGGTGGTGCCGCGGTCCTACTCGGCGTGGGAGTCGGCTTTGTGGGCATCATCGGCTGCGGCTGCGCTGGACGCCGCAAGGAGCTTGAAGTCCAGGCGTCCGGCAGCAGCCATGACAGCACCTTCAATCTGGCCCTCGGCATCCCGCTTTGCGTGCTGGCCGGCGTGCTCTCCGCCCTGTACAGTCTCGCCCTCGGCTCGGCCGAGCCGATCGCCACCATCGCCCTTGGTAAAGGAGCCAACCCCGAACTCGTGATTAACGTCCGCTTTCTCTTCGCCAGCACCGGTGCTTTCCTCAGCACACTGCCGATCACCCTCTGGCAACTCGCGAAAAAGGGCCGACTGAAAGAACTCGCCGGATTTGGCGCGAACGGCCAGGCGGACTCCACGATCAATATTTTTTGGGGCTTCCTCGCCGGCCTGCTCTGGTATCTCCAGTTCATTTTCTACGGCATGGGTCACAACCGTATGAACACCCTTGGTGTCGCCAGTTGGCCGCTGCATATGATCATGCTCATCCTCTTCAGCACCCTCGTCGCGCTCGTCCGTCGCGAGTGGTCGGGCTGCTCGCCGGGCACGCGCCGTATGGTCGCGCTCGCCATCAGTATCCTCGTCCTTGCGGTGCTAGTCATTGGCTACGGCAACAACCTCAATCTTAACATCCCC
>JBAXPF010000151.1:0-9822 GCA_037132955.1 Verrucomicrobiota bacterium | reverse complement strand
GGAATTGTTCGCCTCTGGCAAACCAACTGCCACCGCCTATCAGAATGCGGCGGAATATCAAATGATCCGGGGGCCCTTCAACGTCAATTCGACCAGCGTGCAGGCGTGGAAAGCGGTGCTGGGGTCGTTGAACAAGAGCGAGATTGTCACCCTCTGGGCGCGGAGCGCAGCGCTTGAAACCAGGAAAGCAAAGGGTGTCCCCATCCTCGGCATGTCGCTGCTCAACGGTGGGGCCCTCGGTGGCGCCGTTGACTCTAACAAGATAGACAATGCGAGGACCAATGAATGGAACGGCTACCGCGAGCTTGGCAACGATGAACTGGAAAGCTTGGCGACCAAGATCGTCGATGAGGTGCGCACCCGCGGTCCGTTCCTTTCCATGTCGGAGTTTGTGAACCGGCAGGTCGGTTCGGAATCCGCGCTCACCCTGTGCGGTGCGTTGGCCGCAGCCATCGACCAGTCCAAGATCAACGACAAGTATTTCACCACCCAGGTGCCGATCACCGCGGGAGACCTGAGCAACGCGATTTTATACAACTACAAGACACCGGCCGCCTCGACGGGCAATCCGGCGGCCGGCGCCCCCGGCTGGATCAGCCAAGGGGATTTGCTGCACATCCTGGAGCCGGCCGCCACGGTGCGTGGCGACACCTTCGTCATCCGGGTGTGCGGGGAAGCATGGGATCCCAATGGCACGGTGACCGCCCGGGCCTACGCGGAAGCCGTGGTGCAACGCATTCCTGAATATGTTGACCCGGTGGACCGGCCGGCGTTGAATGCTTACACCAATTCGGCTGCGGCCACGGCGAACAAGATCTTCGGACGTCGCATGAATCTGGTGTCATTCCGGTGGCTGTCCAGCAATGAATTCTGATTTATATGATCACAAGAAAACTCCTCTGGATTTTGATCGCATGGTGCTTGCCGGTGGCGGGCCATGCCCAGCAGAATGATGCGCCGGGTCCGGTGCAAATCCGCGCGGTGTTGCACGATCCAGTCCACCCCGACGCGGAGCTTTATCTAACAGACAAGACGGGTGGGATGACCCGGTTGAAACTGGTACGGGAAGGGTTTTCAGAGGCGCAGATCGCGATCCCTGTCAACGGATCGCTGGTGCTTTACAACCGTCCCGTGGTCGATCCGAAGCAGCCGATGGCCAATCTGGCGGCCAGCGCCAAGTTGCCACCTCACATCAAACGGGCGATGCTCATCCTCCTGCCGAAGCCCAACGCTTCGAAAGCGGAGGATCCGCGGCCAGCCTATCAGATGATTCTCATCGACGACTCCGCCAAGGCCTTTCCCAGTGGCGAATCGCGGGTGCTGCCCCTGGTCACCGTGGAGACGGCCATTCAGGCCGGTGAGCACCGACTTGCCGTGCATCCGGGGGTTATCACCAAAGTGCCGCCCGTCAGGAAGGTGAGTCCCTATAACATGGCCCAAACGAATTTCTATTCCAAAGAGGGTGACTCGTGGGTGCCGTTCACCGAACGCCAATTGCAGTATCTCGACACCTACCGGCGGGTTTTCATCATTCACGTCACCCCGGGAGCTCTCCAACCGGTGGTCACCACGCTTGTTGATATCGCGCCCGCCGAGTTGCCGCGGTGAAGACTGCCTGGAATGAATCTGATGATTTCCAGTCCAATCAAGAAATGATGTTCATCAATAATCAACCGCTCATCCCACAGATGCCGCGGCAGAAAGGTTCACCTCTGAGTGACCCTCAACGAACACGAAAAAGCTCCAGAGAATTCTTGGCAAAACACTAAGGAAGACTATCCTCTTGTGTGAACCCACATCCCATGAAAGCGGATACTGATCTTTTTACCACCTTGATGGAACTGCCGGAAGCTGAACGGTTTGAGATCGCTATGGCGGTTCTCGACCAAACGTCACCCTCCGCCATGCCGGGGGACGAGATTGTCGTGGAGGCGGCCCGTTTGCAGGATGAACTCGAAAGCGGGGTCGTCCGGGACCTGGGCTATGACGAGATGATCGCAGGCGTGCGATATCGACCGAATGGCCCGGCAAAATGAGATTGCGCTTTCATCCCGCCGTGCAGCGTGATCTCAACGAGGTTCTCGAGTTTTACTCCGAGCGTTCGCTGACGGCTGCGGACCGTTTCTGGGATGCCATCATCAGCATCCGACCCTCACAGTGCTAAAGAAGAAGTATTTCGGCAAACTCACATGAAAAACAGAATTTACCTGATGTTCACTATCTCGGCCATGATCACTGGGATTTTCCACGCAACGGCAGCCGAGCCCCGTTCCGAACATCCGCGGCCCGACCTCTTGCGTGAGAACTGGATGACGCTCAACGGTGAGTGGCAGTTTGAGATCGACAAGGCGGCGGACGGAGATGCCCGCGGGCTAACATACGGCAAGGATCTCAATGCCAAAATCAGCGTTCCGTTCTGCCCTGAGAGCAAGCTCTCCGGGCTAGCGGTACCCACAACCCAGCACATGAAAGACGTGTGGTATCGCCGCACGTTCGAACTGCCGCCCGCCATGAAGGGCCAGCGGGTGCGCATTCATTTCGGCGGCGTGGATTACCGGGCCTGGGTCTATATCAATGGCCAGCTTGCCGGGGCACATGTCGGCGAGAATGTGGATTTCAAGTTTGAGATCACCCGTTTCCTCAAGGATGGCGCCAACGAAGTGGTGGTCAAAGTGCTGGATGATCTATGGTCGGGCCTCCAGCCAGGCGGCAAACAGTCCGGAAGCGATCGGAGCGCCGGCTGTTTCTATACCCGGACCACCGGCATCTGGCAGTCGGTGTGGCTCGAAGCCGTCGGCTCATCCTTTGTCGAATCCCTAACCGTGGTTCCCGATCCGGATCACTCGCGCGTGCTCATCGAGGCCAAGATCAACGCTGCGGACAGGGATCTCACGCTCAAGGCGGAGGCGTTCGTCGATGGCAAGCTGGTGGGTTCCGATACCGCCACCGGTCCCTCGCAGAACTCGCTGGCATTGAATCTCAAGGAGAAGAAACTGTGGGAACCCGGCGCGCCATTCCTCTATGATTTGAAACTCACGCTCTACAGCGGCAAGACAAAACTCGACGAACTGAAGAGCTATTTCGGATTGCGCAAGATCGTGATTGACGGGCGCAGGATCCTCATCAACGGCAAACCGGTGTTTCAACGACTCATCCTCGACCAGGGGTTTTATCCCGATGGCCTGTGGACCGCACCCTCGGACGATGCGCTGAAAAATGACATCGTGATGTCCATGGCTTGCGGGTATAACGGCGCGCGGCTCCATCAGAAAGTTTTCGAACCAAGGTTTCTCTACTGGGCTGACAAGTTGGGCTATCTGCTCTGGGGCGAGTATCCCAATGCCGGCTATGGCAACCAGCGGGAAGGTTTCTCGGCGGTGGTCAATGAATGGACCGAGATTCTGCTGCGCGACAGGAACCATCCGTCCATCGTCGGTTGGTGCGCGTTCAACGAAAACTTCGAGGGCAGCGGCGAGTTGCAACAGATGATCTGGCGCATCACCAAGGCCGTCGACCCGACACGGCCCGCGCTCGAGGCCAGCGGTTGGACCCACACGCTGGCCAACCCTGAAGTCAGGGACGCACATGACTATGCCGACAATCCGGAGCACCTGCACAAGCGCTGGATGGACTATTTCACAGCCCCCCCGGAAGGCCCCTATCCGCCCGCGCGGTATTGCAACCCGTCGGCGTCACAAGCTGACCGCGGGGTTCCGTTCATGATCAGTGAAATCGGCGGCATTGGCTGGGGTGCCGAAGGCGGGTGGAGTTACGGGGTGGGACCTAAAACCACGGACGCATTCTATGCCCGCTACAAAGGCACCATCGATGCCATGCTCGACAACCCGAACCTGTTTGGTTTTTGTTATACGCAGTTGACCGACATCGAGCAGGAAAAAAACGGGCTTTTCTATGATGACCGCAAGCCGAAGTTCGACGCGAAGAAGCTGCATGACATCACGGCGCGTGCGGCGGCCTATGAACGCGGCGAAGCGGTGGCGCCCCAGCCAACCGTCAAGCTGCTCGACGCCAAGTGGAAAGTGCTGGTGGGCGCCGCACAGGACGGCACGCTGAGCACAGCCTACAAGTATCAAACGGAAAAGCCCGCGGACGACTGGATTAAGGAGGGTTTTGATGACCAGGCTTGGAAGACCGGCCTGGCTCCCTTCGGCAATGGGAACCAGACACGGACCGCATGGAAGACCCCGGAGATCTACTTTAGAAAATCCTTTGAATATGACGGCGCCGCATTGAAAAGCGGCGCCGTCGTGATCCGCCACAACGACAATACCGAGGTCTACATCAACGGGCAGAAGATCCTTGGGGTCACGGGGTCCAAGGGATATGGTTTGTGCCTCGTGACCGGGCAATTGCAAACCGCGTTGAAGAAAGGCTCTAACATCATTGCGGTCCACTCACATGAGGGCGGGCAGGGGCAGTGGATTGACCTGGCGATCCTCGCAGATTAGGGCGTTGCTGAAACAGCGGAGCACCAGAGCGGCAACCGTCATCGTGGGCGCTTAGGGTGGGCTCACTTCGCCAGCTCGGCTTTCGCGATTTGCTCGTCAGTCAGTCCGAATGCCTTGAGCACCCCGCTGGCCATCATCACGTTACCGGCGGGATTCATGTGGACGCCGTCGCTTGTTAGAATGTTGCCCTTCTTGTCGGGGCCCGCCTTGGCAATGGCGGCCTGCATATCGGCGTTGAGGTCAGCCAGCAGGCATTTCTTCTCCTTGGCGAGTTCCCGCAGGAATTCATTGTAGGCCACCAGTTTTTGGTTGTTAGGATTGGGTTGATCCTCACCGATCATGGTCGAGGTGAGAATCACCACCTTGACGCCCGCCGCCTGGCAGCGGTCGACGATTTGCACGATGTTTTTCTGGTATTGGTCGAGTGGCACGCCTCTGGCACCGTGCCAGACGTCGTTGACGCCGCAGCTCAGGGTCATCCAATCCGGCTTCTTGCTCAGGACATCGCGCTCGAGGCGGTTGAGCATATCGTTGGATTTGTGGCCGCTGATCCCGGCGGGGATGGATATGGCCTTGACGCCATTGGCCTCGAGACCGCGCATGATCAAGGTCAGGTACCCCTTGGGGCCGGCCCCGGCCTGGGTAATGGAATCACCCATGAAGGCGACTTTCTGCCCGTCTTTGACTGCGATTTCCGCCGCCTGCAGCGGGGTCGATCCGATCATGCTGATTGCCGCGGCGGCGGCCATCCATCTTGCTTTCATCAGGGTGTTCATATTATGTCTTGCTGTGGTTGGTAATCATTGTTGCGTAGGAACGAGTCCTATGGGCATCACACGATGCCACTCTCGCCCACAACAGTCTGCCCCCCTCCCCCGACGCGCGCAATAGCAAAATCTCCGGGTTGGGTTCAAGCTCAGGGCAACTTCCACGTGACCCGGTGCTTGGCGTATTCCGCCTGCGGCAGCAGCACATAGACCGGCTTGCGCGCGGGATCGAGCCGGCCGATAAGCTCGCGCAGCTTGGCCTCGGCCATGGTCGTGCACCCGGCCGTGGGCTTGCCGCCGTCCGCCCGCCAAATATGAAAAAAGATCGATGAACCGGCATTGGGGACGGCTTTGGGCGGCGCATTGTAGGCGATGAAGAGCTTGAGCGCGTGCGCCGGATCGTCTTGCCTCATCTGTTGCTTTTTTTCCCAGGGGGTGGCCGGCTCGTGATCGAGCGCGACATGCTTGTTGTAATCCGGCGATGCCGGATCTTCGATCCAGAGGTCGCGCGAGGTGACCGTGTGATAGTATAACTGCGGATGCTTGCGAATGCTTGGCGCATATCCCCACACGCCACCGATATGAAAAACTCCTGCCGGTGCGAGAAAATCCCCCTCGCGTTTGGTATTGGCACCGGCGGGAACCGGCTGCATCCCCAGTCCCCAAACCAATCCGTTTTTGCCGAGACGCGCCGGCCAGGGCTCCCCCACCCGCGTCCACACGCCAGCGCGTTTCTCGTAGAAGCCCAGCGTGGCATGCGAGTTGCTCCACCCGTCCGCGAGGCCCACCACACACTGGGTCGACTCGGCAGGAAGCTCAAAGGCAGTGGCCACCTGTTGCAAGCCGATCCCGGCGGCACCGGGAAGCCCCATCGTCGTTAGGCACACCGTGACAAAGCTGAAAAATCGCGCAAGCATGGGGGCATTATAGCGGGGTCTGGCATGAGCGCAAGGCCCCTAGCCGGCCCATGGCAGTCAGTAATGGCGTGACTCCTCACGCCGTGAGCGTATGATGGTGGCCCCGCATGACCCAATACCTCGACACCCTTGTCTTCGGCATCTATCTGCTAGTGGTGGCCAGCGTTGGCATCCTGGCCTCGCGCAAGAAAGAAGAGAGCGACGACTACTTCCTGGCCAGCCGCAATCTGGTGTGGTGGATCATCGGCGGTTCGCTGATTGCGGCGAACATCTCCACCCATCATTTCATCGGCATGTCCGGGCGCGGCTTTGACATCGGCCTCGCCGTCGCCAGTTATGAATGGATGGCGGCCATCGCGCTGGTGCTCTACGGCAAGTTTTTCCTGCCCTACTACCTGAAGAGCAAAATCACGACGATGCCCGAGTTTCTGGAACGGCGCTTCAGCAACAAGGTGCGGGTGGTCTATGCGGTCATCAGTCTGATCGGCTACATCGTGATCGAACTCGCCGTGGTGCTCTACACCGGATCGCTCGCCATCGAATCGTTGTTCGGGCTGCCGCTCAACTGGGGACTCGTCATCCTGTGTGGAATCGGCGGCGGCTATGCGATTTACGGTGGCTTCAAGGCCATCGCCTACACCGACATCATCCAGGTCACGGTGTTGATTCTTGGCGGGCTCACCGTCATGTTGTTAGGACTGCACAAAATGGGGGTGCTCCAACCGGAGTATGGGCCGTCGGTGATCGGCGGCTTCAAGGCGGTGCTGGCGGGATCGCCGGAGAAATTCCACATGGTGCGGCCGGCCAACGACCCGGAGTTGCCGTGGCCGGGGGTGTTTTTCGGCGGCATGTGGCTGGCTAACATTTTCTACTGGGGCTGCAACCAGTTCATCACCCAGCGCACGCTGGCCGCCAAGAGTGTGTGGCACGGGCAAATGGGCGTGGTCTTCGCCGGCTTCCTCAAGTTGCTCGTGCCGTTCTTGGTGGTGCTGCCGGGCATTGTCGCCTTCCGCCTCTACAACCCGGAGAATGGTTTGCTCAAGGCCGAGTGTGTGCTGCTGCAAGCCGACCTCGCCTTTCCCACGCTGGTCAAGCAACTCTTGCCGCACGGTCTGACCGGTCTGGTGATGGCCGGATTGATGGGTTGTGTGATGTCGCACGTCGCTTCGATGGTGTCCGCCAGTTCTTCAATCCTCACCTTCGACATCTACAAGAACTATGTGAAGCGCAACGCCACTGAAGACAACCTCGTGCGCTTCGGACGCATCACTTCGATCCTCGTGCTGGTGGCGGCCACATGCGTCAGTTTCTATCTGAAAGACCTCAAGGGCATCTTCATCTATATCCAGAAATACTGGTCGATTGCCTACCCGTCGGTGTGCGCGTTGTTCCTGGCAGGATTCTTTTACAAGCGTGCCACGGCACGCGGGGCCCTGATCGCCGTGATTGTCGGCCCGCTGTGGGCGTTGGGGGTCACCTTGTTGGAAATGGCCAGGATGCTGCCGCAAATTCCCGGTCTCACGGTGTGGATCGCCCGCTCCGCAGAGGGCGCTGGTTTCTGGTCGATTCCCTTCCTCACCCGCGGTGCCATCGACTTCCTGTTTGCCTTCGTCATTCTCTGGGTGTTCCGCAACCGGGGTGAAATCGAGCCCCGTGCCATCATCGACCGCGCGTTTTCTGCCGAAATCCTGGCTGAAATGCGGGCGCGGCCGTTCTATCAACGCTTCAGCTTCTGGAGCACCCTCCTCATTGCCTGCGTCATTGCCCTATATCTCCGGTTTTTCTAACAAATCAAGGGGCCGCCACCTATGCCGGCTTGCGTCCTAACAACAAAAACGGCGCGGGCCGGCGTGTGGCAATGGCACCGTATCTGGCGACCCGCCAGTCGCGGGCGGCGAGTGCGGCAAACCAATGCTCGACCGCCGCTGCTTCCGCCGCCCCGCCCGGATGGCCCGGATAGCACACCGCCGTGAGCATGCCGCCGGGTTTGAGCAAACCCATGGCGCAGATCAAACCCTCGAGGGTGCCGCCGGGCTCGGTGATCAACTCATGGGTATTTCCCGGCAGGTAGCCAAGATTGAACATCACCACCGCCACCGACCCCACCGCCGCGCGCGTCCCCATGAACGCATGGGATTCGAGGAAAAATTCGACTCTCGCTTGCAAGCCGGCAGTCGCCAGGCGCGCCCGCGTGGCGGCCATCGCTTCGGGTTGCACATCAAATGCGAGAACCTGCCCTTCCGCGCCAACACCCTCCGCCAGAAACACCGTGTCATGTCCGTTGCCCGCGGTCGCATCGATCACCAAATCCCCATGCCGCACGCACCCGCGCAAGATTCCGTGTGCCAGTGCCGTGGGACGCGGCGGTAGCAATGGGGCGGCGGCAGCAGGGCGGGTTGGATTCACGTGTGGCGGCGGTTTATCAACCCGCGACATGCGGCAATGCGGGCGGCGTCTCCATCAGTTTGGGGCTGGGCGCGATGGGCTCCCCGCCACGCTCCCCATGGGGTTGATAGAGTTGCTTCAGAAGATGATTCAAGGCAAACGTGACGATCCCCAGTGAGGGGAACAGCGGGTTCATTCCCCATTGGGGGCTCTTGAAATAGCCGGTGATAGAGGCTTGGCAATTCATGACGCTGTCATTTTGCTAGAAGAGGTACGTTGGGTTCGCCCCCATGCCGGGTCATGGCCTTTCGCGTAATTGAACAACTGCCGGTGCGGGTATTCCACGAACGCCGCCTGTGCGTCCTTATCCAAACGCGCGACCACCGCAGCGTTGAGCGCACGCATCACCTTTTGCATCAAGTGCAGAGTCAGATGGCGGCCCTTGCGTGCCTTCTGCACTTGCTTGTGGTTCAACTGCTCGGTGGAAGCATTGACCAAATCGTGGTTGCTCAGTGTCCAACGCTCCATCAAGCCATCCAACGGCTGGCATCCATGCTCGCGGGTCAGTTCGTCCATGACCGGTTCTTAGCGCATTTACCGGCCGCCGCTAAGCATAAAATCCATTTTTGCGTCCTGTGTGGCGGTTTTTTCTTGATTTCCGCCCACCCGCCGGCGATTGCTGCCCGCACCGAAATCCCCGGAGGGGTGGTAGAGTGGTCGATTGCGCCAGTCTTGAAAACTGGAGGGCTCGCAAGGGTCCCGTGGGTTCGAATCCCACCCCCTCCGCCCTCATGCGGGACCATATTCACAAGTGGCCCATTATCAGCAACTTGTGACGAATCAAGGATGACCCAAACAGGTTTTCCAGCACGAATTCCAGCACAGTTGACACGCCGACCGGGTCCGATGACCCGGAAAAGAAAACGCCGCAGCAGTGTCGTGGAGATCGGCAACAGACCTGCCAGAGTCACCCTTGTGGCCATGATCGACAAGCCACCCAAGCCACCCAAGCCGAACAAGCAAATGCTGGATGCCGCAAAGTTCGCCGCCCGCCATGTCATCATACGCGCTTGAGATCCTGGCGGAGTGCCACCACCGGGCGAGTTTCGCCAGTGGATTGGAATCGGTGGACCGCTATTGACATGGGGCGTTCCGATCTTGGCACGGGCGATCAGTAAAAGGATGCCAGCGGACTGCTCCTGCGTCGGCGCAAGGAGGCGGCCTGAGGCAAGAGGGGAACGGGCGGCCCGCCCGTTTGCCAATGAAAAGCCCGAGTGGGCGGGG
>JBAXPF010000150.1:0-9830 GCA_037132955.1 Verrucomicrobiota bacterium | reverse complement strand
CAGGCGAGCCGTCGGAACGCACTTCCTTGCGCTGTGTGGCAGACGGCACGCTGAGGCCAAGCGGGCCGTGGAATTGGGTGGAGTTGCGTATGTCAGGCGGCATTGATGAGTGCCTGGAGAGAGTCGAGGCGGGCGAGGTTGGCTTGGTAGGCGGCGGGGTTGGTGTGGGCGACGTCGCGAGGGATGGGGATTTGGAAGTGGTCGATGAGGGACTGGATGTGATGGTGGCTTTCGGATGGGCTGTGGGAACGACGGCTTGCGGGGGGTGAGTTGCTGGCGTCGGCATCGGCATCGGAGCGGCGGACGTGGAAGCGGTGAGGCTGGTCGTCGGAGTCGGTGACTTCGACGACGAGTTCGCGGCCGGAGAGAGCGAGGTCTTCCTCGTGGCCGGCGAGGTTGGTTTTCTTGTCATGCCATGCGGTGTCCTCGATCCAGGTGCGAAGCGGATAGGCTTGGCCTGGAACAAACCCTGGAATGCCGGGTTTGTGACAGGTGATGAGGCTTTCCTCGTCGAGCCAACCGAGGGACTGGACTTCATTCGGGGTGTAAAAGGGCGCCCTAACGCTTTCATAAGCAGCGATGGCAGCATCCACGGCGGCAATGAGTTCCGGTTGGACGCGCCAGGACCCGGAAACCATGGCGTGCTTGAGGGCGGCACGACTGGCTTGCTGGACGACCAACCCGGCAGGCGATTCGCCTGACATGGAACGGAAAGCGGTTAGCAGGTCGCGGTTGTGGACATAGGCGGCGCGACGGAATGGATCGAGGAAGGTGCGGATGGTGCCGTCCTGGTGCAGTGAGAGGTTCCACGCGGGCTTGGCCCCGTGGTGAAGTTGGTGGTATTCTTCGCGCACGGCATTCCAGACGGGGAGGAAATTGTCCTTCCAATTCTGGGCTTGGTATTCGTGGGCTATGGAACGACCGCAAAAGGCGAAGGGGCGAGCGGAGATGGCGGTGGTCAGGGTGGCGGTGACGGTGCCTGGATCGGCGGAAGGCGAGTGGAGGTAAAGCGGACCGCGATCATGCGGGGCAGCGTTGCCATGACTGGCGGAGAAGTAGAGGACAGCGGTGGGAAAGTCGCTGGCCTGGCCATCGAAAACGGCACCTGGGATGTCGAGCCAGCACCAGATGTTGCGCATGAGAAGCGAGGAGATAGCGGATTGCGGATTGTGGACCGTGGATGAAGAGGTGCGCACGCGCCCTTCCCTATCTGCTATCCGCGATCCACTATCTGTGATCCCCGCTTGTGGGTCGCCGATGAGGCGGCGGGCGGTGTTGCCATTGCAAATTAGAAAACCCTCGCCATAGGTGGAAAGGCTGTCCAAAGCGATGAGGAGTGTGGCAAGAGTGGAATCCATGGTGTCGCCCTTGGCGAGGGCGGCAGCGTAGGTTTCCTTGACCCCGGTGACCGTGGAGAGGGCGAGAGGAGCGAGGCGTGATAGCCACCACTGGAGCGAGAAGGGCGGATTGAGCAGGAGCAGGTCGTGCTTGAGCCCGGCGGCATGAGCGAGCGGATAGAAACGGGTTACGTCGGCTTGATAGACTGAGGTGGATCGTGGATTAGAGGATTGTGGGTGAGGAGAAGAGATGCGCTCGTCAACGTCGATTCCGCAAGAGTGTGCGCGCTTGGCGGCTTTGAGCAGGGCGAGGTCACCCGCCATCAAATCAGTGGCAATGCCGGCTTGGGTGGCCTTGAAGACGCTACAAAGGGCGGCGGCGAGGTCAGGCGGGGTGAAGAACTGGCGCTGTCCTAACTGGATGGCGTTCTTTGCGGAGTCGGCGAAATGCTGGATGTTGCCGGGGTGGATGGAGTTGCCTTGTTGGTGCATGGGAGGGGTCATGGGTCAGTGGTCAATAGTCATTGGTAAGAGGTGTCTGAACGTTCAGGCCGCTCTCCTGGCCTTGATTTCACCTAGGGGTGTGGGTTTGAAATAGAAGTCGAGCTCGGCGCGGCAGGAGAGGATTTCCGGGAGGGAGATGTAGCCCATCTCAGCCATGTCATCATCGCCATTGAGGATGGTGTAGCCGTAGGCTTGGGATTGGGCGTCTTCTGGTGAGTCATCGGCATCACCCTTGTCTTTCTCGGTGATGTAGAAGTCGCAGCCGGCAGTGAAGTAGTGGAGATAGGCGACGGCTGCATCACCCTTGCCATCCTGCTCGTATGTGACGGGCATAGCGGCAATCAGGGCTTCGAGTGCAATCATCTTGTCGATGAAGAAGTCGCGCTCCTCGGAGTTGCGAATCATGGAACGGACGACGGTGGTTTGATTTTTGCCGATGAAGGCTTTGATGCGGGTAAGCGAGGCAAGGCCGGAGGCGATGCGCTGGGCGACGGTTGGGGTGGTGGTGGGCATGGTGTGGGGGAGTTAAAGGTTAAAGGTTAGAGGTTATTGGGAAGAGGGATGACGATGTCTGAATGTTCAGACATCATCCCGGCGGAAAATGGAATAGGATGAGGCATCGGCATATACGAGGCCATCACCTGTGCCGAATGCGAGGTGTGCGGCTTGCAGGGTGTTGCCGGTGGTGACGACATTATCGACAAACCAGACCGGCATCCGGTGGAGCGGGCCGCAACACCGCTGGAATGCGTGTTGTTTCACATTGAGTCCTTTCAAGCCGCGGCGGCGGCGGGCACATGACGATTCCACGGCATGCGTGCGGCGGATTCCTATAATGATTCTGGCAGCGGGATTGAGACTCTTGATGGCGTGGCAAATTGCCAGATTCGCATCGGTGTTACCGGATGACGAAGGCACCGGGATAAGCCAGCAAGGCGCTGGGTCCAGCAGGGACATCATGAGCGGCACCGCAATTTCGATGGCGGAATGCGTTGGAACCTTCAGATCGTAGGCTGTCTGGCGGATAAGCGTCTCAGCGGCGGTTAGGGGCCGGGTGCGAGGCGAAACATAGCGAGTGACATAGCGGACCATGGCGGCATGGTGTGGGTTTCAGACAAATCAGGCTGCTTGGGGCCGGGACAAGGCGATGGCGTTGCTGTCGATGGCATGGACGGCGAAGAAGCGGGCACAACGGGACCAGATTTGCTCCGGTGTTTCGTTAGGTCGGAGTTGATAGCGGCGGTGGCCGTCGGGATCACCGGGGCGTCGGATGGTGACGCGTGGGCATGCGCGATGGCCGCCTGCCTTTCCGTGGTTGGGTGCCCATTCGTCGCGGCTGCGTGGCAGGAATACGGTGATTTCACCTGAGGGCGCATACGGTCTTCCGGGAAGCGTGATAGATGGGAACGTGACCGTAATGTAGTTACAGGAAACCCGACAGTCCGCAATGCGGTGGGTGGTGGCGATGACTTGGCGTAGGGCCTCCGCGTAGCGCTGCATCGCTTCTTCCAAAGGACGGATGGCAGCACCATAGAGCGAGTTGGTGTAGGCAAGACAACGGTTCCTTTCACGCTCGAAGTGGCGAATCGGTCCCTTGGCGGCATCACCGAGGCGGTGGAGTGAGGACGGGGTGATGGCATTCATGGATGATTATGTTAGAATGGCTGAACGTTCAGACACATCAGGGAATGATGCCTGCTTCCCGGAATGAGTAGTAGGGGGAACGCCCCGGTTCCTTTTTCCCGGTGATGACGTGGTCGATGAAGCGGATCTGCATCAAACTGGCGGCCTCTATCATGCGCCGGGTGGTCTGCTCATCGCTGCGGCTGGGGCTTGGATCGCCAGAAGGATGATTGTGCATGAGCACAAAGCCATAAGCAGCACCGGCAATCACCGGCCGCAGGACTTCACGGGGATGTGCGTTGGATTCGTTGACGGTGCCCAAGGACACCCTGTTCCACCCGTATGGAATCAGGCGGGTGTTGAGAAGCACCACCACCACCGATTCCTTGTCTGGCTCGTGGTCGGGCTGAATGGCGATGCAGGAGGACCAGAATTCCGAGCACTTCTCCGGTGAATCCATGGCCGTGCCTTTCTGATAGAGCAAAGACCCATCCGACACCACGGAGGTGGTGACAAAGCGGGGGCATGCATTCGGATGCTTTCGGCGTGATGTGGCGAGTTTCATAAGGGTGATTGGTTGGGGGTGGGAAGACAACAAGACGCAAGACCCAAGACCCAAGAGAAGAGATGGACTGGCACCTCTTGCTCTTGCTTCGTCTTGCGTCTTGAAGTCTTGTGCCTGATTAGAAGTCCGGGAGGGTGATGCGGCGGACCCGTGATGAGGAGATGACTGCCTCGGGAGTGGCGGAAGCCATGTCGCAGGACTGCGGCGTGACGGGTTCTTGCGCCGTGGGTTCCGTGTCCGGCATCGGGGTGAAGGGCGAACCGGTGGCGAGGGATTGAGCGAAGATCCATTCTTCCTCGTGATACTTGACGGCCCAGGGTTGGCCGGGCTGACTTGGCAACCAGCGCCAACCGCGCTTCTTCATTGCGAGGCGCGTGGCATCGTCGGGCTTGCCATTGAAGCGCAACTCAATGCCGTCGCGAGCGGCATTGCGGGTGACGGTGGGGCGCTCGGTGGCTGGCAGCACCACGGTTTTTTCACGCTTGGCCTTGGGGGCATGCGGGCTCGTCTTTCCGGCGGGCTTGGCGTCAAGTGGCTTGACGGGCTGGCGGGGGACGGTGCCATGTGGATTGGCGTCAATATAGGCCTCTAACTGGCTCACCCGTGCCCGCGTTTCATGGAGGGCTGTCTTGAGTGTCTCAATGAGCGCTGCATCCTCCGAGTCAGTGCCGGATGAGATGTCTGAACGTTCAGACAGGGCAGCCTTGAGTTGCGCAATCTCCTTGTTGAGGTCCGCGATGGACTCGCCATCTGCAACCAGCAAGCCACCCTCGCCCCTGCCACCCATGGGCATGAGAACGGCCTGGGTATCCTTGTAGGTGATGCGGACGGCGGATTTCTCGCTGCTGTCGAACTCGAAGACGAGGCCATCCAGATTGCCATCGGTATAACCAAGCGCATTGGCAATCGCGGCAATGAGCGGGGGCTTGAGGACCGTGCGGTAACAGGGCTTGAATTCCGGGATGACTTGGCGGTATGCCGGGTAATTGCCGTTCACATCGGGCGCATCAAGAGCTTCGCCGTTGATCGTGCCGGCCACAAAATCAAGGATCATTTCCTTGGAGTTGTTGGCCTTGGCGGATTTCCATTTCGCCGGCGTGATGTAGCCGGGCTTGATGGTGGCATCGCCGGGGATGGGATGGATGGCCAGGCAACGGCCATTGCAAACGACAACACAGCGATGCTCGGCATCGACGAGTGCGCCGTGGAGCATGGTGCGGGTGGTATCGGTGGAGGCGGCAGCGAGGAGCCGCTTGGGCAGTGTTATGGTGTTCGGTTTCATTGTTCTGTTAGGGGAGAATGAAAACGCCCGCGCCCGGTGTTATCCAGGGGCGGGCGGGGCTGGGTGCCGGGACAAGTCTGAACGTTCAGGCAGCGGCCTTGGCTTTGGCCACGGCGGCAGCAGCGTAATTATCGGAGAGCCATGCCCGGCATCCGAACATGGCCCCGTATTGGTGGTCGTGGCTCAGGGTCACGGCTCTCGCGCGCAACTCGGAATCAGGCATGGGATCGCGGGCGAGGCGGAGTTTCTTGAGTGGGATTGAAATGACATCGCCGGCATCGGTGCGGCCCGTTACGGTGCGGTTCTCGCGGCCAGGCTTGTTGTAGCCTTTCCGATAGAACGAGCCATAGGCAACGACCTTGAGCGTGGTAAGGCGGGTTCCCGCAGGAATCGTTTCGCGGGCGATTTTTCCATTGGCATCGCGGATTGCGTCGCCTTTGGCAAAGGCACCTGTGCCATCACATGCGAAACATTTCCGTCGGTCCTTCGGATCGCGGGGATTCTGCCAGTAACATTTTCCCATGCAGCGGTGGCATGGAATGACTTTCTTGAGCTGGCGAGTGTGTGGGACAAGGAGTTGCAGGACTTCGCCTACCTTGGCATCCTCTGGATCCATCACATCGCTATGCTCGGCGGCGCGGATGACGGTAAAGATGTGATCCGCAAGGAGCAGTCTGGCGCATTCGACAATCTCAAGTGACGGGTATTGGCATTCCTGCCATGCGGGTGAGACACCTCCGCCATAGGCGGTGGCACCGAGACCGCAAGAGTGCATGAGGCCGTCGTCGGTGTCGTAATAGACACCGTAGAAGTATGAGTCGTGATAGCCGTTGTCCTCCCACTCACAGAGCTTGTATTTCATTTGTTTGTTAGGTTGTGTGAACGTTCAGACATGATGGTTTGCATCGGTTGGGCTTCGGGCATAGCTGGTATCGCCGTGCGCCCGGAAAGCACAAAACCGGACGCACGGCGACCCCTGGCAGCGGGAACAGTTTGCTTCCGCGACGCCTCACGGCGTTTCGGCCCTTGCAACGGGGCCATCTTCAGGCGGGCGTCTGAATGTTCAGACTAGGCGGCGACGGCTTCGGCTTCGATGGCTGGGGGCGCGACCACCGCGGCATCGACGGGCTTGGCATACTTGCCAGCCAATTCCGCGATGAAATCGAGTGGGTCTTCGCCGAGCGACTCGCAGGCGGAGTAATACGCCTTGCCGAAAAGCTCGATCATCGCCATGAGGCTGGTTTCGTTGCCCGTTTCGATGGCCTTCGCGAAGTCCGCCATGAGGCGGCCACGGAATTGTTTCGAGTTTACCAACGGGTCACCGGGCGCGATGTCGGTGGCCACGAAACCGATGGGGATTTCCGTGCCTTTCGGCTTATCGGTTTCGGGTTCCTTGTCCGCCTTGGGTTTGAGGGCGCGGATGTCCTTCGCGGTGCCGGTTTTCGCCGCTTTGACGGCATCGGGGAGCTTGTCTTTCAGCTCGTCCTTCGTGAGGAATGGCGAGAGCAAGGCGAGCTTCGAGCTATCCATCTTGTCGAACTCGTCTTCAGTGATTTCAATGGTGCCATCGACCACGGCCTGAAAGACATTCACAAGGCCGTAGATGTCTTGCAGCTTTTCGCGGATGTCCTCACCCGTGATAAGGATACCGTGCTTGCGCATTTCACCCGGCTTGCAATCGCCAGCCGCGATCATCGCCACGAAGAGCTTCGCGACGTGTTTTTGAAGCTCCGCCTTCGCATCCGTTAGAACAACGGCACGATTGAAAGAGGATTTCATGTCATCATTCCGCTCGTCTTTCGACAAGCCCAACAGTGTGTTATACAATTTCATGTTTTTTGCTAGGGGTAGCGCCGTGAATAATTCCTTGGATAAGCGGCGCGGCTATTCACAAGGGGAGTGTCTGAATGTTCAGACGTTCAGTGGATTGCCTGAATGTTCAGACATGACATTCAGAGCGGAAGGTGGTCGTGGGATCGGCGGCATCGCCTTTCCCTGTCCCTGGATTTTCTGGGGGATTGTGGGGCGGAGCGGCCAGCGGCCAGCCCTCAAACATGAGCGGCCAGCCCGTGACATGGCACCCCCAGCCCCGCAGGAGCGAAGCGGAGCGGCCAGCGGCCAGCCCTCAAACATGAGCGGCCAGCCCGTGACATGGCACCCCCAGCCCCGCAGAAGCGAAGCAGAGCGGCCAGCGGCCAACCCTCAAACATGAGCGGCCAGCCCGTGACATAGCACCCCGCCCGCCCGTGTTTTTCGCCTTGGTATCAAAGCACAAAAAAGCGCGGGCGGGAATGACCCCGCCCGCGCGATACGTCCGCGCCACCCTAGACCGAAAGCGGCGCGCTGGTCTCATCCGCCACCTCATCCCCCGCCAACGCCCCCGCGATCACAGCCACCCGCCGCACTGGCACCAACAGCGGCAAACGCGCCGATAGTGACTTGCGCAGCCGCTTTGCGGCAGTCCGCCCCGCAGGCGTGAGCCGCACGCCGTCGGCGTCAGACTCAACCCACCGCGCCAACTGATGAGAAGGCACCGCGCGCCCAGCCATCGCCCGCCCTATCAAAAGCGCGGTATCGGTGGCGGAATCTAACGCCATCCGCGCCGCACCAAGCATCGACCCAGCCGCCAGGCGCGCCACCGGACCCACCGCCGCCAGTGCAGCCCGCCGTGCCACCTCAACACCGCGCCGAGCGGACCAGAGACGAAGCGCCAACTCGTCACGCACGGCGACCACAACAGACGGGCGGCGCGTAGGCGCCACCATAAAGGGCCGAGCCCTGACAGAACCAAGGATAGACCAATCCGCTGCAACTTCGCGCCCATCACGCCCCCCGCGCCCATACCGCGCCGTATGCATTTCACGCCCTGCGATGCGTGCCGCCCAAAGCCACACGCAACCCCGCCCAATGGTGCCAATGGAATCCGCCGCAACTTGCCGCCCTTTGTCTGACCACTCGACAACGGGCAAGCCATCCACGCGCCGCCCCCGCCCTAACACAGCGGAGCGAAGAGAGGAAACCAGCCCGCCAGAATAGCCCCTCGCCACGATGGCAGAACAAGCCGGAAGAGGAGCCGCAACCATCGCCACCCCATAAGCAGCAGCCCGCAAATGAACCGCGCCCGCAATGGCTTGCATCTCCGCCGCCCAGTCATCGCCCGCTTGTTTGTCATCCACGCCCGCAGCCGCTCCAATCTCAGCCACCGCCAGAGCTTCGCGCCGAGAGTTGCCCCGCAGCCACCGCCGCCCCATCGCCCAACCAATCCGCGCCGCCCGTGCCGACGCCCGACCGAGCAACCCAGAGCGGAGCAGCCGCGCGCCCCTCGCTAGAGTCTCCGCCGCTAACAATGAACGCAAGCGGACTTGCTCCCGCGCCGACTCGGTGGAATGCCACCCCTTGCCAATCGCACGCTTGGCCGCCGCTTGCGCCTGAAAGATGGCCGCCCGCCGCCCGCTATCAGGTGCCCCGATAGCCGCACACGACGCCGCCACCATTGCCGCAGCCCCTATGACCGGAGCCACCACAAGCGCACCCTTGCGCAACTCGACCCCCGCGCCGCCCAACTCCGCCAGACGATGAAGCCGGGCAAGCGCCGCACCGTTACCAGCCGCCCGAGCCACCGCCGCCGCAATCGCATCCCGCGCCCGCGTCGCACAATCACGCGCCGCTTGCTGATCCGTCGCCACCGTAGCCGCAGCAGCAGACGCGGCCGCAGCAAATCCGCGCCGCTCAGCCGCAGCCCCCGCGCCCGCCCGATGGATGGCCGAGGGGATCCACGCCGGCGAATCGGACCAGCCACGCGCCGCTTGCCTAACAAGGGGCGGAGATTGCCCCGCCTCCCCCGCAGTGACTAGGCCTAACATCACGTTGACAGACGCCCGCGCCCGTGCCCGTTGGAAGTTATATCTTATTGACTTTGCGCAACTTGTGAGCGCGCCCGACTTTCTATTTTGCTTTGCTTTCATTGTCTTGTGTGCCGCCATTGTTGCGGCATGCACTACACAATCTAAAAGGCCGCCGACATGCAAGATTTGTTTTCACCAATCGCGCCACCCGCGAAAGCGCATTTTTCCGAACCGATCTTTTCGCGGTGGACGGGCGGCGGATGGACTCGCCAGCCGTGAGCCATTCACGCGCACCTTGCGCGGATGGCCGCGCACGACGCACCCACCGAACGCGGGCGGTAAGCACCTTTACCCGCTTCAAGATGACGGGGGGAGGGGGAAAAGTTGCCGCCCCCCGCCAACCCATAATCGGGGGCAGGAGGCGGAGACACATGCGATTTTCAGATCGCGCCGAAGCCGGCGGTCAGTTACCGCGAATGTCGTCGATGATCTTGAGAATCTCGGCGGTTTTCCAAGATTCCCGCTTGGATTCGGCGAAGAGCATGCGGAGCACGGTGAGAGGCCCCTGCTGCGTCGGGTTGCTGGTGATCATGAACTTGCGGCGGGACTCCTCGAACGCTTCCGCGAGCACGTCAGGACTCACGCCGATGGCAGCGGCGAGCCGGCGGTTGAGA
>JBAXPF010000149.1:0-9830 GCA_037132955.1 Verrucomicrobiota bacterium | reverse complement strand
AGATTTCCACTTCACCGCCCTGCGCCTTGATTTTTTTCAGCGGATCCGCCGCGGTGGCCCGTCCCTCGGGAAGGTAGTTGTGAGTCAGGGCGAAGGAAAACAGCAGCTTTATATATACCAGCATCGAGTTGCGCGACGTGGCCGACACGTTGAATCCGCGCAGCCAAGTGTCGATGTCGGGCGTGGTGACGTCGAGGATCGGCACCGCATGGGCGGATGCAAACCGGTTCAGCACTGAGCGGAGTTGGGCGAGGTGGCGCACGCTGGCCCCGTCCTGCGCCTTGCTTTTAAGCAAATGGGCGACCACTTCGGGCACGCTGGCGCGGCGGGTGACGTTGCCGAAATGCCGCGAATAGTCCGTGGCCATGGCGGCCAGCGATTCGGATCCGGCAATCGAGCGGCTGCGCACGTAATCCTCCACCGCCGCCACCAAAGGAATCCCTAGTGCCGAGAGCATTTGCTGGGCGGTCACATAAGCGTCGCGGTCATGCGGCTTCATGTCGGTGACGTGCTGCATGCCGGCCTGGATTCGCTGCGCCACGAGTTGCGCCTCCTTTTTCGCCGCTTCGAGTGTGGGAAACATCTGCCGCAACCGCTTGCCGTCCCGGTAATAGGCGACGGCGAAGCGAATCCTGCCGCCCGAATCCATGCGGTAGATGGGAACCGCCGCGGAGCCGAATTTCACGATCTGCACCGGTCCCCTGGATTTTTTTCCTTTGCAACGCGCTGATTTCGAGCGTGTTGTGGAATCAGAACCCACGTTTGTCACCAATTTGTCGCCACCCGCATTCATGACCGGGGGATGGTGTCAATCCGAGCGCCTTTGCCAGGCGCTGACTCATTGATAATGAGTGCTTTATGAGTGGTACACCCGGAGGAACTCGAATCCCCAACCTTCTGATTCGTAGTGTGTCTAACATACGTTAGAGATAACTTATGCATGCCGGTAAATGCTTGTGTTTGCCATAGTTGAGGCCTTTTGGGCGAACTGTATTAAAGCAAGTATAGGCAACTACGGGAAGGTGATTTGTCACCATTTGTCGCCACTTGCTAACATATACCTATGCCGAGCAGGAGGCTGGCGATACTGATCATAGCCAGTCGCAATCACGCGCCGATCTCTACCATTTGAATGAACAGGAACGCGCACGCTGCGTTAAAATCTACCGCCGCCGCTCCGTGGTGCGGTATTGAGAATCCTGGGTCCAGTCACGCGGCCCGAGGTGTCTCGCTGCGTGCTGGTGGCCGATCCCGCCGGGCGGTCGCTGGTGGCCTATGGGCCACACTACAGCCAGGTGTTGGATTTTTGGAGAGCGGATTCGCCCGCGCCCACTCCGGTCGTCATCTCCATTCACGGCGGTGGTTGACCGCGACGACGAGCAGCCCGAGTCGCCCGCCGTCAAGCCGATTGATCCGCCTGACAAGCCATCCAACCTCGCCTTCGTCGGCAACGGGGCGAAACCGGCCACCGCATTCTCCTCTCACCCTGCACCCGCCCATCAACCGGCGGGGATCAACGACGGCCGGTATGGCAACGACCGCTGGCGTCCCGTCCGGCGCACGACGCTCGCGGTTGAGGCCGCGCCGACGCGCGTCGAAGGCGCCACGGAAGTCCTGGAACTCCGGGTCAAGAACACCGGCCCGATGACCGCGCTGTTCTGCGAGCCGCATCCGCTCATCGATTACCGCACGGATCTCTTCATCGACAACAATCACTGCGCCATCCCGCCCGGCGAGGAAGTTTTTCTTCACATAGCCCACGCCGTTTTCGACGCGGCCTTTTTCGTTGGCTTTGCGCACGTTGCAGGCGCGGGCTTCAAAGCCGTAATGGGCGGCGAAGTCGAGGTAGCGGGGATTGAAGACGGCGCGTTCGCCGAAAGGATGTTTGAGCACCCCGGTCTTGAGGTTGTCGATGAGGATGACGCCGGGCGTGCCGCCGAAAAACTCCAGCGCATTTTGGTGGCAGGCGAGGAAGTGTTCCATGGCCTCGCCGCAGGTGAACTCCACGTAGGCCATGCGGCTGTGGCAGAGAACCATGACGAAAAACGAGAGTCGGCGGCTCGCTGCGCGTGAGCAGCACGCCGGGTCAAGGCACCCGGATTGTCGCGGAGGTCAGCCAGCATGTTGACGACGCCGAGATGGCGGATGAGGCGCTATTGGCGGATCCGCCAATAGCACAAACCGGCGGCAGTGCGTAAGGTCATCGCAAGCTGTCCACGTGCTCCCTCCAATCTTATGATCCCTTTGCCGCCTTCCGCACCGCCCATCCGCCTGTTGTTGGTCGATGATCATCCGGTCATGCGCGCGGGCATGGCCAATGTCCTCGGCATGGACCCGGACTTCGATGTCGTCGCCCAGGCTGACGATGGCGAAACGGCGCTGCAATTGTGGCACCGGCATTCGCCAGACGTTACGCTGTTAGATATCAGCCTCGGTGGCATCGACGGGCTCGACACGCTGCGCCTGTTGCTGCACGATGTGCCCGCCGCCCGGGTGTTGATGCTCACGTCCTCCGAGGCGAGCGAGGACGTCCGCCATGCCCTGAAGGCAGGGGCCCGCGGCTACGTCACCAAGAACATCCGCGCCGCGGAATTGGCCGAGGCGATCCGCACCGTCCACGCGGGCGGCCAGGTGGTCAGCGAGATGCTGCGCCGCAAGCTCACCGAGGACGATGGAGGTCGTTACCTCTCGCCGCGCGAGGTGGAGGTTCTCGGGTTGGTGCGCCAGGGATTCACCAATGACGAGATCGGCCGCCTGCTCGACATCTCGGAACGCACGGCGCGCGCCCACATGGGCAATATCATGGGCAAACTCGAAGCCTCGGACCGGGCCGCCGCCGTCGCCCGCGGCTTCGAGAAGGGCATCCTCAAGGCTTGAATCAATTGGATCGGACCGCGCAACGAGGCGCTGGGCAAGGGGTCTAAAAGTCGAAGGTCGGAAGGTCCAGAGTTGAAGAAGTGCGAATTCAGAGCTGGCCTTCGACTTTTGACTTTGAGACTCAGACATTCGGAGTTTGGGGAGGCATTCGGGAAATCCGTTGATCCGCTTTGGCACCGGGCAGAATGCCCGGACCACCGTGGCGCGGGCATTCTGCCCGCCGCCTTTCTTCTCTCTGGCTCATTCAATTTCCCGCCAGGTCAGGATGTCTGAGGCGGAATCATGTGCGAACCTGCTTGCGGAAACTCACCGGAGACAGGCCGGTTTTCGCCTTGAAACGGCGCGAGAAATGCAGGGGATCCTCGAAGCCAATTTGGGCTGCGATCGCACCGATGGATTCGTCGGTTTGCACCAGCAATTCGCATGCGCATCGGATCGCTTCATCTGAGCGGAATTTGCCGGGAGATTTGCCGCAGAGAGCCAGAAAGCGTTGCCGGAACAACGAGTAGGACATGTTCATTGACTCGGCGATGGCTGGCAGGGGCAGGTTGCTTTCCAACAGGCGTCGGCAGGCTTCCGCGTGCCACTGAGCATCCTTGACGTCGTGACCTCCTTTTGCATGCGCCTGCAGGGCTTCTGCCAGAAGGGATTGGACGCGACAGAGGCGCACCAGATCCGACTCCGACCTGGCGGAACCCTCGGGGGCGACGATCCGTCGCAAGCGATCCAACCAATAATCAACCGGTTCGAGCGTGAGCACCAAGCTCGTTTTGCCAGGAAACCCCTGAGCCTGCCACGCATCAAAAAGCGGGCCTCGAAACCACATGAAAAACTCGCTCCATTTTTTCCCCGGCCTCGGACCATAGCTTTGGTTGACGTTCTTCCTTGCCCACACCAACGATCCTTTGGTCAAAATGGTTTGTATCCCGGTGCTGTCCCGGTAGTCGGCTTCTCCTTCCAACGTGTAAAAAAGCAAATCATGCGGGGTCCTGCGCATGAAGTCGGGAGCGGGGGCGTGTCCATAGGTCGCCTGGCTGTTCCACTTCGTCCCGGCAAAAATGATTTCCCCCAACGCCGCGCAGATGGGCTGGTGGGTGCAGATCGTCACCGGCCCCTCGGTGCTGAAATAGAGATTTGGATCTTCTTTCATGACAGATGGGAAAACAAACGGATTGTCAGATTCTCCATGTTTTAGATCATTCCATCAATGGACATCGAAAAATCCCTATATAGAGTGGCGGTCGTAAGCAGAAAACCGCATTCGCAATGCGGGAGTTGCAGCAACATGAGGCAAACCTTCGAGATAAACAACCCCTTTTTTCCCGCCCTGCGGGCCGGCCTCCGGCTCTGGACGTTGGTCATTGGCTGCATGCTTGCATCGCTGCTTGCGGGCGCGGCGGAACAGCCGTTCATGGTCATCCGTCTGAACTCGCAGCATCATCCGGGAGTCCATGAGGTCTCGCCTCAGACCCGCACGGGCTTTCAGCACTGCGTCTCCGCGGCGCTGGTGAACGGCCCCGGCTGGGTGCCGGTCTTCAAGGCGCTCCACGACGTGAGCGGCCTGCCGGTGGGATCGCGTCCCGGTGCCGGTTGCTACACCGATTCCGCGCCTCGCGGCATGATTGAGAGGCGCTTGATCTGGCCCGGCAGATCGGGCGTGTGCCGGATTTTATCGACCTCCTCGCGCCCGCGATCGAAAACTGCTGGCAGTACGCGACGGGCAAGACCGCGCACGGGATGGCGGTCGATTCAATGCGGTAATGAAAGAAACCAAAGATGGAATTCATGAAGAAACTTTTAATCTCACTTGCGCTTACTGCAGGAACGATGACAACGGCGGCACAGTTTGACCAGGGGCAGCGTGTTGTCAAAGTAAGCGGAACTCCGGTCAAAGCCGAGCAGCTGGAGATCGTTGTTCAAAACCCCACCAAACTGATGGAGTTTACCGCAAACGAGCTTCAAAGGTTTCTCCGAGAGGCGACCGGACAGATGCCCGCGATCGTCGCAAAGCCCACTGATGGCGCAACATCGCTTATGCTTGGGGACAATTCCTACTTGCGCGCAACCGGGCTCGATGTCGCCAATCTCCCGACTGATGGTTATTACATCCGACGTATTGGCCATCAGATATTTCTGGCTGGGGTGGATTCTACAACAGATTTCCCTGCCCAAAACAAGTGGGCGCAGACATACAAACGCGGGACATTGAACGCGGTCTATGATTTTCTGGAACGTTTCGCGGATGCCCGGTTCTTCTTCCCGGGTGAAATGGGAACGATTGTTCCGGATAAGGGCGTGCTGATGCTTCCGCCTGTGATTGATATTTTGGAACGTCCCGACATGGTTGGGCGCACATTTATGATTAATGCCGGAAAATGGTACGATGACGATAAATACCAAGGCGTAAAAGGGTTCCATCTGAACCTTCTGCGCCTGCGCATGCAAAGCAATATCATTCCTTTTGGACACGGTCTTTCCCGCCTGGGATATATAGAGCGCTTCGGCAAGACTCATCCGGAATATTTTGCACTGATGCAGGACGGCAGGCGCAACATCGATCCGGACATGCAACACTCCGGGCATATCTGCTTCAACAGCGGCATGCGTGAGGTCATTTATCAGGATGTCAAAGCGTTTCTTTCGGGGCAATCCGCAACAATAACCGGCGCTCTTGCCTGGGGGAAATGTGCATGGAATGAAAACGCTGCGGCTCCCGGATATTTCAGCATCATGACCCAGGATTGGTTCTATTGGTGCGGTTGCGAGAAATGCGCTAAAACAGCCAAGGTCGGACGAAATTATGGAAAAGACAACCAGGCAATAAGCGACTATATGTGGGGATTCACCTCGGAAATCGCCAATCGCCTTACACGGGACGGCGTAAAAGGTGTCGTAACACAGATGGCATACCTGCCTTACGATCTCGTGCCGAAATGCGACATCCCCCAGAACGTGCTGGTACAATTAGGGGTTACGGGACCCGGGAAGAAAAACCAGCAGGACGACGACAAGAAGATTAAAGACTGGGTCACAAAGCTTAACCGCAAGGTCTCGCTCTGGACTTATCCCGGGAAAAGCGGCAACAAAGCCATGCCCGGTATACCCGCCATGATGCACCATTACATCGGTAAATACTTCCAAGATCGAAAAGACTGGATATTTGGCGCCTTTCTCAATTCGGACACGGACTACTATCTCTTCAATTACCTGAACTATTATGTTTTCTCGAAAGGCACATGGAACAACTCCGCCGATCTGGACGTTCTGCTCGCCGACCATTACCAGGCAATGTTTGGCGAGGGTGCGCCAATGATGATGGCGTTTTATGACGAGCTTGAAAAAATCTGGGTTGACGAAATCACCAGCAACACCGTGGATTCCTCGCTCGGCCCGGTTACAACGCTTCCCAATGATATCGACATCTGGGCGAAAATATATTCTCCTGAAAGGCTCAGTTACTTTGACGGCTTATTCGATCAGGCTGAAAAGGCGGCGGCTTCAAGCACCGGCGCACTGAAACGCATCAGGTTTATGCGTGAAAAACTGCTTGCTCCAATTCATGTTTCTGCCGGGGATTTTCAGAATAACCAGAACTCCCTCGACAGCTGGAAGGTCAGCGTTCCCGGTGAAGTCCACCTGCGTCCCTGCGATGGAGACTTGAACGAAGTGAAGACCGTTGTCAGCCTTTCGCAAGACCAAGACCACATGCTCTTCACCTTTGACTGCCAAGAGCCCCGCATGGATGACCTGAAGGCCGCAAATCAGGGAGCCGACGCTCCGCTTACCTGTGAGGATTCCTGTGTGGAAATCTTTTTGAATCCATCCGGTGACCGCACCCACTACTACCACATCGTAGCCAATTCAAACGGTGCGCTTTACGATTCCAAATGCAAGATCCACGAGAATCCGGACATCAAATGGAATAGCGGAGCCAATGTCAGGATTGAAAAGCGGACGGATGGCTGGAAAGCCATCGTCTCCGTGCCGAAAGCAGCCCTCGGAGAATACAGTAAGGATGGATTCCCGGTCAATTTCGCCCGCCACCGCTCATTGAAGGGTGAACCGCCCGGAGAAGTCGACTATCAGTGGAGCCCGGTGCCCGGCAGAGGCTTTCACACCATCGAACGTTACGGCTCCATGATTCCTGTGGGCGCGCCCAATACCAATATGCTCAAAGACGGCGATTTCAAGATCACCCAAAAGGATCATTCCTCCGCCGGCGCCTGGGCGCTTTGGCAGTCCGGCAAGCCATCCGATGTCCAACTCTGCGAACTCGATGAAAAGAGGTTTGTTTCTGGCGGCAAAAGCCTCCATTTCAAAAATGGCAAGGGCCTGAAACTCAGCGCATCGCAGCGGATTGAGAAGATGCAGCCGGACACCAATTACCGGTTTTCGTATTTTGTCAGGACCAAAGATCTGAAGCCCCCGGGCGGGGCAGGCGCGTTCATTTACTTCTCTGGCAATAATGGCGCAGCATATCCGGCTCCACGGGTCACCGGAACGCATCCGTGGCACAAGCTCACGTTTGACATCAAAACGCCTCCGGATACCGGCAAAGGCATCAAGCCGATTGTCGGAATCTGGATATGGGATGCCGCGGGCGAAGCCTGGTTCGATAATGTGACCATCGAAGAGATCAGACCATGAATTGAGAGATTGGAAAACAAACGGAATGTCAAATTATCCATGTTTTTCATCATTTCATCAATGGACATCAAAAAAGTTTTTTATAGAGTGGCGGTCACAATCAGAAGTGACGCATTCGCAATGCAGGAGTCCAACAATCTCAGACCTTCGAAATAAACAACCCCTTTTTCCCCGCCCTGCGGGCCGGCCACCGATTCCTGCGCCTCAGTATCCAATCCACCATCCACCACCAAAACTCATGAAACCAAAGCATCCTCGTTTATTCCATCTGCGCCACATCGCGCTCGTTGTTTCCGCGGCGGCGGCGGTCACCACGGTGCAGGCGGCCACCAATACCTGGACCAGCACCACAAGCGGCAACTGGAGCACGGCCGCTAAATGGGATGTCAAGCCGCTGACCGACGGCACCGCAGATGTCCATTTCGCAGCCGGGACCGCCGCCGTCACCGCGACCATTGACTCGGCGTGGGCGGCCGCCGGGGCGGTCAACAGCCTGACCTTCGACGTCGCGACGGCGGGTAGTTACATCCTCGCCGGCGGGACCGGTGTCACCGGGCTGACCCTCGGCGCGGGCGGACTGGCCAACAGCTCCTCGAGATCGGTCAGTCTCACAGGGCCTGCGATCACGCTCGGGGCCTCCCAGACCTGGACCGATAGCGGCGGCGGCATCACCGTGAATACCCACCTCGCATCCGCCTCGGGCGTGGCGCTCACCCTCCCCGTCACAGGCCTGACTTTCACCAGCGGCAACTCGACCAACCTCCTCGGGCCGGTGGTTTGGAATGCAGGGACCATCACTTGCGGGGATCCGTCCCAGCATGGCCGCCTGGGTGCGGGGAACATCACCGCGAATTTCACCGGCGTCACCGTCAACCCGGGCTACGTGTTCAACATGACCAATGGAAGCGAAACGCCAGCGACATCCACCGTCGCCAATAACGTGGCGCTGACGATTCCCTCTACCAGGTACCTTGTCTTGCAACTGAACAACGCCAACAACGTAGGGCAAAATATGGTCTTCAGTGGCAATTGGTCCGGGACCATCGCCTCCAACCAGAATGCCTTTGGCGCCATTTCGTTCAACTTGGGCATGTCGTGCTACGATGACCGGTTCCGATTCACCTTCTCCGGTGACAACTCGGGCCTGACTTCCACCGCCGACGCTAGTGTTAACAACTATGTTTTTTACATCCGCAAGGGCTGCATGGTGGTGAACAGCCCCACGGCCATGGGTGTCAATAACGCGCTGGCGGTGGGCGTCGGTGAGAGTAACGCCTCGGTGGGCGGGGTCCATGTCGGGCTGCTGGCCACCACCGGCAATGACGTGAACGCCAAAATCCGGGTAAGAAACGATAATTTAACCACGGCGAGAAACACCTATGCGGTGCTCGGCCTGGATGGCGCCGGAGCCGTGAACTTCAAAGGCCCCCTTTTTCTTGAAGGGCTGAGCGGCCAGGCGAATGGCGTTGAAACGCTGCAGTTGACCGCCCCGGCCAGCGGCACGGCGACGTTCTCCGGGAATATCACCGACTTCGGCGATACTTACAGGGCGCCGGTACTGGTGATGGGAGCAGGCAGCGTGCGGCTCTCCGGAACCAACGCCTATGCGGGCACCACCACCGTGCGCGAAGGAAATCTCCTCGTCGGGTCCGCCGCGGCGTTGGGCTCAGCCTCCTCGACCATCTCCCTGGGTGATGCAGTCACGCAGACCACCGATGTGGTGGCCGCCAGCAATGTGGATATGCCGAATGTCACCAGCTTCAGCGCGGGCGTGTATACCTTGACTGTGGCCTTGACCACGCTGGACGGCGTGACGATCCACTCCGGCGACCGCATCCTCTACAAGTCGGCTGCTGGCATTAGCACTCCGGAAAAGAATGGGATCTACACCGTCGATTCAACCCTGAAAATCCTCACCCGTGCCACCGATCTGGACGAAAGCGCGGAATTCGTCAAGGGCCTGCGCGTCCATGTGACGGGCGGCACCCGAAATGGCGGCAAGAACTTTTTCCTGTCGAGCGATCAGGCGATCATGGGCAGCGGAATAACTTTCACCGTGAACTCCACCACCACGGGCAACGGGACGGTGGCCTTCAGTCCGGACGCGGACACCAATGTCGGCGTCGCCATCCTCACCGAAGGTGCGTTCACGGTCGCCCGCAACATCAACGTCACCAATAACCTGAGCACCGGCAAGAGCAGCCTCGGCGGCAACTCCGCCCACGCTTCCACCTTCAGCGGTGCCATCGCTCTCGCCCGCGACCTGACCGTCACCGCCGCCAGCGGCGGCAGCGCGACGTTCTCCG
>JBAXPF010000148.1:0-9942 GCA_037132955.1 Verrucomicrobiota bacterium | reverse complement strand
GGCCGGATGCAGCCACATTTTCCCGTTCATGGCCGGGGCCAGCAAGACCGGAGTGTGCCGCGGCAGGGCCAGATAGATCGAGGCCAAAGGATCGGGAGCCAGTCCGTTGGCGAAATTCCCCAGCACATTGGCCGTCGCCGGCGCCACCACCAATAAATCCGCCCGGTCGGCCAACTCGATGTGGCCCGGTTTCCATGAGGTTTTTTCATCCTCCAGCGAAACCACGACCGGTTGACGGGTGAGCGTCTGGAGGGTGAGCGGCGTGATGAACTGCGCGCCGGAGCGGGTGAGGATGGCATGGACCTCATGGCCCTGCTTCACCAATTGGGATGCCAAGTCTGCAGCTTTGTAGGCCGCGATCGATCCGGTGATGCCGAGCACAATGGTCATGGCTGGAAAGTGAGCGGATGTTTGCCAATATTCAAGCCCCGATCCGCGGCCCAGGATCAGGTGCCTTGCCGACTCTGCTTTTCGCTTTGCGATTGGCGATTTGGGAGTTAGCTTCTTGGCACGCCATGCCGGTGCCCTTACTGCGCCCGCAGGCGTGACCGGTAACCGACACCCGCCAACTGCACGCCCCATGTCATTCGACCCCTTCAATATCGGCCATGTCCCCGTGGGCGGTCCCACACCGTTTTTCATCCTTGGCCCCTGCGCCTTGGAAAGCGAATCCTTTGCCTGGGAAATGGCCCGCTCGCTCAAGGAAATCGCCGAACGCACCGGCATTCATTTCCTCTTCAAAGCCTCCTTCGACAAGGCCAACCGCACGTCAGTCGGTTCGTTCCGCGGGCCCGGACCAGCGGAAGGCTGCCGCATCCTCGGCGAGATCGCCAAGGAACTCGCCATTCCCGTCACCACCGACATTCACACCGCCGCACAGGCGGAAATCGCCGCCGAACACGTCGATCTGTTGCAGATCCCGGCGTTTCTGTGCCGCCAGACGGATTTGTTAGAAGCCGCCGCCAAGACCGGGCGCGCGGTGAATGTGAAAAAGGGCCAGTTCCTCGCGCCGTGGGATACCGTCAACATTGCCGACAAGCTCCGCGCCTTCGGCTGCCAAAGATTTCTCCTCACCGAGCGCGGCACCACCTTCGGCTACAACAATCTGGTCACCGACATGCGCTCGCTCTACTGGATGCGCAAGGAAGGTCTGCCGGTGGTGTTTGATGCCACCCACTCGGTCCAGCGGCCGGGCGGACTGGGCGGCAGCACTGGTGGCGACGGGGAACTCGCCCCCGTGTTGGCCCGCGCCGCGGTGGCCACCGGGGTTGATGGATTGTTCATGGAAGTCCACTCCGATCCGGCCAATGCGCTGTCGGACGGACCTAACCAAATCCCACTGGAATTCATTGAGGATCTGCTGGTCAAGCTGATTGCCATCCACCACGCCTCGCACTGACTTCCTGCCTGCCCCCCGCTTGACCGGCAACCTTCCAGCGCTTCTCATGCTTGCTCCCGCCCTGCTGCTGGCGCAGGGCATGGATAGCACCGCCGCCAAACGGAGACCCCCGGTGACCTCATTGCTGCCTCCTGGCAGTCTCCTTACCGGCGTGATGCTTCCGCGCTACGATGAAAGCCGCCGACTGCTCGGCGTGCTGCGGGCCAAAACCGTGACTCTTGTTAGTTCCGAGATCCTGGATGGCGAGACCGTCTCGATCGAGTTATTCAATTCCGACCGCAGCCCGCGGGCCCGCGTGGATCTGGCAAAAGCCAATTTCAACCAGGACAAGGGCCGGCTCAGCACCACGGACAGCGTTGAGATTCATACCGAGCGCCTGGCCACGACAGGCACGGGACTCATTTACGAGCTTGAACAAGCCAAAGGCTTTCTCATGGGCCCCGTCACCAGTCGCCTCAAGGCACCACCTCCCACCACCATGCACACGTCCCCATCCCCCCTTCATGCCACGGCGCTCCTGAGTGCCTCCATGCTCGTGCTGCCGATTTCCACCACTCCCGCCGCCGACGGGGTTCTATCTAGCGATGCGGCCGCGGCTCCCGGCGCAAGGGCGGCCACAACCGAACCCGCCAGCGGCCTGCGGGAGGTGCTCAATGCCTCCGCGGAAGCCACACGTGCGGCCACCGCCTTTCTTGAGCAGGAAGAACTCCTCGCCAAAGTTGCGCCCGCCGCTCCGGCGCCCGCCGCTCCGGCGCCCGCCGTGCAAGTCAAGGCCCTCGATGTCAAACCCGGCCCCAATGACACGGTTATCAACTGTGAGGGTGGCGTGTATTTCGACACCAATAACGGGGTGCTCGTCTATCTGAAAAACGTCACCGTCACCGACCCTCGCTTCACCCTTGATGGAGCCAATGAAATCAAGGTCTTCTTCGAGAAAAAGCCGGATGCCAAGCCGGATGCCAAGCCCACTCCCGGCGGGATGGCTGACAAGATCGGCGATGTGGAGCGGGTGGTGGCCACGGGTGCGGTGCATCTGTTGCAGAAACCCGACGGGCAAAATGAAGCCGTCGAAGCTGCGGGTGCCGTGTTCACCTACAATTTCAAGACCGGCGAAATCATTCTCAGTGGCGGCAAACCCTGGGTCAAGAAAGGCGGCATGATCAGCCGCGCCAAGCAATCCCAACAAACCATCCGCATCCTCGAGGGCAAGTTCAGCTTCTACGAAGGCGGCACTGAAACGATCCTGCCGCTGGCACAAATGAGCCCAAAAGACGCCGATCCGAAACATCCGGTCCTGCCGGGCGGCAAGCAAAAAAAATCCATTTCAAAGCCGTAAGCTTTCTGCCCATCATTGGCCCGCCAAGCGCTCATTTCCACCGGCACTGCTCATCGCCTCACCCTCTGACCCCGCCCGATGCACGACCCCGGATCCACCTGCCGTCACACGGATTCTGCCGTCCTTTTTGCTTCCAACCTGCGCAAGACCTATAACGGCCGCGCGGTCGTCGATGGCATCTCCATCAGCGTCCAACCGCGGGAAATCGTCGGCCTGTTAGGGCCTAACGGCGCCGGCAAAACCACCGCGTTTTACCTGATTGCCGGGCTCATTCCCGCAGACGCCGGATCGGTTCGCTTCAAGGGCCATGACATCTCCCACATGCCGATGCACCGCCGGGCCCGCCTCGGCCTCGGCTACCTGCCGCAGGAAGAATCCATTTTCCGCAAGCTCTCGGTGCTGGATAATCTGCTCGCCATTCTTGAAACCCGGCCGCACCTCAACCGTGCCGCGCGGTTGGAACGCGCCCATGATCTGCTCAACCGGTTCGGGATCGCCAAACTCGCCAAGGCTCACGCCATCACACTCTCCGGCGGGGAAAAGCGCCGGTTGGCCATTGCCCGCTCGCTGTGCTCGGACCCCAGCCTGCTGATGCTCGACGAGCCCTTTGCCGGCATCGACCCGATCGCGGTGGAAGATATCCATCGCATTGTGCGGGAACTGCGCGAGCGCGACGGTCTGGCCATTCTCATCACGGACCACTCGGTGCGCGAAACTCTAACCATCACCGACCGCGCCTTCCTGATGCATGACGGACGCGTTATTCTTGAGGGGGCATCCCTTGAACTGGTGGATGATCCCATCGCCCGCAAGCATTACCTGGGCGAGGATTTCCGGATGTAAGCCAATGTTGTCCCAATATCCGCGCATCCTTCCAGAGTCGGCGCGGAGCGCCTGCGTCGCATTTGGTGCACGCTGGGGTTTGAACATGCCTGATAGAGCCATGCCCGCCGCCTCATCCATCTCCTCATTCCAACAATGGCTGCACGCCACATCCTCCGCATTTCCGGCGGCCTGCTCGATCGTCTTGCATGGCACGCCGGCGGCGCTCTGCCCGCGGCTTTCCGCCGGAATTGCCGCCTATCTCAATGAGTATGACGATGATGGCGAGGGGCGCTGGCTGGCCGTGCCATCGGACCTCGTGCCATTGATTACGGACGATGCGGGGCACCGCCACCAACTCGGGTTGGCCGGTGAGGCGGAGCACTATCAGCCCGCCAACCCCTTTGGCATCCAACGGGCCCTCGCGGCGCTGGCCGCCCGCGGTCGCGTCGTTTTGGACTCGCCGCTGGCATCGGCCGCCACCTGTGGGCTCAAGAATGTCTTTCACGTTGGCATCGGTCTGCCGCCCGACAGCATGGCGGAGTGCCACATCATTCTCAATCCTGGCCTGATCCAGATCAACTGTTTGCCCCAGATCGTGGGCGATGTGTTTCTGGAATGGCACAATAGCCATGGGCGCAAACCGGAGCCCTTGCACGGGCTGTAGGGGACGCAAAAATATTTTTTGCCGGTCGCCATGACCCCCACCATCACCTACGACGATAAATCCGTCAGGCGATTCATGATCGCCGCCATTTTTTGGGCCCTCGTCGGCATGACGGTTGGCGTCCTCATCGCCTGCCAGCTCTCATGGTGGCAGATGAACGGGAATGTTCTGGAGGCGATGACCAAGCCCCTCCATGATTGGGTGACGGCCGAATTCGGTTGGGACTGGTGGCCGTATTTTCAAACCGATGGCATCTCCTTCCTCACCTTCGGCCGCTTGCGTCCGCTGCACAGCACTGCGGTCATTTTCGCCTTCGTGTGCAACATGATGTTTGCGGGGATCTATTACTCGACCCAGCGGCTGTGCAAGGTGCGCACGGCATCCGACCTGCTCAGCGGCATCCACTTCTGGGGCTGGCAAGGCATCATTGTGGCGGCGGTTCTCACCCTGCCCGCCGGCCTGACCCGCGGCAAGGAATACGCCGAGCTCATCTGGCCTATCAACCTCTGCGTGGTCGTGGTGTGGATCGTTTTCGGGAGCAACTTTTTCTGGACGCTGGCCAAACGCAATGAACCAAGCCTCTACGTGTCGTTGTGGTTCTACATGGCCACCATCCTCACGGTGGCCATACCCTATATTGTCAACCATCTCTCGCTGCCCACCTCATGGACTCATTCCTATCCGATCTTCGGGGGCTTGCAGGATGGCCTGATCCAAGCGTGGTATGGTCACACCGCCGTCGCCTTTGTGCTCACCACGCCGATTTTTGGGATCATGTATTACTTCATGCCCAAGGCGGCGAACCGGCCGGTCTATTCCTATCGGCTCTCAATCATTCATTTCTGGTCGCTGGTTTTCATCTATATCTGGGCGGGGCCCCGCCATCTGCTCCACACCGCGCTGCCGGTATGGCTGCAAAATCTTGCCATGCTCTTTTCGCTGATGCTGTGGGCACCCTCGTGGGGTGGCGTGCTCAACGGTCTGCTCACCCTGCGCGGGGCGTGGGACAAACTGCGCAGTGATCCGGTGATCAAGTTTTTCGTGGCGGGTGTCACCTTCTATGGGATGGCCACCTTTGAAGGTCCGTTGATGGCCATCAAGGGGGTTGACGCCATTTCGCATGACACGGATTGGATCATCGGGCAGGTCCATTCCGGCACTCTCGGCTGGAACGGCTTCATGGCCGCCGGCATGTTCTACTGGCTCGCGCCACGCCTTTGGAAAACCCAACTGTGGTCCAAGTCACTGGCTGACACGCATTTCTGGGTCGGCCTGGTGGGGGTCTTGCTCTACGTCGCCGCGATGTGGTTTTCCGGCATTTCCCAAGGCCTGATGCTCAGCCAATTCAATCCGGATGGATTCACCCTCAAATATCAGTTTTTGGAAACCCTGAAGAACCTCCAAGTCTGTCATGTGCTGCGTATCGCAGGCGGCTTGTTCTACCTGTCAGGCTTTGTCATGCTGGCCTATAACGTCTGGCAAACCGCGCGCTCTGGCAGCCCTTATGACGAAACAGTCGAGCTCGCCGTGCTCGAACCCACACGCAAGGATGACATGAGTTGGGTGGAAGCCCTCATCAACGACCCCCTGGCCTACATCTTTCTAGCAATTTGCTCCACGCTGCTGTGGTTTTTCCTGCCGCCGCATGCGGACAAGGTGGCCTTGGCGTTGACCCTGCTGATCGTCATTAAGGCCGTTTATGCCTTCAATTCCTCCGACGCGTGGACCCGCTGGCATGAGCGCATCATCAAAAATTATCTGCCCATGGCGCTGCTGATATTCGTGGTGACGTCCATTGGCGGGGCGGTGCAGATCATCCCCGCCCTCACCGTCAACCGCGAAAAAAACGTCGAGGATCGCATTCAGGAAATCTACACCCCGCTCGAACTCGCAGGTCGTGACATCTTCATCACCGAAGGTTGCTGTCTCTGCCATTCCCAGATGATCCGCACCCTCAAGGCTGATGTCATGCGCTATGGCCGCCCGGGGGTCGCGGATGATTTTTCCCACGCCGGGGAGTCGCTCTACGACCATCCCTATCAATGGGGCTCCAAGCGCAGCGGTCCCGATCTCGCCCGCGAGGGTGGCATCATTGACAAAGATCCCCAAGGCAAGCCCTATGCCTTCATGCGTGCCGGCAAACGTGGCAACCCATGGCACTTCAAGCATTTTCTCAACCCGCGCCAAATCTGCGACGGCTCCAACATGCCAGCCTTCCCATGGCTCTTCGAGCAGGAAACCGACATCCAGTCTCTGCCTAACAAAATCGCAACCCAGAAAAGACTCGGTGTTCCCTGGCCGGACAAAGACCCGCTAGAAATCCGCGCCATGGCGGAAATCCAGGCCCTGGAAATTGCCGCCTCGCTCGTCGCGGCCAAGGTCGATCTGCCAGCCCAGCCGCGCCTCGCGGGTGATGCGTTGCGCGACTCCCTGGCCAAGACCAAGGTCGTGGCGCTCATCGCCTATATCCAGAAACTGGGTGCCTACCGCCCCGTTACCAGAGAAGGTCCGCCGCTGCCCATCCCCCTCGATCCGGACAGCTACCGGGCCATGCCTCCCGCACCCAAGTCCAATCTAACTGCTCCACCGCCATGAGCGAGGAACCCAAACGCGGCCAATTTGCCCAGGAGAAAGGCCCGATCATCCTTCGTGAACACGAATTCGATGGAATTCAGCAATTCGACCAGAAGCTGCCTAACTGGTGGCTCTGCATCTTTTATGGAACAATCGCGATTTTTGTCGGTTACTGGTTTGTTTACTATGGGACCCCGCTGATCAAGAGCCCGCAACAAACCGTGACGGAACAAATCCGCGCCGCGCAGGCGGCCCAACTCGTGGAACTCAACACCGCCGCCTCCGACCTCAACGATTCCAAGCTCGTCCATGAGTTGGCCACCCATCCGCTCTATGTGGCGGCCGGCCAGGCGATCTTCATGAAAAATTGCATTCCCTGCCACGGGGTGGATCTGAGCGCCACCCAGGACGCTGGCAAAGGCAAACGCATTCTCCTTCCCGGACTTCCTCTCAACGATCACCTCTGGAAATTCACCAAGCAGCCGATGGGCCTTTTCAACCTCATCAACAAAGGCTCGCCGCCTGAAAGCACCGGCAACAACGGCGCCCGGATGGAGGCCTGGGGCCAGAAACTCTCACCGGTGGAAATCGCCCAGGTCCTGTCCTACGTCATCTCCAAAGTCCCCGAAGACTTCAAGGACATCCCCGTGTCCGAGACCCCGTGAGACCTTGCCGCAGGCTCACCCGCGGCGGATTTCCGACCCCTTGAAGCGGATGGCAATGCGATGGATTTTTTTCATACGGCAGTGGATCTTGCCGCTGGCAAGGTCCACGCGCTCGGCGATCTCAATGTGATGCACGTCGACCACGGCATGGTAGCCGCGCTCGGAGAAAATATCGATCAACATGCCCAGCGCGGCGGGTTCGGCTAACAATGGATCCTCGCTGTTGAGGTTGGCATGGCCGGAGATGGCGTGGAGCTTGATGACGGGCATCAGCGCGTCCTCAATGAAGGTCACCACCCGCTGCAACAAATCCGGCGTGTTGAGTTCATAGCCATCAAGCCGTTTCACCAGTTCCTGGCGGGCATGAATGATGATTTCGCTGGCCACCGGCAGCATTCGCAAACGGTTGTAGGTGAGCGGGTCGAGTTCCAGTGAGCTTTGGTATTGGAGTTCCTTGAGGATGTTTTGCTCCACCTCGGATATCGGTCCCTGGGCATTGACCAGATGATAATGAAACACATCCTTGAGCGAAAGCAGCGCATCCCACGTCTGCTCCTTGAACACCCGGTAGCGACGCCCGGCCAGCCGCTCGTCAAAATCCGTGGCGCGTTTTTCTAACAATGTTCCGTGCTGGGTGCGGCGCACTTCCTCGTTGTGCGCCCTGGCCTCACGCCCACGCTTGAGTTGGCGGGCGATGCTTTCCCGTTCATCGACGAAGAGCACCAGAATCTGCACCACCGGCTGGCGGAAATAGATGGCCAGCGGCGTGCCATAGTGCTCGCGCCAGAGCAGGGTCATTTTTTCATACAGCATCTTGAGGCACTCCACCTGCACTTTGGTGCGGGGGAACCCATCGAGGATGACTCCGTCGCGATGTTCGGGTTTGAGCAGTTCACGCAGCAGCGTGGTGAGCACTTCGCGGTCGCCGATCATGCCGCCTGCGTCCTTGACGGCCTTCATCGCTGGCGAATCCAGCAGGGAACTCATGACAATGGGCTCACTGGTGAGGCCGCGGGCCATGGAAATGAAAGCGGTATGGGTGCCCTTGCCGGAGCCGGGGGCCCCCCCCAACAGAATGATTTCCTTGGGAAAGCGCAGGTTCGCCAGCCCGTATTCCGCCTCAATATCGGCCCACAGCGGCTCGAAAATGATCCGCGCGTCCTTGATTTCCAAATCCGCAGGCGGGGTAAAGGTGGGTGGCGTCTCTATCATGGGGACGGGCAGGATGGGGGGTGGTCGTGGATGCATCAAGATGAAAATGCGGCAGCGAAAGTCGGCTCCCGTCGCCGTTTTTAGTGGTTTTCGGGCCGATTCATGGGTTGAATCGCCGCCAGCCACCATGTCCACTGAAAAGACCGCCATCACGCCGACCCGCGCCCAAGACTTTCCTGAATGGTATCAGCAAGTCATCAAGGCGGCCGACCTCGCCGAAAACTCGGAAACCCGCGGCTGCATGGTCATCAAGCCCTGGGGCTATGGGATTTGGGAACTCATCCAGCAACAGTTAGACCGGCGCTTCAAGGCCACCGGCCACCAAAACGCCTACTTCCCTTTGCTCATTCCGCTTTCCTATCTGGAAAAAGAAGCCGAGCACGCGGAAGGCTTCGCGACCGAATGCGCGGTGGTCACCCACCATCGGTTAGAGTCGGTCAAGGACCCGGTCACCGGCAAGACCAAGCTCATCCCCACCGGCGAACTCGCCGAGCCCTACGTCATCCGCCCGACCTCGGAAACCATCATTGGTGCGGCCTTTGCCCGTTGGATCGAGTCGTACCGTGATCTGCCCCTGCTCATCAACCAATGGGCCAACGTGATGCGGTGGGAAATGCGGCCGCGCCTGTTTTTGCGCACCGCCGAGTTCCTCTGGCAGGAAGGTCACACCGCCCATGAAACCCAGGATGAGGCCATCGTCGAAACCCGCATGATCCACCGGCTTTACGAGGAGTTTCTCCGCGACCACCTCGCCATCCCCGTCGTCGCCGGCGAGAAAACCGAAAACGAACGCTTCCCCGGCGCCAACATGACTCTAACCGTCGAGGCGATGGTCCAGGATAACAAGGCCATCCAAGCCGGCACCTCCCACTACCTCGGCCAGAATTTCTCCAAGGCCCAGAACATCGCCTTCGCCGGTCGCGAGGGCCAGATCCAACACGTCCACACCACCTCGTGGGGAGTTTCCACCCGCCTCATTGGCACCCTCATCATGGCGCACGCGGATGATGACGGCCTGATCCTGCCGCCACGCGTCGCCACCCAACAAATCGTCATTCTTCCGATCACCCCGAAAGAGGATAGCAAACAAGCGGTGCTCGACGCCTGTCAGGCGCTGGCCGAAACCCTCCGGCATCAAACGTATTGCGGCGACCCGCTGCGCGTCCATGTGGACACCCGCGACCTGAGCGGCGGCGTCAAAAAATGGGAGTGGATCAAAAAGGGCGTGCCCATCCGCATCGAGATCGGACCGCGCGACATCGAGACC
>JBAXPF010000147.1:0-10021 GCA_037132955.1 Verrucomicrobiota bacterium | reverse complement strand
GTTTGGGACCCTTGCCGAAGAACCATTTTTGATGGGCGAAAAATTCGTGCCAGTGTTTCAGGGATGGCACCATGGAATCCGCGCCAAAGACGGCGCCGAAGAAACGCCTCAGCTCCCACTTGCCGGTTTCCGGATTGCGGATGGCACCGCGGTTTTGCCACGATGCCGTGATGAGGTCGATCAGGTGCAGGACAAAATAGAGGAAGGTGACCAAGGCGCCGAAGCGATGGAGCGCGCGGGCGGTTTCAGCCCCGCCAATGACGTCGAACAAGACTTTCGCCCATTCGGTGTAGTAGAACTTGAGTGGCATCCCCGTAATCACTAGCAACAGGAAGCTGGTCACCACCAGGAAGTGGAGGAAGCGGTCAAAGGGCGTGAAGCGCGTGAACCACTCGTCATCGACCTGGGTCTCGAATTTCGTCTCGCGATAAGCCTTCGAGTCATGGCGGTAGAGCCACACCGAACGCGCCAGCCACAGCAAGGTGTGGCCGCCGAAAAAGGCAAACACGCACAGCAGCAATCCCGTCATCAGCACGAAGGTGAGGTGCAGCGCCGGATATTTTTTGCCATCCAGCGGATTGGCGTGGGGCACGTATTCGGTGAAGCCGACGGTGGCGCCGGGATGGCATTTGGTGCAGGTGGCGCGGATGTTTTGTGGGGAAAGTTGCGATGCCGGGTTGGAAACAGGCAGGATGTTGTGATCGCCATGACAATCGAAGCAGGCCGCCACATCACTGGCGACGTTCGGTTGGCCCAAGGCCATCGCCTTGCCGTGATAGGTGTCGCGGTAATGCTTGAGGCTTTCCTCGTGGCACTTGCCGCAGCGGTTGTCGCTGGCTTGTTTGAAGTGGGCCGTGTTGGGATTTTCAATTTCATGCGCGGAGTGGCAATCATTACAGACCGGCCCGCGGGAGTCGCCCTTGGCTAACAACTGGCCATGAATGCTTTTGTTATAGGTTTCCTCGATCCCGAGGTGGCATTTGCCGCAGGTTTTGGCCAGGTTGGCCTTGTTGACCGGCGAGCTGCGGTCCACGCTGCGCTTGATGTCATGAACGCCGTGGCAATCGTTGCAGGAAGGGGCCACCACCAAACCCATTTTTTCCATGCCGCGGCCGTGGATGCTCTCTTGATAATGGGAGGCCACATCCGGGAAGCGCATGCGGTATTCCTTGTTGATGCCGGCATTGTCATGGCACTTGGCGCAGGTCCGTGAAAGGTTGAGCTTGAACGTCGGGGAGTTCGGGTTTTTCGGCGACAGCATGGCATGGGTGCCATGGCAACTGCTGCAGGAGGCCGCGCCAGACGAGCCCATCGAGCGACTGATGCCGTGAATGCTGGTGGCGTAAATGTCGCCCTGTTCTTTGTGGCAGCTGGCACAATTCACCGGCTTGGCCGCCTTGGTGTCGTCGGGGTGCTCGGCGGTGAGGTCGCCATGGCAATCCGCGCAGCTGAGTTTGCCGTGCACCGATGTCTGGCGGATTTTCTCGTCCACAAACAATGACAACGTCTTGCCGCCGGGCAGATCTTTGGTTAGATCCTTGTCACTGTGGCATTCCAGACACTTGTCATTGGGGATGATCTCCTTGGCGGCCTTGGTCACTGTGGCGGCCTCGCCTTCGGCAGCCAGTGCCGCGGCAGGCCACGCCACGATCCACAAGAGGCTGAGCAGGCGGGGCATGATGTTGAGCGGGGTATGCATGAGAGGGCGTGTGAGTTGAAAGGGCGAGGGCTAATCCCTGCGGCAAAAGGTTTCCCTTACCGCAGAAGACGGCAACCTATGAACTTGCGCAGCCGCAGCAAGATCGGAAATTCGCCAGGAGGCCCAATCGCGACTGATGCGCAATGATTGCAAAGGGATGCGCAGGGGGACGGCACATTGGGCTTTGCCGGGGCGTGCGGCTTGCCTATCATCCAATTCACGGAATTGCTCCTTGCTGGCTTTATTGAAGGTTCGTGGTGGATTGCCGACCGCGTGTTTGCCAGCGGCGCAGGTCCGTTTCCCCGCAGGATTTCAACCCTTATGAAACGCCATTTCTTACCGCTGCTGTCGGTCATTGCCCTGTCTGCCTCGCTGGGGTGGGCCGCCGAAGAACGCATTCCTAACGACAAATGCCTGGAATGCCACAGTGACAAGGATCTAACCAAAGACCTGCCTGGCGGCAAGAAGGTCTCGATGTTTGCGGACGAAGCCAAGTTGAAGGCCTCGGTGCATGGCAAGACGCAATGTGCCGAGTGTCACAAGGACCTCACGGCGGAGCATCCGGATGACGCGAAGGCGGCCAAGCCGGTGGATTGCGCGGGCTGTCATGAGAAGCAATCGAAGAGTTTCGGGGCGAGCGTGCATGGCATCGCCTTGGACAAGGGCAACGACACGGCGGCGACGTGCAAGGATTGCCATGGCAATCACGAGGTGTTTCCAAGGACCTCGCCGCAGTCGAAGATCCATGTCTCCAATCTGGGAAAAACCTGCGGCGAGTGTCATACCGCCGAAGCCGAGGATGTGGCGGCCAGCGTGCATGGCCAGGCGCTGAGCAAGGGCGAGGGCGCCACCTGCATCGATTGTCATGCGGAGCACAAAATCGTCGGTCTCAAAGACCCGTCGGCCTCATTCCGCACGGCGGAAACCTGCAGCAAGTGCCACGCCAGCGAACGCATCAACAGCCGCTTCAAAATGCCGGATGACCGGGTCAAGACCTTCTTCGAGAGTTACCACGGGCTGGCCGCCACCGGCGGCTCCACCTTGGCGGCCAATTGCGCGAGTTGTCACGGCTACCACAAGATTTTGCGCTCCGCCAATCCTGACTCGACGATTCATCCGGCACACTTGATGACAACCTGCGGCAAGTGCCACCCCGGGGCGACGCAGAGCTTCGTGAACGGCAAGATTCATTCCAACGAGGCCAAGGGCAACGAGACCGGCGTGGTGGTGAGCCGCTGGGTGCGCAACATCTACGTGGTCCTGATCGTGGTGACGGTTCTCTTGTTAGGCGCGCACAACGGCCTGGCTTGGTGGCGCAAGGTGGCGGCGCGGCGGCGCGCGCATGGCGCCATGGTCACCCGCATGGACCGCAACCAGCGGTTCCAACATTTCACGTTGATGGCCAGTTTCATCCTGCTGGCGGTGACCGGCTTCGCGCTGAAGTTTCCCAACACCTGGTATGCCCATTTGATGGGCAGCGAGGAAATCCGCCGCTGGATCCACCGCATCGCCGGCCTGGTGCTCATCGGCGGCGGCCTCTATCATATCTACTACGTCGCATTCACCGCCGCGGGCCGCAAGTTGTTGCGTGACTTGTGGCCGCGCTGGCAGGACGCCCGCGACGTGATGACCAACGCCGGCCACCTGGCCATGGGCAAGCCGAAGGCGCAGTTCGGCCGCTTCGGCTATCCGGAAAAAATCGAGTACTGGGCGGTGGTGTGGGGCACCGTGGTGATGGGTGTGACCGGCCTGGCCATCTGGCTCAAGATCGACGTCACCCAATGGTTCCCGCGCTGGGTCATCGATGTGGCCGTCACCATCCATTACTATGAGGCGATCCTCGCCTGCCTGGCCATCGTGATCTGGCATTTCTATCATGTCATGTTCGACCCCGACGTCTATCCGATGAACTTCGCCTGGCTCGACGGCAAGGTCGCCAAGCACTGGCACGAGGAAGAGCACCCGCTGGAGGAGGAAGAGGAAGAGAAGTAAGTAGGTGAAGAAGTAAAGAAGTGAAGAGTCGTGATGTGCGACAGCTCCGTGGCGGCGGTTTTCAACCGCCATGCCGCCGTTAGACAGATCATGTCATGGCGGTTGGATCACTTAGCCGCTTGTGCCGCCTTGGCCCGGCCGCGCAGGGTATCCCATTGTGGTTGGCTCCAGTCTGGGTCGGGCTGGTCCGGCCATGCCAACACGCCGCCGTATTGCATGGCGGCGAAATCACCGACCCGCAACCGGGGAAAAGTGAACCCGGCGCACGGGCCGGAATATTTGGTGCCCTCATCCTGTTTCGGCAACTCTCTGAGCGCGGTATCATCGAGAAACGCACCGAGATAGGCCAGCCGCGCTTCCTTGAAATGGTCGCCCACATACGAGTAATTCATGGGATTCATCAACTCCAGGCGCAGCCCCACCTCCGCGCGCCGCGTGGCCCGCAACAGCGCAGCCCACACCCCGGCATCCGCCGTGCGGAGTGCCAAATGGCTCAACTTGGCTTCGGGCGATTCCCAGTAGGGGCCGTGCGCGACCTTGGCCATGGCGTCGATTTCCTTGATGGCTGCGGCGTTGAAGAAGGCGGAGTCGTATTTGACGAGCTCTAACAGAGAAGCCCGCCTGGACTCCGGATTTGAGTGCCGCGCTGTTTTTTTCAGCAACGCGGACTTCTCCGCTTCCGGCAGGTTACTTTCCACCAGTGCGGTGATGACCGGATGCAACTGTGCCAGCGGTCGGCGCTTCGCCTGTTGTTCTAGCACATCAGGCAGGCGGTTGGGATAGCGCACCGTCAGGATGCGCAGGAGAGTGTCGTTAGGAAAGGAGTTGGGATCGTTATTTTTGGCCACGGCCTTCCGCACCAACCAGGCTTCCTCGCCAACCGCCTGCACTTTCCTCCACCACTCACGGGCGGCGGCCACCGCAACGCCAGTGCCCTTTTGACGGTCGAGCCAGTTGGCACCGAGCTCATCGCCCGCCAGATTTTGTAGCAAATCGCTCGCCAAGTCTCCCACCCGGCGCGGCCAATCGGGGAAATTGTTGAAGCCCCGCATCATCGAGCAGGTCAGACGCGGGTCGTCCAAATGGTCCAACAACGCCGGTACGGCGGCAAATCCGAGCGCCTCGAGTTGATCGTAGGGTTCCGTCGCAGGTGCCTTGCCGCCACACAACAAACCGCCCCCGCCTTTTTGGGAATCCACCAACCGATCAATCAATGCCTCGGGAGTGCCAGGTTTGCCCTTGCCTGGTTGGGCCGCCGCGTGCAAGGCATCATAAAGCCAGCGCCCGGAGCCGCGTGGGAGATCGTGTCCGGAATCTAACAATCGTTTCATTTTCGCCGCCAGCGCGGCCCTGTCGTTGCCGGGACGCATCGCCTCGGCTTGCAAATACCGCCAGACTAACAAATACACCGCCGTCCTGGCAGTTGTTCCCGCGGCTTGGTAGGTGGGCTCAAAGTGATGTCCGGCGCTCTGCTGCAGCGAACGATCCAGCACGGTGCGGGCAAAATCGCCCCAGCCCCGCGCCTCGCATTGGAGGGCGGTTCCTAACAGAGAGTTCTCGCCCATGATGCCGAGTTCGGCGGCAAGCAACCGGTCCTTGAGCACGGCTGCGTTCGGCTCGATCTTCTCGATCTCATCCTCCCGTCGGAAATCCTCGCCGACTTTGATGAAGCCTGCGAGAATTTCCGGCTTGCGGCCATCCGTGGCCTCACGGATGAGAAAGCCGAGGCTGTATTGGGGCCGCGCAACTCCATTTTTCTCCACCGTGCGCACGCCGGTTGGGAAACGCACCAAGGGCGCCTCCGGCGGTGGCAGGGGCAAACCGTAATCCTGCCATATTTCCAGCAAGTCGGCAGGTGCGGCAGGTTCCTGATCCGCGCCACTGGCAGGATGCGCGAGCAGCATCCATCCGGCCATGGCATGTGCGATGCATGATGGACGCAATGCCACCGCTGGAAACCCCAATGGAGCAGACAAAACCGGTCGGACTTTGGGCATGACTGCCATGGAAATGAGGCATTCTCGAAGTTAGGTCAAGCGCGCACTGACAGGCATTGTGGCGCACTGTGAGTGGCGTGCGAAGGCGATGCATCGCGTTAGATAGCCAGCGGCGGTCACAGACCACTGCTACGAGCATTCCGGTCGTGGAAGCCCGCCGCGAAGCTGTTGGTACATCCGCTGGAGGAGGAAGAAGAATTGTAGCGGCGGTCTGTGACCGTCGCGAGCCTATGCGCAGCCTTGCGGCGCTCCCCATGGGCTTTGCGGACTGAAGTCCGAGACTACTAACCAATCACCTCCGGCCAGTCGGTGTGGAACATTTGGCCGCGGGGCTGGTCGGTGCGCTCATAGGTGTGGGCGCCGAAGAAATCGCGCTGGGCTTGCAGCAGGTTGGCGGGCAGCACGGCGCTACGATAGCTGTCGTAGTAGCCGAGCGAAGCGGAGAAGGCGGGCACCGGGATGCCGTTGAGCATGGCACGGGCGACAACTTCGCGCCAGTTCTGCTGGCTGCGGTTGAGGATGTCCTTGAAGAACGGATCGAGCATCAGGTTGCCGAGGGTGGGGTTGGCGCGGTAGGCGGCGGTGATGTGCTTGAGGAAGCGGGCGCGGATGATGCAGCCGCCGCGCCAGATGGCGGCGATTTTTGATAGATCGAGGTTCCAGCCTTTTTGCCTGCTCATGGTGGTGATGAGGTCGAGGCCCTGGGCGTAGGAAATGATCTTGGAAGCGTAGAGCGCGGCGTGGACTTGTTGGACGAGGGCCGCCTTGTCGGTGGTCAGCGTTGTGTCAGGTCCCTGGAGCTCGCTGCTGGCGGCGAGGCGTTGGTCCTTCATGGACGAGAGGATGCGGGCCTCGACGGCGGCGTTGATGGTGGAGATGACCACGGCGTTGTCCACCGCACTCAGGATCGTCCACTTGCCGGTGCCTTTCTGGCCGGCGGTGTCGAGGATTTTCTCCACGACGGGCGCGCCGGTTTGCGGGTCGGTTTGTTTGAAAATTTCCGCGGTGATCTGGATCAGATAGCTTTCCAATTCGCCGTGGTTCCATGAGTCAAAGACGCTGGCGAGTTCGGCGGCGCTGAAGCCGGCGGCCTTGAAGATATTGTAGGCCTCGCAGATGAGTTGCATGTCGCCGTATTCGATGCCGTTGTGGATCATCTTGACGAAGTGGCCGGCACCGCCGGGGCCGATGTGATAGACACAGGGTTCGCCATCGACCTTGGCGGCGATCGCTTCGAAGATCGGCTGCATGACTTCCCAGGTGGAGGCCGGTCCGCCGGGCATGATCGAAGGGCCCTTGCGCGCACCTTCCTCGCCGCCGGAAACGCCGGTGCCGATGAAGCGCAGGCCCAGGCCGCTGAGCCATTGGTCGCGGCGTTCGGTGTCGGTGTAGAGGGAATTGCCGCCATCAATGATGATGTCGTCAGGTTCTAACAACGGAATGAGCGCCTCGATAACCGCATCGACGGGGGCGCCGGCCTTGACCATGATCATGATCTTGCGCGGTGCGGCCAGCGATTGAACGAAGTCTTCGAGGGTCTTGGCACCCACGAGCCTTTTCTCCGGATGGGCGGCGACGAAGGCGTCGGTGACGGCGCTGGTGCGGTTGTACACCGAGACCTGGAAGCCGCGGCTTTCCACGTTGAGAACGAGATTCTGGCCCATGACGGCCAGACCAATGAGTCCGAAGTCGCTGTTGCTCATAAATAATAAGGATGGGGAAGTCAGTGCGGGTTTAGTCAAGTTGCCGCCGTGGTGCAACCTCTTGTTGCCAAAGGGCGCTTTATTTCCCACATTGCGCGGGTGAACTTGCCGAACTCGATCACCCTCTGCCGTTTGGTGCTGACCGCCATTTTTGTTGGAGGCACGGCGCTGGCGAGCCACGTCGGCCACTGGATTGCCTTGGTTGCGTTTGTGATTGCGGCCATCAGCGATTGGTTCGACGGCTATTTCGCCCGCAAGTATGGCCTGGTCACGCCGCTGGGCAAGTTGTTGGACCCCTTGGCCGACAAGGTGCTGGTGTGTTCGGCTTTTGTCTATCTGAGCGCCAAGGGGCAGTGTCCGGTGTGGGTCACGGTGCTGATTCTGGCGCGTGAGTTCCTCATCACCGGCTTGCGCCAGGTCGCCATCGAGGCCGGTCGGGTGCTGGCCTCCGATCATCTGGGCAAATGGAAAACCGGCATGCAACTGATGTATTGCATCACCTGTTTGGTGTGGTTCGCGGTGGACGCCCCAGCCCCCCACAACCCGGGCCTTCGGTTGTTGCGTTATTTGTCCCAGCCCGATGGCTGGCTCACCCCGGCGGGCCTGTGGCTGGCGCTGGCCCTCACCCTCATCTCCGGGTGGAACTACCTGTGGAGCAACCGGGAATTGCTTGCGGGAAAATAGCCTACGGCCGGTAGGCCTCGCGGTGGCGCAGCACGTGATCGAGGGCAGGCGGCGGCTGGCTTAGTCTGTCTAACAATCCTTCCCAAGCTGCGTGACCCTTGAGGATTTCCACCTCAATGCGCAGGAAATACACCGGCACATCCAGCTCGGTGGGCCGGGGGAAACGCACGGCGTCTTTTTCCGTGGTAAGGATGAGTTCCATGTCGCGCTCGACGCAGCGTTGCATGAACTTGTCGATTTCCCGGCGGGGAAACCGATGGTGGTCGGGGAAACGGCGGCGGATTTCCACGCGGGCACCGAGTTTTTCCAACGAGCGCTCAAAGTTTTCCGGCACCGCAATGCCGCTGATGGCGGCGACCCATTTGTCTCTGAGGAAAGCGAGCGGCTGGCGCTCGCCAGTGAAGAGGTTTTCGAGATGGATCGGGCCATGGGCACATTCGATGATCTCTGCGGTGCGGTTGTAGCGGCGCAGGCGCGAGACAAGGGTCTCATTGGATCCGCCGTCACACTTGGTGATGAGGATGTAGCCGGCGCGGCAGAGGTTGCGCGGCGGTTCGCGCAAGGTGCCACGCGGCAACAACGCTTCGGTCCCAAACGGCTCGCGGGCATCCACCAGCACGATATCGAGGGCATGGGCCAGGCGCAGATATTGCATGCCGTCGTCGAGCAACAAGGTGTCCGCGCCGAGTTGGCTCACGGCGAAGCGGCCGCCTTTGACGCGGTCCTTATCGACGATGACGGCCACCCCGGTGAGGTTGCGGGCCAACATATACGGCTCATCACCGGCAAACTTCGACGACAGCAACAGCTTGCTGCCGGTGGAGACGATTTTGGGCAAGGTCTCGGCTGGCAGCGGCTGGCCGGTGGGGCCGGGCCAGTGCTGGGGGGATTCGAGTTTGCGGCTTTTGTAGCCGCGGGAGAGGATGGCGACGCGGCGGCCCCGATCCCGCAGCGAGCGGGCGAGCAATTCGACGACGGGGGTTTTGCCGGTGCCGCCGACGGTGATGTTGCCGACAGCCACGACGAGAGTGCCGAGGTGATGCTGGGGGATCCAGCGATTGCGGAAAAGCCCGAGGCGGGTTTGGACCACCCACAGGTAGAGCCCGGAAAGGGTGCGCATGAAAAGGCGCATCATCGCTGCGCGAAATCCCTTGGCGCGCCCAAAGATCACGTCCGATCCCCAGCGTTCGAGTTCCGCAAGCAATTCTTTCATCGGCGGCCCCACGATGGGCCCGGAGACGAGAGCGTATCAAGCGCCAATCGGCGGCAATTGCGGGCAAGCGTTGACATTTCCCTAAAGTCCTTGCTTTACAAGCGACAAAATGCCCCGTAGTTTTGCCGCCCCATGATTCTAGCTGCAATTGAATGGCTTCCCATCATCATCAACCTCCTGTTGGTGGTCTTCGTCCTTGTCTGCCTGCTGATGACGCTGCTCATTTTGATGCAACGCCCCAAACAGGAAGGCCTCGGTGCCGCCTTTGGTGCCAGCGTCACTGATCAGGTGTTCGGTGCAAGGACCACCAACGTGCTGCAACGGGGTACCGTCTATCTGGGCTCCATGTTCTTCATTTTGAGCCTGACCTTGGCCATCCTCATCGGCCATCAAAACAAACAAAAGGGCCTCACCAAGGATGCCAAACCCCCGGTTACGGCAAAAAATCCTGCCGCCGAAAAGCCCGCCGCCCCGCAAGCCGTGCCCGTGGTGGCCCCGCCAGTGGCCCCGCCGAGCCCGGTCGCCCCTGTTCCTTCCGCGCCGCAGCCTGCGCCGGCCACTCCTGAGCCGACACCCGCACCCGCACCTGAGGTTCCTGCACCCGCCGCACCTCCTGCGGCCCCTGAGCCTGCTCCTGTGACTCCCCCATAAGTCCCATCGGTTCCATCGGTCCCATAAGTCCCATCGGTCCCATCGGTCCCATCGGTCCCATCGGTCCCATCGGTCCCATCGG
>JBAXPF010000146.1:0-10042 GCA_037132955.1 Verrucomicrobiota bacterium | reverse complement strand
GAGAAGCCGCGGGCGATGAGTTGGCGCGCGGCGACCGGGCCGATGCCACGGGCGCGGAGATAGAAGATTTCCTCGTCACTGATCTGCGAGGACGTGCTGCCGTGCGAGCACTTGACCTGGTCGGCGTTGATTTCCAGGCCGGGCATGGAGTTGGCTTCGCAGGTGTCGCTCATCAGGAGGTTGCGGCATGTCTGATAGGCATCGGTGTGATGCGCGTCCTCATCGACGAAGATGAGCCCGGAGAAAACCGTGCTGGAGTGGTCGTAGAGCGAGTTTTTGTAGAGGAGGTCGGAGAAGGCGCCCGGGGAAACGTGATGCTGGAAAGTGCGTTGGTCGTATTCCTGGGCGCGGGCGGGGATGGAGACCGCCAGCATTTCCGAGCGGGAGCCCGCGCCTTCCAACCGCGAGAGCGATTCGTTGCGCGCCCAGGCAGCTCCGGTGTTGAGGATCAAGCCGGTGGTGGTGGCGTCGCGGGCCGCGCTCGTCTCGTTGATCTGGATGACTCGTGTCACTTCGTTGAACGCCTGGATGGCCACGTAGTCGAGCTTGGATCCGGGGGCGGCTGATAGATCGTTGACGGCTATGGCAAGGCCGGGCTGGACCGCGTCCGCCGAGCGGAAGATATCCACGACGCGCACTTTGGCGTGGGTGCCGGTGACCACCAGCGTATGGGGGAAAATCGCGGTATGGGTGCCAGCGAGCCAATGATGGACTTCAATGGTGCCTGGGATTTCGACATCGTCCGGGATGTGGATGAACATGCCATGGGTCACTGATGCCTCGTGGAGTGCGGCATACTTGGCGGACCCAAGCCGGGTTTCCTGTCTCATGAAGTGCGCTTCCACCAACGCGCTGTGGAAAACCAGTGCCTCGGCCAAGGGCAGGCAGATGGCCGCGGCCGGTAGCCGGGATTGCGCGTGGACCAGAGTATCGTTGATGAAAATAAATTTTGCGGCGGGGGTATCCAAACCGCTGGAGCGCTCAATCAGACCGGCTGCGGGTGTGGCTCCCTCGCTTCTTGTGAATCCGGTGAAATCCAGCTGCTTAATGTTAGAGAAGCGCCAGGCTTCATCGCCGCGCTTGGGGGTGGGCGTGGCGAGATAGCGGGCCCATGCCGCTTGTTGGCGGTCGGCGAACCAGGCGGGGAACGAGGCGGAAGCTTTAGGGGCGGTGGTGATCATTTACTGAGGATTCCGTGGGATAGGCTACTAAAGGTTGGACATGCAAATAACACCACGGATACCACTGAAGCCCACTGAGGACACTGATATTTTCATGAGTGTGACCAGAATTTCAGCCCACCGAGCCTTCCATTTCGAGGTCGATGAGGCGCTTGAGTTCGACGGAGTATTCCATGGGGAATTCGCGCACCAGGTCGTTGATGAAGCCATTGACGGCGAGGGACATGGCCTGACCTTGGTTGAGGCCGCGTTGCATCAGATAGAACAACATGTCCTCGGAAACCTGCGACACGGACGCCTCGTGTTGGGTGGAGTGGCGGTTGCCCTTGACGGTGATGGCTGGATAGGTGTCGGTGCGGCTGTTGGCGTTGATGAGCAGGGCGTCGCACTCGGTGTTGTTTTTGCAGCCCTTGAGGTGCTTTGGAATATGCACCTGGCCGCGATAGGTGGCGCGGCCGCGGCCCACGGAGATGGATTTTGAAACAATGTTGGAGGTGGTCTCATCGGCGGCGTGAATCATCTTGGCACCGGTGTCCTGGTGCTGGCCGGTATTGGCTAGGGCGATGGAAATGACTTCGCCACGCGCGCGGCGGCCTTTCATGACCACGCCGGGGTACTTGACGGTCAGGCGCGAGCCGATGTTGCAATCGATCCAGCGCACTTCCGCGTCCTCCATGGCCAGCCCGCGCTTGGTCACCAGGTTGTACACGTTGGACGACCAGTTTTGCACGGTGACGTATTGGATTTTGGCGCCCTTGAGGGCGACGAGTTCGACCACGGCGGAGTGGAGGGTGGCGGTTTCAAACTTGGGTGCGGTGCAGCCCTCCATATACATGAGTTCCGCGCCTTCATCAGCGATGATGAGGGTGCGCTCGAATTGGCCGAAATTCTCCGAGTTGATGCGGAAATACGCTTGCAGCGGTTGTTTGAGCTTCACCCCTTTGGGGATGTAGATGAACGAGCCGCCGGAAAAAACCGCGGAGTTGAGCGCGGAAAACTTGTTGTCGGCAGTAGGAATCACCTTGCCAAACCACGGGCGAAAGATGTCCTCATGCTGGTGCAGGCCCTCGGTGGAGTTGACGAAGATCACCCCTTGTTTGGTGAGCTCTTCCTTGACGTTGGAATAGGCCGCTTCCGAGTCGTATTGCGCTTCCACTCCGGCGAGAAACGCGCGTTCCTGCTCGGGAATGCCGAGCCGGTCGAAGGTGCGCTTGATGTCATCCGGCACCTCGTCCCACGAGCGCTTCGGCTTCTCTCCATCGGATAGATAATAGCGGATTTCATCGAAGTTGATGTTGTTCAGATCCTTGCTCGCCCAGTGGGTGGGCATCGGCTTGTCCCAAAACACCTGCAAGGCCTTGTGGCGGAAGTCGCGCAGCCATTGCGGGTCGTTCTTGACGTCGCAGATGTAATCGACGGTTTTTTCCGTCAGCCCGCGTCCGGCGTCGAACTTGTTGCGTTCCGGAAAGGTGAAATCCCCCTTGCTGCGGTCGATCGCGATCGCATCGTGGGTTTCCGCATCAAGGACTGCACTGGCTTCGTAGGACATGGGGAGGGGAAAGTTAGAGGTTATCAGTCTTGCGTCTTCACGCGAGGGCGAGCTCCTTGAGGAATTCGTAGCCGTGTTTTTCGAGTTCATGGGCGAGTTCCGGGCCGCCGGAGCGCACGATGCGGCCTTCGGCCATCACGTGGACATAATCCGGGGTGATGTAATCCAACAGCCGCTGGTAATGGGTGATGAGCAGAAAGCCGCGCTCGGGCGAGCGCATCGCATTGACGCCCTTGGCAACAATCTTCAAGGCGTCGATGTCGAGACCGGAATCGGTTTCATCCAGAATCGCGTAGAGCGGTTCCAGCATCATGAGCTGGAGGATTTCATTGCGCTTTTTCTCGCCCCCGGAGAACCCTTCGTTCACCGAGCGGGCGGTGAACTTGCGGTCGATCTCTAACAAGTCCATCTTGCCGTAAAGCCGTTTGTAGTAGGCCACGGCGTCGATCTCCTCGCCTTGTGGCAGGCGCGCCTGAAGGGCGGCGCGGATGAAATTGGCATTGGAGACGCCGGGCACTTCGGAAGGATACTGGAAGGCGAGGAAGATGCCGGCACGCGAGCGTGCGTCGATGGACATGGGGAAAATGTCCATGCCATCCAAGGTGACCGAGCCGCCCGTGACGTGGTAGCTGTCATGGCCGGAGATAACCTTGGAGAGGGTGGATTTGCCCGAACCATTCGGGCCCATGATGGCATGGACCTCACCTTTCGGGATTTCCAGGCTGACGCCTTTGAGAATTTCGGTCCCGTCTTCAAGGGTGGCGCGGAGGTCTTGGATATGCAGGCTCATGGGGTGGGGATGGGGGGAAAAGTTGGAGTTGAGACGGGCGGTGTAGGGTGGAAGGTGAGTCAGGCCAAGACCAATTGGCCGCGAAGATTGATTTCCACGTCATGAATGACGGCTCCCTCAGGCAGCTCAAGCACGTCTGCCAGTGTCATGCCGGGCTTGAATTTCACATCCACAATCCCCCCGCAGTTCGCATCGTGGAAATGCCCGTGCACTTCCAGATTCGGACAGTAGCGCGAGGACCCGCGCTCGAAATTCACTTGCTTGACCAACCCGTGCTCAACCAGGGCTTCAAGGCAATTGTATACCGTCGCCAGGGAAATATACGGCAGTCGGCCTCGCACCCGCATGAAAACGTCGTTCGCCGACGGGTGGTCCCGCTTCTCCAGCAACATCCGATACACTTCCTGCCGCTGCGGCGTCATCCGCAACCCGTTGCCATCCCGGGAAATCCCGGAATCTTGAGGTCTGGAGGGTGGGCTGAGGGTCACGGCTGCGGCAAAATACGTGTACCTCCTCCAATATCAAGAATTATTCTCAATAAATTTCCAGGGGCTGCCTGCAGGCCATGGGGTTCCCGTCAAGGATGGGGCTGTCCGGTGGCAGCCCGGCACTCAAACGAGCGGCAACTCCTGTTAGATAACAGAGTATGGCGCGGAGAGTCCTTACTTGAATGCTGAACGCGGAGCGAGCACTAGCGAGCATGGAACAATCCGGCGCAACCGCGCGGAGCAAGATGGATGGCCTTGGGCCACCCGGCGGGTGCGAGCGGCGGCGAGCATCAACCGTAACTGGCATGGCACCGCGGAGCGGGGCAATGTTGGGTCAGGCCGCCGTCCATCTGAGTCTCGGCGTCTATCTCCGCGTCCTCTGCCACTCCGCGTTTCGCTTCACCCATGGTCCAAATCCAAAATCAGTGTCATCAGTGGCATCAGTTCTTTGAGTGGTTTTCTTGGTTCGCTCCGCCCCAATCGCCGCGTTCCCACGAACGCACCTACGAAGATCCATTGTTTACGAAAGAACGGGTCCAACTGGTATGTATGCATTCGGCGCGCCCGGCAGTGGGTGGACTGGCACCGGAAGAGACCAATTTCCAGAGTCCCAAAGCAAGACCTGAATCTGCCTGAATCTTAAACTAACAAAATGACAGACATGAAATTGAATGTGCTGCCTGTGAAGTCAGGCAAATTGCCGGGGAGCCTCATTTGGGGCATGACATTGTTCTCGCTAACCCTAACGGCCCACGCGTGGGTGCAGGATCGGGAGGCGGCGATCAACGCGGGGGATTTCACCGCGTATAGCGGCCACCTTACGGCATGGCTGAAACTACAGGTGCCTGCGGATCCGGCCCAGATCACCAAGGAGAAGATGCTGGCCCTGCTCAAGGACCCGGCGTTTGTCGCCGCCTTGGCCGAGCGGCAGTTCATTGGCAAAGTGTGGGACCAACCGGACTTGGGCGGTTATGCCAAGGCGGACCCGAAGAACAAGGCGTTCCTGACCTGGGTGATGTCCAACGGCAAGATCATGGATGAAGTGCTGCTCACCCGCACCCCAACAGAATCGGCTGGCCGATATGACAACAGCTGGTCGATCAACGCCATCGTTTTGGACAATTGGAAACAAATCTGCGAAGCCTATCCGGAGTCACGGGAAGGCGTCTATTTGCGTCTCGCCATAGCCACTGTGTTGCGGCCACCCGGCACCGGCAACGTCGGTGTGGGCATGGCCAAGGTGCAAAGCACGCCGCTGGCCCGCTTCGGCAACTACTACAAAGCACACAAGAACCACGAGCTGATGCCGAGCTTCGACTCGCTCACCGCCTGGGAGATGACGCATGTGGTGTCTTCGGGCGCGTCCGACGCGGACCTGGCTTGGGCGCGGGAAGCACTCAATACCTGGAATCCCGGATTCAGGAAGAATGAAAACATCGTTGGGATGGCGAGCCAGATGCAATACCAAGGGTCGCAGATTCCTTATAACAACATGAGCTGCGTGTTCTCGGGCGGCGGAAAATGTGGCCCGAGATCCTCCTTCGGCGTGTTCATCAACCAGGCATTCGGTATCCCCGCCACCGGCGTGGCCCAACCGGCGCATGCCGCGGTCGCTTATCGCGACAAGGATGGCAACTGGCAGGTTGCCCTGGGCAAAGGATGGGGCGTGTCGAAACTCGCCGACCGCGCCATGATGTCGGGCGGTGAGTTTTTGGAGCGCGTCAAGGAGCGCAAAACCAATGCCTTCGCCAATGTGGAACACCTGCGCTGGCTGGCGTCCGCTCTAACCGATAAGGCGCAGATCAAGGCGGTCATGGACAGCATGCCGGCGGTTGCCGATGCGAGCAAAGACGCGATGGCCCCGTTCCAACCCTCGCCCGCAGTGGCGGCGACGGAGAAACCGGTGGTCAAGCCGGGTCCGCAAGTCAAGCTGGCACCCGGGGTCATGCATTTTGACGCTGGTGATTTTGTGAGTATGGGTGGCATCAGTGGCTACGGTCCCGGCGTGGCGGCTGAGGATAGTTTCACCGGTGGCAAACAAGTGTACTTCGGCGCGATGTCACAGGCCGCCTGGGTCGGCTATAAGGTCAATGTCCCCAAGACCGGCGTCTATGAATTGACCGCCACCTTGGCGGCCATGAACTGGGGCCAACGGCTCTATGCCAGATCTTTCGGCGCGATGTATCCGGTCAAGGCCGCCATGGCATCTGATGTCTATCGGCAGCAGGAAGCGCTGGGACCCAAGATGGCCATTGACCAGGATCTGGGAACCCGTTGGGCCATGAATCTGGGCAAGGAGCAAGGGTGGATCGAACTCGATCTGGGCGAGCCCAGGGAGATCAGCAAAATGATCATCGACGAACGTTCATGGGAACGCGTCTCCAGATACCGGGTGGAATACAAGGCGGGCACCGAGTGGAAGCTGCTCTTTGAAGGCACCGACCTCGGGGAATGCAAAAAGGAATTCCCGCCGGTGACCACGCAGAATGTGCGGCTCAGCCTGCTGGATGGCAAGAGTCCGACGGGTGGCCCGACTATCTGGGACATCAGTGTGGGCAAGGTCTTTGATGGCACCGGTTGGCTCGAAGCGGAGTCAGCCCCCGACAGGTCCGGTTGCTGGAATGCCACCAAACCCTTGGACATATATATGGTCGAGGGCCCCCAAACGCTCTGGTTGTGCGCACCTCAACAGCGCGGGCTTTCCATGAAGTCGTTCGAACTCAAACCCAAATCCGCAAAACCATGAATAACATCTCCAGGGATGCCTGGCAGTGAACCTCGGCAGACCGAAGGATCTAACCAAAGTGGAGATCAATGAATGGGCCGAGGGTGGCCAACGCGTCCAGCGTTTCAAGCTGGAGTATATGGCCGGCGGGGCATGGAAGACAATCCTTGAAGGTAAAACGATCGGGGCCAATTTCAGCCAGACATTCACCCCGGTGAAGGCACAGCTCGTGCGCCTGAACATCCTGCAGTCGACGGCAGGACCGTCCATCGCAGAGTTCTCGTTGAAGTGAGCGATCAGGCCTGCCAAGGTCGATCCGCAAAAATGCTACCGTTCGCATGAACCCCAAATCCGAAGTTGAAGTCCTGCTATGGGGAAGAAAAACCACAGATTTCAGGGATGGCACGGATTTTTTGGTTTGGATTTTTTCACCATTTGCAACTTCGGAGAAGTTGCAAATGGAACCTAATTTAATCCGTGTAATCTGTGTAATCTGTGGTTATCTAACTAATAATTAAGATCCAATGTCGGTTTTCAGGATGAATGTGAGACGCCTTTTTCGCGCGAACACTGTGTCCCGCCTTTTTCAGTTCATTGGCTGCGTGTTGGGCACGGCGTCTGTGATGGCGGAGAGTCCGGCGACGATCTCAAAAGGCAACGGCAATGCCTGGAAACTTCACAATGAGGTTGTCTCCCTGGATGTTGCATTCAAGGACGGTCGGCTGGCGCTTGCATATCTAACAAACCTGCAAGCCAAGGTCGATTACCTGGCTGGCCAGCCGCCCGCGCCACTGTTCTCCCATGGGATCGATGGGGGGCTGGTGACGGCCGACGATGGTGGCTGGATTCTGGCAGGCGCCACCGTTTCCGACATCGAGTGCTACGGGCAGAAGTGGGGCAAGCGGCTCGAAATCTCCCTATCACGCAGCCAGCCGGTCGCCATCCTCACGCGCCAGGTTTTCGAAATTTACAATGGCCGTGCGGCACTGCGCTACAGCTCGTGGGTGAAGAACCTGACGGATCATGAGCTGACAATTCAAACGTCCGACGTGCTGAGCCTGAATCTGCCCGACATTCCGCACACGCTCTACGCGATTGATGGCGTCCTGAATTGGCAGGAGTCCAAGGGTGGCTTGACCAACGGCGGACGCAATGCCCTGGTGCGTTACGACACGGGCGGCGGTTGGTTCATCATCCCGGAGAACAATTGGGCGACGTGCCTCGAACCGGGCAGAGCCAAGGCCCACAGCAAGGACAAGTTGTTAGGAATCTTTGCCTGGGACGGTGCCAAGACCGTGCGCGTGGCGACGAATCCAAAGGCGGTACAGCTTGTGCTCTTCCCCAAAGAGGAGGTCGAGTATTTCGCGGTCAACCTTGGCGTGTTCACGGGCGACGCCATGGACGGGCGCATGGCGGTGGCGGAACATTATCCAGCGGACTTACGCCAGCCGAACTATCACTAACGCCGCAGCATGGTCGAAATGCCAGGACCTGCTCGCCCTTCCTCAAATCCTCTGGCTCGATGAACCGGAGGGCTTCGAGGTCCTCTGGCATCGACTCGCCGCCATCCCCACCGCCTCACCCAAAGTCTGGATGGACGCATACCTCGCCGCCTTCGCCATCCGCCATGCAGTCGAGTTCGTGACTCTTGACCGCGACTTCAAAAATTTTGTGAAGGACGGGCTGGTCCTAAGACTGTTGGCTCCATGAGATGCCTAACCGGGCCCAAGGACACCACTCTGCCTCAGCCAAACCCAAGTCCCGCTGACCCGCCCAAAACTTTGTCATCCCGACGCTTGCCTTGCCAGCGTTTTTCCTGATAGACTCTCTCAAAGTCAAAGCCATGAAGAAAAGGGACAACTTCTTGAGCATCAGCCCCGGCTACCTGCAATTCATCGAGGAGTTGAAGGCACGGGTGATTTCCGCCCGCGTCTCTGCCGCCCGGGCCATCATCCATGAAGTGATCCTGCTCTACTGGGACATCGGACAGGGTATTGTGGAAAAACAGAAGCTGCATGCCTGGGGCGAATCGGTCATCGACCAAGTCTCGGTCGACCTGCGCAATTCGTTCCCAGGATCGACGGGCTATTCTCCCCGCAATTTGCGCAGCGCCAGGCAATTGTATCTCACATACAGAGATCCCGCAATTTGGCTACAGCCTGTAGCCGAATTGGCAAAGTAACCGCAAGTCACGGAATTTTGGTTACAGCCTGTAGCCAAATTGACCGCCGAAACAGTGATCGCTTTTCTGCGACAGCTTGTCGCAGAAATCCCATGGGGCCAAAACCTCCTGATCCTCAACAAGCTCTCCGACCCCGCCGCCCGGCTTTGGTATCTCCGCGCCACTGCCCGCTTCGGCTGGTCGCGCAATGTCCTGCTCAATCAGATCAAGGCCAGTGCTTACGAGCGCGCGGGCACGGAAAAGAAAACACATATCGTGCGCACCGAAATGGAGGGTGGAAAATGAATCCTGCCTCCGTATCTCCATCCGGAATCCGCACAAACATTGAGCGGATGCCCATAAGGAGCCACGACATTCCTGTCGTGCTGCCAATGAAGAGCCAAAGCACCGAGCGCGAAGTTCTTCAAAAGTGGCTGCGGCGTCCCGCCGCAGGCCGTCCAGGAGGCGTCTCGCCTCCGGTCTTCTCCTCCAAGCAGCCCCCCGGCTGACGATCTTCCGCCTCGATCGTAAGCCCTTCTTGTGACATCTCCGACTTTTCATCTTCACCAATAACTAATACCAGTCCCAATACGATGAGCTATCCCAACGAGGAACAGCAAGCCGTGCTCAGGCAGCTTTATGGCACGTTGCTGGTGCTAGCACCGGCTGGCTCCGGCAAGACTCGGATTATGGCCAACCGTCTGGCCGCAGTGATTGCTGATGGAGTTGCGCCTGGCAGCACCCTCGGTGTCACCTTCACCAACCGCGCCGCGGAGCAGATGTACTTGGCTGTTAGGGGTGCCTGTGGTTCCGCTGCCACGGAGTGCCGCATCCAGACGTTTCATAGCCTGTGTGCATGGATGCTGCGCCTGGAAGCCCGTGATCTCGGGCTGCCTGCCGATTTCGTAATCTACGATGAACAGGACAGCATCGACTTGCTGCGGGATTGCCTCGCCGGCACCGGCGTCAGCCCGGACGCAGCCTTCTGGCAGCTTTCGCAAATCAAATCCGACTGCCCACCCGAATGCCTGACCCTTGGTGAAATCCCGTCGCTGAATCTAACCGTCCTTGCCGAGCCGTATCGCAAGGCGCTAGAGGACAGAGGACAGAGGACAGAGGACAGAGGACAGAGGACAGAGGACAGAGGA
>JBAXPF010000145.1:0-10094 GCA_037132955.1 Verrucomicrobiota bacterium | reverse complement strand
TGAGGTTGTGGCACTTGGTCAGCATTTTCTGGGTGTCTTCGGCAATCGGTTCCTTGCCCTCGGCCTGCACGCGAGTGATCTCGATGGTGGTGATCCAGCCGCGGTTGGCGGCGTAGAAATCGGCCCAGCCGACGATTTTCGCTCCGGGCTCGATTTTGAGGCGGGCGGCGTAAGTCTCCGGAATCTGAAGAATCGCGCGCTTGGGCACCAAGGTGGCCATGCCGCCAAGGCACAGGAGATCGGACTGGCTGAGCAGGTCTTGCGGCGGATTGACCACAGCTGGATCCTCAACCTTGGACACGGGCAGGACTTTCATCGGATCCTTCTGAGCCGCCATGCGCTGGGCCAGCACAAGTTGCTCCTCGGTTGCGGCGTCGCGCATGGCGGGCACTTCGGCGATGCCCCGGGAGGCCATCATGGCCAACAGCGCAAGGCCGAGGCATTTTGATAAAGGTTGGGTTGGCATGGAATCAGGAGGTGCGGAATGTGACCAGCAACACCAGGTCCTGCTGGTCGTATCCAACGTCGGCAGTATTGGTATGGGTCAACTCCATAAAGATGATCACATCCATGGGGCCGATCCGCACCTTGTTCGAGGCATCAAGATAGGGCTTGATGAAATGCTCCAAGGACGGGGCGTTGTAATCTGGGATTCGGCTGGGACAAGGGTCGCCATTGACCAGGGTCCACACAAAAGTGGGGGTAACTCCAGAGGTGCGGAGTGTGCTCCAGGCACCGCTATAATAATACTGCCCCCCGAAGTCAATGGCCTTGGCCGTGGTGACGTTCAAGGTCTTGATGATTCCCTGTTGTTGAACGATGGTGTCGGTTTGACTGCCATCGAAAATGGTGGTCCAGGTGGACGATCCGTTGTAGCGGATCTTGCCTGCGGTGCGGATATAATTGATCGTGCCATTGGAGTTTTGCGAGGTTACGCCCGCCCCCAGGATCCTGATGTCGCAAATGAGATTCTGCTTGGGCGTGACCGTGCCACCGCCGGGTGGGGAGATGGTGATATAAGTTTTGACGACCGAAGGGTAGTTGATGCTCCAGGTCAAGGTTGGCTTGGTGCCGGTTTGCACGACGGTCGGGAATGCGGTGAGCGTACCGACCGGGATCGATGGCTCGGTTGTTTGGGCAAGTGCTTGCGGTGAAGCAAACGCACAAAAAACGAGTGCCGCAACGGCGGCGAACGGGGTGGTTTTCATGATGTTTTGTCAGGTGAAGCTGTCCATCAACGATGGGTTAGGGCTGGGGTTTTGCTAGAGAAGGGATATTGAACCAATTGCGCCATGGGCCGTTAGGCACTTCGCGGTCATCGGCGAAGCGCCACTCGACGCTGGCGCCGCTGCGGAGGTTGAGGAAATCGCGCACGGCGGGGCTGAGGTCGATGCCGGCGTTTTGATTGCGGTTAGGGCGGGGGGTGTCATTGCCGAAGACGTACTGCCAGTGGTCGATCTCGAAGGGGCCGACGTCCTCCCACTGGGCATAACAAACGCGGCCCTCGTGGTGGATGGCCAGCCAGCGGCCCTTGCATACGGAGATGCCATCGCCGCGATAGTTGGCCCAAAACCACGGAATCACCGCGTTGGCTTCCGGGCGGTGGACGCCGCCGCGGGCCACATCGTTGTAGGGCAGGGCCACGTAGAACGGATTGAGCAGCGGTGTGAAGCCGGCTGGCAGATAGCCGTTGCGCCGCTCCGGATCGTCGTAGCCGCCGAAATTGGCCAGCCAGTTTTGATCCCACGCGCTTTTCGTGTTAGGTGTGGGGTTGTGTTCGGTCGGCAACTCTCCCACCCAGAACACGGTGGAAATCACGTTGCGCTTCCAACCGCCGCCGGCAAGCCTCCGCGCGTGAGGGCTTTCCAACACCACCCGCGCTGCCGCCGGCACGCCGAAGGGGTCGCTCAAGGCCGGCAAGGCCGCGCGCCGGTCATTGAGAAACCGTTCGTGCAGGTCGCTGGTGCGTTCCATCAGGCGCGAGCCTGCCGCCGACCCGAGGAGGGCGATGCTGATAATGGCGGTAGTTAGAGCGGAACAGCGCATGGACTAAGGGCTCGTGGATTGCCTTGAAAGTAGGGGAATGCCGCTGGCGTGTAAAGCACGCGCGTTCGTGATACCCGTGTCACGATTTTAACGACATCGGGGCAGTGCAGCGCACGTGGACGAGGGCGCCACCGGCGGGGCCGTTAGAGAAGTCCACGGTGCCGCAAAACGCGCCGATGCGTTCGCACATGCCAAGCAAGCCGAGGGCCTTGGAGCCCGCTAACGCCTGCGGCGGGAAACCCCGGCCATTGTCTTCAATGGCCAGATTCAACTCGCTGCCGGTGAGGTCCAGGCGGATATCCACCCGGGTGGCCTGCGCGTGGCGGACCACGTTGGTTAGAGATTCCTGCACGATGCGGAACAAGGCCAGCGCGAGGTCTTGGTGCAATTCCACATCGGCCGCCGGCAGCGCGAGGTGGCACACCAGGCCGCTGCGCGCGGCGGTTTCCTCCGCCTGCCACTCGATGGCCGCTGGCAGCCCCAGTTCAAACAAGACACTGGGCCGCAACTCAGCGCACATGGTCTGCGTCTGTTCGGTGAGGCGTTCGATCAGCGGCACCATGGCCACGATCCGGTCGCTCAAGAGTGCCAGATCCGGCGGCGTGACGGTTTGCAGGTGGCGGTCCATGCCCATCAAGTCAATCTGCAATGCGGTTAGATGCTGGCCGAAGGCGTCGTGCAGTTCGCGGGCGAGGTTGGAGCGCTCTTCTTCGCGCACTGCTTGCATGCGTGCCGTGAGCACGTGCAGGGCGGCCTGGGACTGGCGCAACTCCTCGACCTTGGTGGCCAGGGCGTCCTGCATTTCGACCATGCGCTGGCCGACCTCGACGCGGGCGTTGAGTTCGCCCGGGTCAAAGGGCTTGGCCAGGTAGTCGTTGGCCCCGGCGTCCAAGCCGGCGATGATACTGGCCTTTTCGCTTCTGGCGGTGAGCATGATGATGTAGGACGGACGCTCGGTGGGTAGCGCGCGGATCCGGCGCAGGACCTCCGGGCCGTCCATTACCGGCATCATCCAGTCCAGAATCACCAACCGGGGGGCGTCGGGTTGTTGGAGGGCTTGCCACGCATCGAAGCCATTGACGGTTTCCACCACCTCGTGGCCGCTTTTCTTCAAAACACTGGCCACCACGATGCGGGAGGTCAAATCGTCTTCGGCTATGAGGATTCTCATGGCATATTTGCTAGATGCAGGGTGATCGCTGCCTTGAGCGTGGTGAAGCGCGCTTCGAGTTCGGGCAGGAGGCTGGCGGCGGCGGGTGGGTCGCCGGCGGCCTGTTCCATTTGGTAGATGATCTCGCGCAGGTGTTCGCCGCCGATGTTGGCGGCGGCCCCTTTGAGGGAGTGGGCTTGGCGGGTGGCCGCCGGGGAGTCGCCGGATTCCAGGTGGTCCTTAAGAGCCGCGATCTGGCGCGGCGCATCTAACAAAAAGCTCTGGGATACCGTGCGCACCAGGGAGGTATCATGCAGCAGGCGGGCCGTCATCCCAGCCTGATCGAAGACTGCGGCGGGAGGAGGGGTGAGGGGTGAGGGGCGGGCATCACGATGCATCGGTGCCGGCCGGATCAGCGGGTTCGGCGGGTTTTCCTTGGGCAGCCACTTCTTGAGCACCGCCGCCAGTGACTGCGGTGATACCGGCTTGGACACATAGTCGTCCATGCCCGCTTGCAGACATTGCTCGCGGTCGCCCGCCAGCGCATGGGCGGTCATCGCAATCACGGGCACCTGCGGGTTGCGCACTGCGGAGAGCGGGCTGCGGATGAGGCGGGTTGCCTCAAAGCCGCCCATCTCCGGCATTTGCACATCCATCAGGACCAGGTCGTAGGGGAGGGTTTCGAGCGCCTTGAGGGCTTCCGCGCCGTTGGCCACGGCATCCGCCCGCAGACCGAGTTTTTTGAGGATACTCTGAGCCACCAATTGGTTGGTGATATTATCCTCGGCGAGCAGGATGCGGGCCTTGCGGGCGTTGATGGGTTTGAGCGTCAGGCGCGAACTGCGCCGGCTGGAGATGAGCCGCCGCTGGCGGGTGCCAGCGCGTTTGCCCAAACGGGCGGTGAACCAGAACTCCGAGCCCTTGCCCGCTTCGCTGGTCACGCCCACTTCGCCGCCCATCAACTCGGCCAATTGCTTGGCGAGGGCCAAGCCCAGACCGGTGCCGCCGTATTGCCGGGTGGCCGAGGCATCCAACTGGCTGAACTTGTCAAAGAGCCGGCCGATCTGGTCATTGGGGATGCCGGGTCCGGTATCGCGCACTGCAAAGCGGAGCAGGGCCTCGTCCGGCGCGTCGGTTAGCACGCTGACGCGCACCTCCACCTCGCCGGAGGCGGTGAACTTGATGGCATTGCCTGCCAAATTGGCCAGAATTTGGCGCAGGCGGCCGGGGTCGCCGCTCAAATGCTCGGGCACTGCGCCATCGACGCGGCAGTGGAGTTCGAGGTTTTTCTCGTGAGCCGGCAGGGCCAGCGTGGTGGTAAAATCCTCCAGCAGGTCAGACAGATCGAAGTCGAGTGTTTCGAGTTCGAGTTTTTTGGATTCGATTTTGGAGAAATCGAGCAAGTTATTGAGCAGGCTGAGCAAGGATTCGCCGCTGCTGCGCACCGATTCGGCATAGCTGCGTTGTTCCTCATCGAGTGCGGTATCGAGCAGCAAGCCATTCATGCCGATGACGCCGTTCATGGGGGTGCGGATTTCATGGCTCATGTTAGCCAGAAACTCGCTCTTGGCGATGTTGGCCAGTTCGGCGCGCTGGGCCAGGGCGTTGGCCCGGGCGCTGGTGGCCTCGAGTTGGCGGTTGGTTGCCTGGAGGGTTTCCTCGGCGCGTTTGCGCTCGGAAAGGATGCCGGTGAGCACGAGCACCGAAACAATAGCCACTCCTAAAAATGAATACAGCAGCATGAGGGATTCATGCACTGAGTTGCCCGCAAACGGGTGGCTGTCCAAGCGGGTGCCGATTATGGCGAAGAGCGCCATGGCCGCAGCCGCAGTGACGGCACCCCGCAGGCCAAACCGAAAGGCCGCCCACAACAACAGGGGCAGCAGACAATACTCCACGTGCGCCTGCTGCTGGAACAACACGAAAATGCACAGCAGCAGGGTGACCGCCCCCAGCATCGCCATTTCCAGCATCAACCAGGATTTCTTTTTGAAGGAATGCTGGAAATGCCAGGCCAACACCAGGGGAATTACCACAATGGAACCGGCTGCGTTGCCCGCCGTCCAGGTGATCCACGAGTCGCCGAAGTGTTCCCACGGGACATAACCGCCCAGGGACATGCCGAGCAAGCCGCAGGTTGGACTCAACATGCAACAGCCAAGTGCGCCGACGATGGCGAGGATCAAGACGCTGTAACCGCTGAACAACGGGTGTTCCTCCTTGCAGAAGCGCCGCACCAGAAAGGCCCCGGCACCGGCACAGGCAATCGCCCCGAGGCTCACGAAAGTGGCCGCCAGCACGGCCGCCAAGGCGGTTTGGCCGGTGAACGCCGCCGTGTGATAGAAAGCGCTGACATTGGTCACAAACGAGCCGAGCCAAACCCCGGTCAGCGCCATGCGCCCAACAATCAACACCGCCGCGAGGGCAATCCCCACATCGGGAAAGACTGGCGAGATGTTGCCGGACAGGTTGGCAATCTGCGGCACCGTCTTGGATGCCAAGGCATACACCAGGGCGACCGCCAGGATGGCCAGCGGCGAGGGGATTGAAATTGGCGGGGTATAAGTCGCCTTGGCTGATGGGTTGTTCATTTGGAACCGGCGATGGTTGGGTTGGCTGGAGTGACTGTTAGGTCACGGCCCGCTTCAGGCGAAGCTGCGGGTGATGGCGCGGGACGGGCGGAGCAGTGCATGGACTATGGGCTTGCGGGACGCGCTGAAAGTAGGGAAAAGTCTGGAGGGTGTGAAGCATGCGCCCTCGTGATCCTTGTGTCATGATTTCAACTACGAATCCCTGGAGATTTCCAAGCACTCACTCGATGAGGCCGTTGCTGATGGTGTAGTGGGTCAGCTCGGCATTGGTGTGCAGGTTCATTTTCTCGAGGATGCGGGAGCGGTAGGTGCTGACGGTGTTGCTGCTGAGGGAGAGGTCAAAGGCGATTTCCTTGACGGTTTTACCGGAGCCGATGAGGCGGAGGATTTCGAATTCGCGGTCGGAGAGACGCTCGTGTGAGAGGTCGCAGCTGTGATCGCCGAGGACGGCGGCCAACTGCTCGGCGAGCACGGTGGAGACGTAGCGGCCGCCGGCGAGGACGCGCTCGACGGCGCGGATGAGTTCGCTACCGGCACTGGCCTTGGTGAGATAGCCGCTGGCGCCGGCGCGGAAGGCCCGCACGGCGAACTGGCGTTCCGCATACATGCTCAACATGAGCACGGGAGTGGTGATGCGCTGCGCCCGGATCTCCTTGAGCACATCCAAGCCACCGCGACCGGGCATGGAAATGTCGAGAATGATGAGGGACCAAGGTTGGTGCAAGGCGGCATCGAGGGCCTGCTGGCAGCTTTCAGCCTCGCCGAAGGTGGCCTCCGCAAGCGCCCCTGACAGCATGAGTTTGAGGCCGCTGCGCAGCACGGCGTGATCGTCAGCTATAAGGATTCTCATGAAATTTTAGCGGGTGGAGGCGACGGCAGGGTGCAACATACACGCACAGCTGCGCCTTTGCCGGATTCATTGAGAAATTCCACCGCACCGCCAAAGGCACCGATTTGCTCGCACATGCCGAGCAAGCCTGGTGCCTTCGAACCGGAGAGCGAGGTCGGCGGGAAGCCCCTGCCATTGTCTTGGATGACCATTTCAACCTCGCGGCCCACCAGGCTGAGCCGGAGGTCCACTTGCGTTGCATGGGCGTGGCGAACCACGTTGCCGAGGGCTTCCTGGACGATGCTCAGCATGGCCTGGATGAAGTCGGGGTCCACATCCTGCAGCCATCCGGATATGGGGGCGGCGAAGGAATCGCTCAGGTTGAGAGAGCTGTTGGCACTCTCCCCAGGGCGGGTGGTAGGTGGGCGGGCGGGCGTCGCGTTGAGCTCCGCCTGGGTCTGGCGCAGTTCCCGGGTCGTGGCGGCCAAGGCGTCCTCCAGCTCGTGGAGGCGTTGGTCGGATTCGACGCGCATGCGCTGGGTATTGGCCCGCTGCTGGTGGCGGCGGAGCTGCATTTCGACCATGCGTCGGCCGACTTCGACGCGGGCGAGGAGTTCGCCTGGATCAAAGGGTTTGGCCAGGTAGTCGTCGGCACCGGCGTCCAAGCCGGCGATGACGTGGGGCTTATCGCTCTTGGCGGTGAGCATGATGATATAGGGGGGACGGTCAGTTTGGAGGCCGCGGGCCCGGCGCAGGAGTTCCGGGCCGTCCATTTCCGGCATCATCCAGTCCAGAATCACCAAACGGGGGGCGTCAGGTTGTTGAAGGGCCAGCCACGCTTCGGCACCACTGCTGGTTTCCTCCACTTTGTAGCCGTGCATTTTCAATACGCCTGCCAGCGCGGCACGGGAGGTCAAGTCGTCTTCGGCGATGAGGATTTTCATAGGGCTTGGTTGGGGGGGCGGTTCATGGGGCTTGAGTCATCGCTTGCCGGAGGGCAGCAAACTGCGTTTCCAAATCAGGGATGAGGCTGGCAGCGGCGGCCAGGTCGTTGGCATCGGCGGCCAGTTCGATCTCGGCGGCGAGTTCACGCAGGCGTTCGCCGCCGACGTTGGCGGAAGCCCCTTTGAGGGTGTGGGCTTGGCGCGCGACGGCGAGGGCATCGCTGGCCTCCAGATAGCCGCGGAGGGCGGAGATCTGGAGGGGGACGTCCAGCAGGAATCCCCTGGACACCGTTTCAATCAGGGCCGCATCATGCATCAGGCGGGCTCGCATCCCCGCTTCGTCAAAAATCTCCGTCGCGGATTCGGAGTCGTAGGAACCGGCTCCATCCGCCTCGGCTTCCACCGGGTCTTTCGACTTTTCCTTGGGCAGCCATTTCCTGAGCATCGCCGCCAGGGACTGTGGCGACACCGGTTTGGGCATGTAGTCGTCCATGTCCGCTTGCAGGCATTTTTCGCGGTCGCCGCGCAAGGCATGGGCGGTCATGGCGATGATGGGCACCTGATGGTTGCGGACCGCGGAGTGAGGACTGCGGATGAGGGACGTCGCCTCGTAGCCATCCATCACCGGCATCTGCACATCCATGAGAACCAAGTCATAGGGGATGGTTTCGAGCGCTCTGAGGGCTTCCGCACCGTTGGCCACGGCATCCGCCCGCAGACCGAATTTTTTAAGGATGCTCAGAGCCACCTGCTGGTTGGTGATATTATCCTCGGCAAGCAGGATGCGTGCCCTGCGGCCTTTGAACAGATTGAGGGCCACGGGGGGGGCGCTGCGGGTGGTAATGGGGTGATACTTGAGTTGCGTTGCGTCCGGTTCCTCCAGCACCTGGGAGAGGATGGTCTTGAGTTCCTGGGGCCAGACGGGTTTGGTCACGCAGGCCGCAAAGCCTATCTCCTCGAAATGGCGGGTGTTGTTCCAAGCACCCAGCGCCGTGAGAATGACCATGTGGATAGGGGCAAGGCGTGAATCCGCCTTGATCGTGCGACCGAGGGTCGCGCCGTCGATATCCGGCATCTGCATGTCGATCAGGACGAACTGGAACGGATCGGTCTCGTCCACCGCTTGCTTGAGTGCCTGCAGGGCGGAGTCGCCATCCGCCGCCGCCGCCGGGCGCATGCCCCAGAAGGTCAGACTGGTGGTCAGGATTTCCCGGTGGGTGGCATTGTCATCCACGATAAGCACGCGCACTCCGCACAGCTTGGTAGGTGGCTCATCTTCTGCGGTTTTGGCGTTCTCCTGGCGGCCCAGGCGCGCGGTGAACCAGAACTCCGAGCCTATGCCGACTTGACTGGTCACGCCGATTTCGCCGCCCATCAATTCGGCCAGTTCCTTGGAAATGGCCAAGCCCAAACCCGTGCCGCCGTATTGCCGCGTAGTGGAGGCGTCCAGTTGAGTGAACTTGCTGAAGAGTTGATCGACCTTGTCGCTGGAGATGCCAAGGCCGGTATCGCGCACCACGAAGCGCAGGAGAACCTCGTCCGGGGTCTCTGCCAGCAGGTCAACGTGCACTTCCACCTCGCCCGAGGAGGTGAACTTGATGGCATTGCCGGTGAGGTTGGACAGAATCTGGCGCAGCCGACCGGGATCGCCGCGGAGTCGTTCAGGCACGGCGGAATCGACGCGGCAGAGCAGTTCGAGGTTTTTTTCGTGAGCCAGCAAGGCGAGGGTGGCGGTGAAGTCTTCCAACAGATCCGACAGATCGAAGTCGAGGGTTTCCAGGTCGAGTTTCTTCGCCTCGATTTTGGAAAAGTCGAGGATATCATTGAGGAGGCTCAGCAGCGCTTCGCCGCTGGTGCGGACCACCTCGGCGAAGTTCCGCTGTTCATCGTCCAGATCGGTATCGAGCAGCAGGCCGTTCATGCCGATGACGCCGTTGAGCGGGGTGCGGATTTCGTGGCTCATGTTGGCCAGGAATTCGCTTTTGGCGAGCGTGGCCATCGCGGCCTGCATCGCCATCTCGTTGGCCCGGGTGGTGGCTGCCTCAAGGTTGCGGTTGATGGCCTGGAGTTCGTCTTCGGCGAGTTTCTGCGCGGTGATGTCGCGCATGACCGCGACATAGCTGAAGATTTTGCCTGCGGTGTTGCGCACCGGCGAGAGGGTTGTCTCCTGGGTGTAGAGCGTGCCGTCTTTTTTCCGGTTGATGAGGCGGCCCTGCCAGATATTGCCGCTGGTAAGAGTGGACCACAGCTGGCGATAGACCTCCGGTTGCTGTTTGCCGCTCTTGAGGATGCGGGGGTTTCGGCCAATGACTTCCTCGCGGGTGTAGCCGGTGATGGTTTCGAAGGCCGGATTGACATACTGGATGGCACCGGATGTGTCGGCGATGACGATGATTTCCGCCGTCTGCTCGATGGCCGTTGCCAAGCGTTTGAGGTCTGCCTCGGTGCGTGCCGTGTCCTCGATGATGCCCAGCAGCGCCATGCGGGCCTGGTTGCTTTCCGCCAACAAGGTGCGGACCTGTTCCTCCGCCTGC